>CAZYPU010000001.1:0-11143 GCA_964649665.1 uncultured Planctomycetia bacterium
CTTTTGAAGGGCCCATGCCGCAGACTAAATTTGTTTTGAAAAAGTCACTCGAGTTGCATTTAAAACCAATACTTGTGATAAATAAGCTTGATCGTCCCCATGCCCGCCCGGATGAAGTGGCGGATATGACATTTGATCTTTTTTGTGAGCTGAACGCAACTGACGAACAGCTTGATTTCCCGATTGTTTACGCTTCGGGAAAGGATGGTTACGCCACGCTTGATCTTGACGATCCGAGAGACTCTATGAAGCCTCTTTTAGAAACTATCCTTCACAGGGTATTGCCGCCGATAGCCAACCCGGAGCTCCCTTTTCAGATGCTGGTTACAATGCTTGATTATGACTCTTATGTCGGGCGAATCGCCATAGGGCGGGTTTTTCATGGGACTGTACGCGTTGGGGATCCTGTGGCGCTTGTAAAACGTGATGGAACTGTTGCCATTGGCAAGGCAACTAAGATCATGAAGTATCGCGGACTAATCCGTATTGAAGCAAGTGAGGCCATAGCCGGAGATATTATATCGATCTCCGGGATAGAGGACGTAGAAGTGGGAGAGACGCTTACGTGTATTGATGCGCCAAAAGGACTGCCCGCTATCAAAATAGATGAGCCCACAATCTCCATGAACTTTTCCCATAATACGGGCCCTCTTTCAGGCAGGGATGGAGGTAGATTTCTAACATCACGGCATATACGGGAGCGTCTTATGCATGAGGCCATGATCAATGTCGGCATCAAGGTCGAGGAGGTTCGGGGAACTGAGCGGTTAAAGGTTTCAGGCCGCGGCGAACTGCATCTTGCTATTCTTATTGAAACAATGCGCCGCGAGGGGTATGAGATGGAAGTCTCCAGGCCGCAGGTTATTTTGAAGAAAATGGGTAATCAAACGCTCGAGCCCGTTGAAGAGGTGATAGTAGAGGTGGAAGATGAGTATCGCGGCGCTGTTATGCAGGCGCTTGGAGAGCGCAAGGCTCAAATGCATAACCTAAAGACAACATCTTCCGGCACCAGACGCATGGAATTTGTTATTGCCTCAAGGGCATTAATCGGGTTTAGAAGCGAGTTCCTTATGATGACCCGGGGCGGCGGCATCATGTACCAAAATTTCCTTGAATATCAGACCTATAAAGGAGATATGCCCACACGTCAAAGCGGAGTCCTCATTTCACATGGACGCGGTGACGCGGTGGCGTACGCGCTTTATAATTTACAGCCGCGCGGTGAGATTTTTGTTAAACCCGGAGAAAAGCTATACGAGGGGATGATCGTCGGCGTAAACAACAAAGGCGCCGATCTTACCGTAAACGCCTTGCGTGAAAAGAAATTAACCAATATGCGCGCTTCAGGAAGCGATGAAGCGATCGCGCTTATACCGCCGCGGCAAATGACACTTGAATTCGCTCTTGAGTTTATTAAGGATGATGAATTGGTTGAGATAACCCCCAAGCATATAAGGCTCCGGAAATTGCATTTAGCGGAAGTAGATCGCAAGCGCTCGGGCCGCGGCGCGCAATCAAAATAATAGTTGTGATCCCGGACAATTAGAATAGGCTCAATATGAGATTCAAAGTAAGCGGATACAAAGAGGGAGCCCTAAAGGCGAAGATGGCTTCATTGGGAATAAAAGAAGCTGATTTGGATGAAAAATTCATACGCTCAAGTAAGGCGGGCGGACAAAAGGTGAACAAAACGTCCTCGTGCGTTTATATCAAACACAGGCCTACAGGCATCGAAGTCAAGTGTCAGCAGGAACGCTCTCAAGCCTTGAACCGGTTTTTTGCAAGAAGAATACTCACTGATAAAATCGAATCATTACTGCTGGGCAGGAAAGCAGAACAGCAAAAGAAGATAGAAAAGATAAGGCGCCAGAAACGAAAGCGTTCCAGGAGAGCCAAAGAAAAAATGCTCAGGTGTAAAAAGATGCGTTCCGAAAAGAAAAAACTGCGCAAAATCCCCGCCGTGGAGTATTAAAAAAACAGGCAGGGAGTCCCTTCAGGGATGAGGATTTGACTCATTGTCCTGTGTGAAGTGACAGCGCCCCCGGTTAATCTGTTAAAATCCGGTTTATGGTTTTGACTTATACTGCCGTTAAATGTATAATACTACGCTGGAGGATAGATAATATGGGTCGGACAGAAAGGCGACATAGTGGAAAAACAGTTTAAACACAATGGTTCTTCGCCCCCGCCGCAAGCTGAGCCGGATACAGCGGCCATGCTTAAGAGAATCCAACAGCAGTTGGTTTTTTTGGAGAAGAAAATAGATACCTTAATCAGCCGGCCTTCGGAAAGGCCCTCTAAGGGGCAGCATTTTTCAAAACTTTTCCGGCCTTACGGCCGCCCTTACCAGCACGGTAAAAGAAAACACTATAATAGTTCCAGAGAAAATAGTTCCAGAGGAAATAGTTCCAGAGAAAGTAATTCCAGAGGAAATAGTTCCAGAGAAGGGGGCTTTGATCGGGGACGCCGTTTTGATAGAGGCCCCGGCGGCGGAAATCGAAGGTTTGATCAGGGAAAAAGGCCATTTTTCCAGCGGCGGAAAAAACACGCTTAAATATCCGGACGAGGGTTAAAGGTAATTTGCTGTCCCCTTATCGTTTTGTTCCAAGGCGCAAAAATTTGGTTAATCCGTAGTTTCAAAATTTTTACAAGAATTAGAAAGGAGGTAACATGGGATATCAACAAGGTGGCAGCGGATTCGACAGGGGTCCGCGGGAGATGCATAAGACGACTTGCGCAGAATGTAAGAAAGAATGCGAAGTCCCTTTCAAGCCGAGAGGCGACCGTCCGGTATATTGTCGGGAATGTTTTTCGAAGCGTAAAAACGAAGGCCGTTAAAAGTAAGCAGGTAAGGTGTTTATTCAAATGCCCTCTTTTTGAGAGAGGGCATTTTTCCCCGAATAACGTGTTTTCCGGAGAGTAGGATCCGAATTATGGGATGTCCCCCGCGGGATGGCCCAAAATAAAAGGAGGGCGTATTGGCAAGAGATAATTATTCATTTCGAAAACGGCAGAAAGAATTGGCAAAGAAAAAGAAGAAAGAAGCAAAAAGACAACGCAAATTGGATAGAAAAAACATACAGCCCGAAGAAGGCGAAGCGCAAATTGCGAAGGAAAATTCCGAACAAAATCCGGACGAGAATACCGCGCTTATCTAATATCATACCTCAAAATAAGAAACGAACATATGGTTAAAACAAAAATTATATGCACACTGGGGCCTTCAAGTGAAAATACCACCGTGCTTCGAAAAATGATGCTGGCGGGAATGGATGTAGCCCGGCTCAATTTTTCACACGCGAATCATGAAGAGCACCAGTGCCGCATAAACTTAATAAGAAAATTAAATAAAAAATACAGGCGCCATATAAAGATTCTGCAAGACCTCGATGGCTACCGGATAAGGATAGGAACATTCAGGGATAGGGGGGGTAGGTCCATAGAGTTAAAAAAAAGACAAACAGTATATTTAAGCAATCAAAAAATGGCCAATGACAGGACGGCCATACCGTTTGATTATGAAGGCCCCCTCCGAGATATAAAAAAAGGAGCTTTCATATACATAGATGATGGCTATATCGCGCTAAGGGTAAAATCCACATCAAGAAAATATATACAAGCGGAAGTAGTTACACCCGGAATTTTGAAGGAAAACAAAGGCGTTAACATCCCCGGTATTAAACTCAGCTTCAAGGATCTAACCGAAAAAGACAGGAAAGATCTGCGGTTCGGCCTGAAGAGCAAAATGGATTTTATCGCGCAGTCATTTGTGAGGAATAAAAAGGACGTCCTTAACGTAAAAGAATTTATAAATTATAGCGGCGTAAAACCCAGGATTATCGCGAAAATCGAAAACCGGGAAGGCATCAAAAATATTGATGAAATACTTACAGTCGCGGACGGCATCATGATAGCGCGCGGTGATATGGGGGTATCCTTACCCATATACGAGGTTCCCATGATGCAGAAAATGATTATAAAGAAGTGCATTAAGCGAAGAAAGATGGTGATCACCGCTACTCAAATGCTTGAAAGTATGACCGAGCATAAAAGGCCGACACGCGCTGAAGTGAGCGACACGGCAAACGCCATCCTTGATGGCTCCGGCTATTTGATGCTTTCCGGAGAAACCGCAATAGGCGCGTATCCTGCCCTGACGGTAAAAATGATGAATGATATTATAAAATTTACGGAATACACCCTGAAGAGACGGCCCAATATTTAAGGGCAATCCTCGCGCCGATCTTAAGCTTGTCCCGCCTTCTTCTTCGCATTTAACCCCTTGCAATAAGATGCGTTTTGGCTTGACACTTTTCAGATAAGTGCTTGCAGAGGGCTTTTGTTTAGGGTATAATTTACTTTATGAAAATAATCATAGATGCGCTGTCGATCGGTGAGCTTAAGCAGATGGCTGCCGATAGGTTTGGCGACATGGTAAAGGCAGTCGTTGATGTTGAACGGGAAGCAATCGCGATCGATGCCGAACTTCATTCTGATTTAGAGGCATTGTTTCTTGAAGATGGTTCAAAACAGAAAAACCTTTGGGGAATCAATCTTTATCCGGAAATGCAGGGCGACGATTTTGTCGAGTTTGATTCCTTGATTAATATGCGCCCGTCCCAAGGCAATAGAAGCCGGGGCGTGGAAAATTTACAGATACGCCGGAAGATCATTTCGATTGCCGCAAAGAGGATCGTCCGATGAATCCTCAGCACAAAGATCTTGCCTCCGGCCGATGGAGCCGAATGTCCCTTATTGAACAGATGGCCAATATCGGGGGCGAAGTAGAACGCGCCTTGAATTGGCGGGCCAGGAACAATCCCGCCTATAGCCGCCGGGCCGTCGAGCGCGCTTTGGAGCTCATAGACTTAACCGTAGAAAAAATTAAGAATTTTGCGCGTCTCAAAGAACTTACCCGTGTTAGAGAGGCTATCGTGGATTATTTTTTTGGGGAAAATCAATTTGCCTCTTCGGATATGTTATGGAAGAAATATTTTCATAACTTCACCTATGCAGCGCGCAGAAATCACTAAGTAACCGCCCTCTCTCCGGAGTAAATCAACCATTTCCAGTCTCAAGACGTTCTACACAATATACCCCTGTTAGTATTTTCAATAGTTACCTTCCTGTGACACTCGCCCCACTATCTTATGCTATATTAGCTGCTATGCTTCACAAAAAGAAAGTTAATATAAGGATCATATCAGCCATCCTGGTTTGCGCCTTTTTTATCTCCGACATAGCTTGGGCACTGCCTGCCGACCGCAATAAGGATTATTCCCTCGCCCGATGGACCGCCACCCGTGATCCCGGGGTAGCGGTTCAGATGCGAGCGAAAATGTGGAGAGAAAGCGGACGCGTATTCATCGCGCGCCCCGGCGACATGTACGACAGGATGCTCAAAAATAATACAGCCCTCGCCTCACGCCTCCGCGAAAATTTGTATCTTATAACCCCCGAAGTTTACGCCGATAACCGAGCCCTTGTCGCGGCGATTACCTATCTCGAAGGGCATCCGCTGGAAATGTTTTATCAAGCCGGCCTTTCCACTACTCCGGCGGGTGGGGCCGCCGCCGCAGGCGAAGGCACCACGCAAAACCTACCGCATGAAGGCCCGCTCGGAGGGAATGAAATAATAAGGTTGATTAAAAGATTCAATGATATTTATCATACCATAGGAAAATTGCTATTTAGAATACGCGGTTGCGTTGAAAATGTTCACGGCAGCCATCATATAAAACTAAAAGATGGAGAATCTAGATTGTTAGAAAATATTGAGACGACTATAGTCAAAATGCAAGAAGCGTCTGAATGTCTCCAGAGAGATGGTACAGTTATTGATAAAAAGAAAAATATGGATTCTTTTATTGAGGCATCTCGAGAATTGATAAAAGCTCTTACGTCCGAAACTATTATGTTTTTGAAAAGTTTTGACGAAAAACTGACCAGAGCAAATCCGTCAATCTCAGAGGAAGAGGTGGCAAGGCTAAGTCGGTCATTTGAAAGCGTGCTCAAATCCTGCAAATCAATTTTAGTTAACGAGTTTGGCTTGAAACCACAGGAAAAAGCTGCCATTGATATAAATGAGATGCTGGATGCCGCGGCATTAATTGAAAGTGTGCCTCGCGTTGAACATGTGAGAAATTATGAATCTTCACAGTTCTACGTTTCGGGAATAGAGGTCGATATTTATACTGTATTAATAAACATATACAGAAATGCGCGCGAATCATTGCTCCCTCAGGGGGGCGAGGTAAAGACTCAAACTTCTAGCAAAGACGGAGTCGTTGAGATTAAGATAGCTGATTCCGGCCCGGGCATGCCGTCAAATATGGTGGAGGTATTTAACGCGGGCAGACCGGTTGGTTCGACAAAAGGCGAGGGCCGCGGCATGGGCCTGGATATAGTCCGCGAGTTGGTCAGGAAGAACGGAGGCACGATCACGGTCGCGTCAGAACCCGGCAAGGGCACGACATTCACGATTTGTTTGCCGATTGCGCCGCCCGCGCCGGCCGAGCTACGGCCGCCGTTTGACGACAGCCTGCGAGGCGGAGGCATGGACTGGCGGACAGAGCCGCCGGAAGGCGGTCTGAAGCCAAAGATTCCTGCGGACGCAGGACCGAGCACAGCGGATTTTTCTACCATGATTCAACGTTTAGGGAGTGAAGACCTGTACGTCGTAAGTGCCAGCACGATGACGCTGGTAATGAATAAAGACAAAGGCGCAATCCCGTTCCTGGTTGCGGCATTGGGCGACAGAAACCCGCGATTAAGAAGAAACGCTATCTTTACATTGGGAGAGATCGGCCTAGCCGCCAAAGATACTATCCCATGTTTATTCAAATGTTTAGAGGACAAAGAAGAAAACGTGCGAATTGCGGCGATTACAGCAATTAGTAAGATGGGAAAATATGCCAGTGTAGCCACCGCGAAATTAATCGCCGACCTAAATGATCCGAGTCCGGTGATCCGTTTGTCAGCGGCTCATGCAGCCGGCAAAGTGGTAGCGGAGCCGAGAATAGCCGTGCGGCCCATGGACGCCGCATTTGACGCAAATGAGGAATGGCCCTCTGTAAGATCGGCTATTCTTAGCGCCTTGAGGCAAATTTGCAAGAGCCCTGAGGACAGAGCCGCAGCCCTTCCTACCATGATCAAAGGATTGAGGGACAAAAGAGAGTTGGTTCGAAATGCCGCGGTCAACGGGTTAGGTGTAGATATAGTAAAAGCCGCCAAAGTCTTACAGACAGAGCTCAGGCCCGAGGCCGGAATAGTCGACGACATGTTGACCAGGGAACCGGTCTTCGCGCAATTGTCTCCCGGCGGGCAGCAATTGGCGAAGCTGCGGCTCTACCGCGAACTGATAGAAAACCAGGAGGAAACCCGGAAGATAACCCCGGCCGGAGACATCTTAAAAGAGATAGCGGATAACGAAAGATTTCTGGCGTATTTAGACCCGCCTTTTATGGAGGGCCTCGAGATGCACACGCAGGTCCGGCTAGCGGATTCTGATTTTATCTGGTCTCTGGCGTTTTCGGCCTTTTCTATCGACGTGCCCGCCAACATTGACGATAAGGGCGGCTTTAAGATCAAGCCGGTCATAGAACGCGGCAAGCTGGAAATGCAGACCCTGCCTTCGTCGCCCGATGTCCAGTGGAAAATCTGCCGGGAGCTGGAACGCATAGCCGCTCTGGAAAACAAAGGAACTTTTGCGCAGACAGTGGAAGGGGAAAGGAAAACGGGCTTTGTCTTATGGGAGGGCCATATTTCGCTATCCGGAAGTATCGCGACGCGGCAGCTAGGTTTATCGATTTTGGCGGTTTGCGCGGCAAATACCCGCGCCTCCGCAGAGAGCTTAAACGAATTGACCGATAATCCTTCCGAAGAGACGCTAAAGGCCATAATAGAGAATCTTAAGCCGGACGAGCCGGACGATGACGATAGGTTGGCGGATATGGTTATTTCACGAAGGTCCATGTTAGGCGGCAGGAGGACAGAATTCCGCAGTGGTGCAGACTACGGCGTCAGCGATAATAAGGCGATATCGGAAGTTTTCGCCGGGCAGCGTCGGAAAGATTTCTATCTGCGTTATTGGTTAGGCCTTGCCGTGGGTAGGTACGAAAATTACGCTTACGGCAGTCGGGGGCTTAAAACCAGATTAGATATCTCGCTTGCGTTGCTCGGCTCGGATTTCGTTACACATCTTGACGCGCTTATGCCGCATGCGAGGAATGGATCTGGCGTTTCTTGGCTGACAACAAAGAGCCATTTCTTTGAGATATACCGGGACAGGGCGTTAGCCGAGGCCGCTCTCACAGCGGGAGAAAGGTATGCCCGCATCGCCGAACTATTGACAAAGAACGACGAAAACGAGATTGAGAAGCGTCTCAAAGGGCTCTTTCGCGAAAACCCGGACGAAGACCTGCTGTTTGAAGTATTATGGCTAGCCCTTGCCGGGAACCAAAATGCGATTTCCGCCCTGAGGGCCCACATGAAACATCGTCCGATAAAAAGCGCCCTGTTGATAGATACATGCGGCCGGTTGGAACAGTTGGCTTTGGCAAGACATGTCCGGCGGTTGGCGTTGGAGGTGCTGAAAGCGGCAGACGAAGGCGGGAAGTCCGTTGCCGGCGGAGGCGGCGGGATCGCCGCGCCCCAGAGGATAAACCCGGTGAATATCGCTCTCGGCGACGAACCGACTGGTATCGGGTTACCACGTGCGCTGACTGGGCGTATTAGGCGCGGTATGCTCTTTGCTTCGGCGGGCGAGAGTGACGAAGGTAAAAGCGCAGGCGATCAATCGCCGCAACCTGGCGAGTTCGCTTCCGCGGCCGGCGCGGGCGAGGACATGGCGGCGGATAAATTACTGTCGCTTTTAAAACTTAAAGATATATTGACCACCGAAGGAGTTGAGCTTGTCCGGGAGGAGGAAAGATTAGGCGGGACAGTTCGCAGGGTAATGATACCGGCCTGCCGGTACCTTTCAAAGATTCCGGCAAGCGGCTTGGACCTCCTTAAGTTCGCGTTATGCAACCCCGCGATCCTGGATATAATCGAACTTGACCTTTTGTATAACAAAGAAGGGAATCTCATAGCCGTATTTCCGGTGATTTCCGAAAACAGTAAAGCCGTAAAACCGGTGCTTAAATATCTCAATTTATCTTACTATTATTTTGCCGTTCCCGAGATAGGCAGTCCGGACACGAAAGCCCGATGGGCTGAATTTCTTGAACGGTTAAAAACCGACAACGCCCTTATCATGTCTTATAAACAGGCAAAAAAAAGTGACGCGAGAGACATAATAAATACCTCAACGTCGCCCTATCTGTACGTAGAGATTGATGAAGCCGGAACCCTGCAGTGCTGGCCGCTCCTTGATGTCGGCGAAAAGATCCTTAGTTTAAATTTGAAACACCTTCCGGATGAACGCGCGCCGGGCAAGCGCCAATACATAATACCCCTACTTCCCACGGTATATTCTCCCGAAAATCTGCCGGCTACAGACGGGGACTATTATAAGAATGTATATAGCAGTGTAAACAATGGCGAAAGCGTTTTGGTGGTCGGCCCCGGCACAGGCATCGACGCGTTGATAGCGTATTTAAAGACAGGAGGCAAAATACACGCGATAGGCGTAAATCCTTTTGAGGTAGCGAATCTTGAAGTGACCGCGAAGATCGCGGGATTTGAAGTAGAAGCGATCGTGGGGGATAACGTCATTTCCGAAGGCGGCGAGCCGAGATTCCGCGGCACGCGCTTTGACAAGATTGTCTGGAATATGCCGGATGCCGGGTTTCCAGGGCCGGAGGAAACCTTAAGGCCTGTCCCGAAGGTATTAAACGACCTCAAGAACTTCTGGGACGGTGACCTTGAGGGAGCGGCTCTCAGGCGGCTGGCCGGAGGGTTGCCTGTGGTTTTGTCGCCGAATGGCGCCGCGATTCTCTGGAACCGCGAGCACATAGTTGAGCCGGCCGCCGGCGAGAGAAAGAATCTTGTTGAGGAAATATTGAAGTGCGGCGGCAAAATGAATGTCAAGATGATTTATGGATATGGGCCCTACCGTGTGTATATCGTTACCTTTCCGAGAGTGGCCGCGCCGGCGCAAAAACCTCCTGCGAACCCCCGGCGTTCGGAAGGCGGACAGCCGGACTTTTCTTTTGTTGACGGTGTTATTGAAAGACTGCGTCAATCCGGAGGCGCCTTATTGGGAAAACACGATATTACGGCGGCAGAATTGCTTGCTATTGCGCCGCGGCCTGTAATATCAAGAAAGCCAGAAAGATTATCAGAAATTATTACAAAAACTCGAAACCTCATGCAAATAAAGAAATTATGGGAAGAAGATCGGGATAAAGCTAAACTAAGAGCCTTTGAGTGCCTCCCCTCAACATTACTAGATGCGGCGACTTTCCCGGACGACTTGTGGCATGACGTGATAGATGCGCTTCTTGAGTTTACCGACGTAAGGCCGCCGGACGGTGAGGCAGAGGTATCCGAAAGAGATTATGAACTTTACTGGCACTGGGCAGTGGCCTGTTCAATAAACGGCGGCAAAGAAGCTTTAGAATGGCTTGGCGGGATCCTTCTAAAGAGAGTCGGCAACGAAGTTTTTAAAGACACCAATCGACCCGTTAATAATAATCATTGGTCAGCGGCATTTCAAGAGATACTGCTCGAGGCGATACTTTTGGCGAGGACATATGATGATTACGATGTAAGGTTTAAGAAGGAGATCTTACGCGCCGCGCAAAATCTGAAATCCCCCCATGCCAGCCGCCTGGCAAAAGTAATGCTGGATAAGAAGCTGGCATCGCCTAATAGGCACGGCATAACGGATCACAAGATACTGCTTTTATATAGAAACGAACGCATCCGTCGCAAAGAAGTAGGAACCCCGCGTTGGGATTATACGCAGGCCGTAAATGTTGATAAAGAATCTTTATTACCTGATGATGCCGCCGCGTCGGAGGACGTTAAAAAACGAAAGGCGCGAGGAGAAGGCGAAACTCGCAAAAAATCCATAAGAGACGCCATAATTTTCCTCTCGAAACTCGAATCCATGCTGAAAGATAATGACTGGGATGTCTGCCACGCAGCCGTCGAAGCCTTCGGAAGAATCTATAAAGACCTTGACGCAAAAGACAAA
>CAZYPU010000001.1:11243-84338 GCA_964649665.1 uncultured Planctomycetia bacterium
ATCCTCTCAACACTCGAATCCATGCTGGAAGATACTGACTGTGCTGTTCGCCCCGAAGTCGTCGAAGCCTTCGGAAGAATCTATAAAGACCTTGACGCAAAAGACAAAAGGCGTATCCTCTCAACACTCGAATCCATGCTGGAAGATACTGACTGTGCTGTTCGCCCCGAAGTCGTCGAAGCCTTCGGAAGAATCTATAAAGAGGAGCTTGAGAAGCATCTACAGGCGGCCAAAGACGCTTTTACTCAATATGCGGGCGAGGGCATGTTTAGTATATTCTTAAAACTGTCTTCTCTATCATTAGGTCTGGCAGAGGACGTCATGACGGATAAATTCGAATTAACCAAAGACTTTTTTCATGAAAAGAACCTATCTTTAGAAGAATCCAGAAGGATAGACGAAGACATATTCTGGCAGGATAACGCCCATAAGACAGTGTGTCTTATTGAGATTATGGGCGAAGACGCGTTCATCTTTCTTAAAAGGTTCCTCAAAAAAGACCCGTATCCTTTAAGGAGATTCTTCGATTGCCTTGATGTAGCCGATGAAGGCGTTACGGATGCCTTAAAGGCTTTATATAGTCTGGCCGAAAGGAAGGATTTTAACAGTTTCCAGAGGATATTGGAAATATCAAGCGCCTATATTAGTATTGGAAAAAAAGACGACCTGTTGGAATCGTTAAAGCCAGCCCGGGAACAATTGGTGCCGTGGCAGGAGTTATCGGATAGCCTCGCTAAGGCGTATCTTGATGAATTGGCGGCATCCCTGGGCATAACGGCCTCCGGCATAAGAACTGAGGTCCTCTCAAGGTTCCACATCCTATACGCGGGCAGGTTTAAAGCGGCCATGGAATTTATTAGAAACAAAGTTCCCGATAAGCTAGGCCTATTCAAGGCCGTGCTCAAGGCGATGTTCGAGGACAGGTTCCATTCGTTCTTGACGGATACCTCGCAGGATGACGAAGAAGGCGCCCCGCTGGCCGAACACAACAAGAATGTAAGAAAGGCCATCACAGACTGCGGGATAAGTCCCGATAGCTGGCTGTCCTATTCGCGGGAATCGCTGTTTTCATTCTCCGAGCGCAACCTCAAGATAGACCCGGAAGACGAGATGTTAAGGATGGCAGGACACATAGCCTCTTTACATGACTTGTTAGAGTCGGCAAAGAAACAAGGCCTCTCGAACCTCTTGAGGAAATTAGGCCTTATGGTATCCTCCGATAAAGACGCGAAGTTAAGGCTTATGCCGATATCCGGGTCGGCCGGCAGAACTCGGAGGGCGCGTAATAAAGTAATCGACGTATTCAAAAACATCAAAAACATAGAATCCGTAAAGAAGGCCGTAAATTATCTCGCAAGGAATGTTGAAGACTCTAAGGTTAAGGAGGTTATTCTACACCTGGCATCATCCATAAACGACCTTAAAAAATTGATTCAGAATCCGGCGGCTGTAAGAGAGCTCGCCAAGAAAAAAAGAAACTTCACGTTAAGGATGTGGAAGAGAGACCCGCCCCACGACCTTTTCTTAGGCGACTTTGTGAGTTGCTGCCTGGCCACTAACTCAAATTTGCACTTTGACACCATGATAGACCACCTGATAGACCAGGGCATACAGGTAGCTGAGGTTATAGACGATGATACATCCAAAACCATAGCGCTCGCCTGGCTATTCCTCGCAAAGAACAGGCAAAACAGGCCCTATCTTATTATCGACAATATCGAGATAAATGACGACTACTCCTCCGTTCAGCCGCTTAAAGACAGGATTAAAGAGGCGTTAATAGATTATACGATAGAATATGCCTCATCCATAGGTGTAAAGACCGTCCTTGCAGGCACGTCCGGATATAGCAAAGTGACTTTAGATGAATATGAAACCGAAAAATTTGAATTAGAGAAGATCGGAGGCTATTTCAACAACGAGAAGTATTATCTTGAGGTGCTGGAGAATGATACCATGCGCGTGATATCCGAAGACATTAAACATGGGAAAGGAGCCCAGTCTGACTTTGACGTGTCACCCGCCCCCGCCGCGCCGGAGACAGCAGCACCTGACTTCACGCAAGAATCCATACGTTTATATCTAAAGAACGAATTTAATATAAATGACAGCGATGTGAAAGAATCTAAAAGATTGGGCTATATTACTGGTAGAATATTGAAGAACGGCGAAAATAAGTGGCCCATAGCCATACGGTGTATAGAATTTTTAAAAAAAGATATGGATTTTTCCTTAAAATCTCTGCAATTTGCCACAAAGAGTAAGTTATTAACGATGGTCCATAGCATAAATGGAAACGCCAGGTATGAGCGCTGGACAAGACTTATTAATTCCTGGCAGATCAGATTCGGAATGGAGAGGTTTTCCTCCATGGAGCCGTCAGAACGTCAGAGGATAGCGACAGCCGCCCTGTATGTGGCCAAGGGAAGCAAGAAAAGAGAAGAATCGTTTGATCTTACGACAAAGTACATCCAGGGCAAGTTCGGCATAACGGATGATGAGCTCATGAAAAAGAAAAAAGACGGCGGATTGGAGCTGCAGGAAAAGATACGCCTCATAACAGCGGCTTATGCGGTAGCGTTGGGACAGGGAGGACTGGTTACATTCAAAAAGAATGTTAATGACATGATATGCGATAAAGACCCCAGTGAAATGACTATGCGAGAGAAATTAGATATTATAGCAAGCGCGTATCCTCATGCTTCAGTGCCTGAAACAGGACGTGCTACGCAAGCTGCGGACGTAAGTGCCGAATCGCAAGTACCCCCCGCGGGAGGAGAAAGTGCAAAGGTTGAGCGTGTGCCATTCGATCCTTTTGCGTTTCCGGGTAAAGCGAGAAGACATCGTTTCACACCCGGGGATGCCCCGGATATCGACAGTATTATCTTCAGCGACGCAAGACGAGGGCATGGACCGGTGTATTTGATGACGCGAGGCGCGGGCGGACCGGAGGGCGCGGGCGAAGGCAGAGCAAAGACGACAAAAAGGCAAAAAACAAAACCAACTATACCATGGCATGGCTCTCTTATATCGTTATTAAAAGCGCTGAACATGTATGAACCGGACAATCCCATGCCATGGACAGAGGAAGACACAATTCGCCTTGTTGAAGGACTGGATATACGAGAGGGCAGCAAAGTTTTAGATGTGGGCAGCGGAAACTATCCATTTCCCGCAGTATATACAATATTCAAAGGCGCGTATTTAGACATATGCCAACCCTACGATGCGGATGTGGACGTTGACGAAGCTATAGAGGATTGTCTCTTTGGGGATATAAAGCATAGCTCACCCGACGGCGCGGATTTTGTTGAAAAAGCCAGGAAGCGCTTGAGAATCATAAGGCGCAAAGTAGAAGACGCGAGGGAAATCAAAGATAATGATTATAATGTAGTTTTTTTATTAAGTGTTTTAGATTGTCCCGGCGTTGATGCCGAAGCCGTGGCGGCGAAGGCGCTACGAAGCTTGAAAAATAATGGCCTACTGGTTGTGCGCAATTTAGGCACTCTTTTTGGTACAGACCTCCGGGCCAGAAAAGACGAAGTGGATAATTTATTAAAACGTGTCGCAAGCAACTTAGATATACAACTAAGAGTTTATAGAGATAATGTTAATGTGGGCGGTAGTTTTGTTCCAAGTATCGGCGCGATATATAAAATAGTTAAAAACCGACGAGGGCATTTCGTTCCCGGGAATGACACCGCCTCAGGCGGCGCGGCGGCACAAATGACTATAATTTCGCCGCAGATCGGCGGTTTTGACGAGCAACCGACCTCCAGTTTACCCGGCATGCCGGACAATCTCGTAAGACGTAACCAACTCTTCTTATCGGCCGAGCCTAACACGCCGGGTGGCCACGAAGGAGATCAGCTGCCGAAGCTTGTGTCTTCCGCCGCGGCCGCGCCGGAGGAGGCGGGGGAAAGTGAAAGGACTCGCCAGGCTATAATAGACACGGTTTTAGAACAATATCCCGAAATGGTTGATTCTCCCGGAATGCTTCTGGCGCAACTTAAACAGCAACATCCGCAAGCGCTAAGCGATATACCAGAAAGAGAGCGCTTCTATTATCTGGAGGGCGTGCTGAAACAGCGGAAAGCCGGCAAAAAAAGCGCTTGTGCGGAGAGTCCCATATCCGCAGAAGAGTTGCGCGAAACCATGTCCAGGACGTTTATCAGGAACATGTTTGCGCTGAAGCGGCAATTAAATAGATCGGATCATGCTGCCCATGCGGTAGCGATAACAGTATTGAAGGCCATCTATCTGGAGCTTATACATAAAGGTAAAATGGTAAGGCCGTCCGATTTGGAAAAAATGCTGAATTATCAGGATGAAAGCAAATATGCCATAGACGCCTTAGGCGTTATCTATGCCGCCTTAATAGAACGCGATATGGATGTTCCTGTTCCAAAACTTGAGAAAAAGCTGGGATATTTTACTAACAATTGGCAAGCGGATGCGGAGGCATTTAAAGCGGTATGCGCCGTCTATGCGGCTATGGTAAAGAAGGGCAAAGATGTTTCTTTGGATAGATTAGAAGAGGTTTTGAAAAAAGGCTGGATAGAGGTAGGTGTTTTTGAGGTCGTTGTTCCGGCGCTGGCTTCATTATATTTAACCATGATCGAGAAGGGGAAAGACGTGCCTTTGGCCGTATTTGAGGAGACGCTTTTCAAAAAAAGGGGTTATTATGAAAGAGAGATCCTGAGCCGATCCCTGGGCACAATTTACGCCGCTCTGCTAAAGAAAAATAAGACGTCGTTAGCAGATCTCGAGAACAAATCCCGCGATACTAATCCGGGCATTCGTGGTGCCGCGGTCAACGCGCTTGGCCGTGCGTATACGGACCTGGTCTCCAAAGGAGCCGGGGTATCCATAGAAGCGCTGAAGAATCGGTTATCAGATGTCGATGCAGGGATTCGCCTCGAAGCGGCACAATCTTTGGCGGGTGTATATGTTGAATTGGCAAATCATGACGGAACTGTTGACTTAGAGGACCTCGAAACGGCAATCAGCGGTTATCCTTATTCAGACAAAAAAACTTACGGCGCCCTAAGTTTAGCGTATGCGGCGCTTGTGAAAAACGGCAAGATGCCGCTTTCAGACCTTGAAAAGAAATTAGACGATAAAGGCAAGTATACAGCGTGCGCGGCGATAATCTGCCTCTCTTCGCTGTATGCCGAAGCAATAAGGAACACTGGAAAAGCGCCTAAAGATTCTATTGAGCGGATCAGCGGCAGGATGAACGACGAGAACGAAGATATAGCGTATGAGGCCATCAAAGGCACCGGATGCATTTACGCGGCTATGGTAGAGAGCGGACAACCTGTTCCCATAGGAAGCATAGTGAATAAATTAATGGCAGATAGAGACAAACCGGTAGTTCCCGCCAGATACGCCGCCATAGAGGCGGTTGCCGCTATATGCATAGCCATGATAAATAGAGGGATAGATCCGCCGAGGGCAGCGATATCAGGATTGGAATGGCAATTTAAAGATTCAAAATTATCCGCTTGCAATAGCAGACGTGAGGCACTATGGGCATTATGTTCGATTTATCGGGTCATGGCAGACCACGATATGGATGTGCCGTTTGAAAAAATTTGCCAGTACGCAGAAAATATCTTCGCATGGGTTAATGGCAAGGAATCGGCGGCATTCAGCGCTCTTTGTGTCACTCTTATTAATAAAGGGATAAACGTCCCGCACTCTATGTTTAGGAATGCCTTAAACGAAGACTGGCTATTTTTTGTTCGGGATATCCTGATGTCCCAAGAACCGGTATATGAGGCTTTGTTTGAGCGCGGTGACGTGCCGTTACACGATCTGGAAGAGAGGTTACGTGACGACCTTTATATAACCCCTGATATTGCAAAACCGGCAACGGCTTTCATGGGATTAGCGTATGCGGCCCTTATCCGCCAGAATAGACTATCGGAACGCGACTGGCAGATATACGAGATGTGGTTAAAGTCGAGGTTTCCCAGGACACCATGGATCCTGGAAGAATGCCTCTCGTCACCCGATCCGCTGACATACATAACCGATCTTGCGCGCGAATCCGAACTCCTTCTAAAAAACGGTTTTGATCCGGACAACGAAAAGGCGCTCTGGCGCGTCTATGTGGGTCTAAGGAGAGCAGGCATAGATATTAACTTTGGAGGCTTAAAAGAAAATGTCGAACACCTCATGGCTTTTGACAAAAAACATCCGGGTTATTTCGCGAACATGTTTAATAAGGCAGGGATTTTAAGCCAGATACAGATAAGCGGAAAAGGCGGAGTTATTTTAGACGCGAGCGGAGTAGATGCGGGTAAGTTGGACAAGAATCTCGCTAAGCTTAAAGGCATGAAAGAGAGAATAGACAGCTTGAGATGGCTGGAAGAGGACTTTCCCGGAAACAAGGTATTTAATTTGAAAAATATCTATTACCTTTTAAAACGCAGAGAGGCGGAAGCGTCCGGCGCGCATAAAGGCGGAAGGTTTGTTGTCACGTACCCGTCCGAAGACGCCATGGGAGAATATATTCTTCAGAATAGCCCTCTTTATTACCGGCTTGTTTTTGAACTTGCGCTCGCGCGCATGGGCGACGGGGTATTAGGCAAAAGATGCTTTGCCCTGGCAAGGGATCTTATTGTGAGTGAGGCTCTTTCGGATGAAATTCTGGTTGGACGGATGGGATCGGCGGATACAGACGTAAAAACAGAAGCGTTCAAGAACTTTTACGAGAATTATAAAAACCATCTGCCGGATTCTGCCGGTGTAAGGCTGGCGAAGATAAAAGGCATGCCCGAGGCATTTGGTGAACTGTCGGGAGAAGTATATTCGGAGATCTCTAAGGTAAAGGTGACTAAAAATAGAAGCGAGGGGGCCTACCGGCTCGTCCCGCAGGGTTTCTTGAGCGTATTTCGCGGCATAGCCGGAATCAAGGACTGCTCTTACGGGCTGCGCGAGGCCTGTCCGAGGCCTATGCATGAGGACACGCTTTACTATTTTGTCTATAAAGGCGAAGAATTAAAGGGGTACATAGGGATGTGCGTCGGTAAGACGCGGCTTGGCAAAAAGATATTGACAATAGATACCGTGCAATCTCCTTCGCTTGACGGCGAGGAACTGCTCGCATGCCTATTTTGGGCCCTGGACGCGCAGGCGAAAGAATTAGGCTGCGCAGGCATAGCCCTGCCGAGGGACCTTGCCCCGTCATTCAATTTTAGCAATAAGGATACCATATCCAGGATGAAGGCATATAGCCGAGGCCGCCGGATAAGAGTTACGCCGGTTCACAGTGGAAGCTGGAAAACGATGAATGACTATTTTGGCGAGGACGAATACAATTCAATCGAAGACGGACAATTTGTCTCGTTAAATTTCAAATATTTATCGAAACCGGAATCACCGCAAGACAGCGTAATCTCAGGCGGCGCGCGTCGAAGGCACAGGCCGGTGTATTTGATGAGTCTGCCCGGCGCGGGCACGCCGGAAGGCACGGGTGTGCCCGCAGACCCGCAACCTGACAATGCTAACCCGTTTATAAAAGATGGAAAAGAGATCGCTCCTGAGCGGATAAGGCAAGCCGCGACGCTTGCAAAAGGCATTTTTCCGGATCTACGAAAAGAACAGGAGATATGGATTTTAAAAACAGCGAAAGATGTAAAACAGCTTCGCGCCCAAGGAGCGAAAATAGCCGGATCAATAGGTTTCAGCCGGGCGGCCAGGGACCGGTACGCCGGAGCATTAAGAAATAGTTTTGCGTTTAATGTGGCTGGCATTATCTGTTTAATTCCTAGAAACGCAGATTCTTCCGGGGGAACGGCCGTTACAGATATGATAATAGCGCACGAGACAGGTGAGACATATCTTTTTCAATTGGGAATTACGCAAGAGATGGCAGAGCTTGCTTCAGACATTATCAGAAAAGCGAACTTAAGCAAAAAAGATGAGTGGGCAGGGGGTAATTTCGCGTGCGACCTTCTGATAAACAAGATGATTCTGGATAAAGGGAAAAACCGCTTTGCAGAGCAATATAGGATATTTTTTGACGCAAGAAAAAAACACTACAAAGCCAAGCGGCCGCATTTATTCAAAAGTTACAATTTATACCTAAGGGCTCTCGAGATAGTAGCGGATATCGAGGAGGGAACGTTCTCTGAGCCCGATGACTCTCTCGAGGAAAAAGCGCTTCTTGTCGCAATATCGGCAAAACTCGTAGTCGATAGTATACAAAAAAATGGCATGTCGCGTGTAGATGAAATCGCTAAAGCGGTTCGGAAGTTTTCGCCCGGCATGATCGAAGCGTTCGTAGATGAGATAAAAAGGGCGCCGGCTTCCCCCGCCGCGCCGAAGGACGCGAAGCTCGGCCCGCCATCGGGGCAAGCCACGCCTGTATTGAAAAGACCGCCCCCGTATGCAGACGAAAGTCAGGCTAAAGAACCATTTTGGAAAAATTCTGCATTAGAAAAAGCATTTGTAGAATTCATGCATAGCCCGCTCGCGCGCGTTAGCGAGAAAAGGAAGCTAACGCTTGTCAAGGCCATTGAGCAATATGAACTCGCCGCGGTCAAAATAATGAGCCGTGCGAGCCGGATTGAAGGAATTCCACGTGACATGCTGCCTGAACGCAGACGCGTCACCCATTTCGAAATCATACGGCTTTCCGACGGCAAATTGTTATACCAGATATTTAAGGAACAACACATTAAGGTTGTTAAACATTTCGATAACGAAAATTTTGTCGATACGTTTATTGAAGTCGACAGCAGAGGATTGATTGGGCGCCACATTTTTATCCGTAAGACACGCGAAAACCAATACTACTATTCTCAAGGCTTGAAAATGTTTAAAGGCGCTGAAAGGTATATCCATGTCCAGCATATTGAAGAAGAAGATTACCAGCGGCATTTTTCTGATCCATATTTATCGGTCAGTCCCGAGTTGAGCAGTGAGCTGAAGCGTTTTAATGCCGCATTGGATGCCATTAATCGTAAACGTTCCGCCTTGATGGTACATTCGCACTTCCCGCACGCTTGCGGGTTTTCAGCAAAAATTATTCATGAGACTTTACTAAAGAATGGCTTTAAGGGTGCTTTACCGGAACGGCATAGCGACTCGGAAACGGATACGGTTCAAAACTACGTTTCGGTCGATGTAGCGGGTACGAATTTCATCGTCGATATGAACGCTGAAACATCTGAATGGCGATTGGTAGATGCAATAAATAATGTATGGGAGATGCGCGATGTTGGCGTGGTTGTTTTGCCACGCTGGTATTTGAAAGCTAATTATTCAAAATATCAAAGGACATATTCAAGTAATTCTCTCATTGAAACATTGGCCAGTGTTCAGCATGGTGACATCACTTTGCCTGACGGGACACGCGTCATGGCTAATGATAACACCGGCGTGCTGCAAGCCCCCGCCGCGCCGGAGGAGGGTGACATGAAACAACTAATGGAAGCCCGTGACGCGCTAAACGGGCTTTCGAAAAATAGCGAGTTAAATAGTCCCTTAAGCGAACTAGGCGGCAGGTGCCAGCGGAGGAAGGATATAGCGAAACTCCATTTCTTCGTACCGTGGACGGTCCTTAATAATTCCGCGGACATTGCGCTTACACTTGATGGATTAGGCGGGATGCAAGGCGGTATCCCGTTTGAGTTAATTGTGACAGGCGTTCCTAAGGAAGACGTCGCGATAGTGAACGGCCTGAATAGAGAGGATGTAAAACAGGCGCTTAATATTCCGAAAAACGTAACCGTGAAAATAATAGAAGAAAGCGATATTCGTAAAAGGGCCGAATTCTTAGGGATAGACGCGCCCGATCCTGAAACGAAGACAGGCATAGTTAAGACCCTGTATTTAGAGATGCTCGAAAAACAGTCGCTTCCCTCCGGTGAATTCATGGCCATAGCGACGGAGGCGGTTAGTAAAGAGGCCGCGGAGGGGCTGGAGAACCGGCTCAAATCCAAGCTTGCGGAAAACATTTCCATACGCGTGCTCGTAAAACCCGAAAAGGGGAGAAGCGTCTTTTCACTTTCCGCCATAATCAATGATTGGTTAAAGGATATCCAGGACGGCAATAAATCCACTATCGCTATGGTTTTCCCCACCTTTATTTCCCCCGACGTGATGATCGAGAAGCTTGACGAGGCCGTAAGGAAACTTTGGCGGATTCTGGCGAACGCGTAGGATTCTTGATAATGTAAAATATTGTGGACACTTTGTTTCTCCGTCATTGCGAGGACCCCGAGCAAGCGGCCGAAGGCCGCGCGTCGAGGGGGACGAAGCAATCTCAAACGAAGAGATTGCTTCGGTCTGCTTCGCAGACCTCGCAATGACGGAATAAAGGCTTCGCGGCCTCGCAATGACGAAGAAGCGAAATGTCCAATTATCTTGATATTACAGGGCTTTTTTTCCGGCTTGATATTCCGTATCTTTGCAGGTATACTCTACACATATGGGTGTACGCACTTTTTGCCTTCTGATGATGGCCGCGTTTTCCGCGTCGCTGGGCCTGGCGGTAATATCACCTTTCCTGCCGGAGCTTGCCCAAAACCACGGCGCCAACGGTTTCTGGATAGGCATGATATTCGCCGGTTTCGCGGTGTCTCGCGGTATTGTCACGCCTTTCATAGGAAAAATATCCGACAGGGTAGGGCGTAAAATATTTGTCGTCACCGGGCTTTTGCTCTATTCTCTCGCCTCTCTTCTTTATATCAAAGCCGATAATGTTTACCTTTTGACGCTGGTCCGGATTATCCACGGGCTCTCAGCCGGCATGATATTGCCTATCGTAATGGCGTATGTCGGAGAGCTTGCCAGGCAGGGCAGGGAAGGCCTTACGGTAGGGGGATTGAATACGGTGCTATACCTGGGAGTGGCCGCGGGCCCGCTCCTCGGCGGAGAACTTGCCGAGCGTTACGGCTTCGACGCCGTTTTCTACGCCATGGCCCTTCTCGGGGCCACGACGCTTATTTTTGTAATATTCCTACTTCCCGAAGCGAAAGGCACGACCCCACAAAAAGCGCCCGGTATCGCGCCGTTTAATATATTGCTGAAATATAATTACGTAAAAGCTATTTTGATAATGGCGCTCATTTCGACGGCGCTTTCAGCCGTCTTCATGTCATTTCTTCCGTCCATGGCCATAAGGGATTTTGTGGACGTCGCGCACACAGGCTTTATCATATCCGTATCTATATTTATCGCGGGGCTCCTGCAGATCCCGTTCGGCAAGTTCGCCGAACATCATGGCCGCCCGGGTAAACTTCTGCAGTCGAGCATGGGAATTTCCGTTTCCATGCTGGCCATATTTGTTCTGCCGCTTTGCCCGAGTTACTGGGCCCTTTTCGCGGCGGGATGTTTTATGGGGCTCGGTATTGCCATATGCGTGCCCGCTGTGACGAGCCTTTCCATGGAGATAGGCAGAAAAGTCGGCATGGGAATGTGGATGGGCGTATTCTGGGCAGTAATGAGCGCGGGGATTGTCGCCGCGCCGATAACGGCGGGCATCATAATGGACCGCCTCGGGATTGATTCCGTGTTTTATTCTTTCGCTATCTTTACCTTTTTCAGCGTACTTCTTTGTCTGTATTACATATTTCGAAAGACAACCGCAGAAAAGCGCCTAAAGTATTTAAAATGAACAAAAAAATCCCATTTTTACTTATATTTATGGTCGGCTGTTTCATTACCGGCAACATGATAGGCGCCGGAATACTGGGCCTACCCATAAAAACCGGCGTGGCAGGCTTTTGGCCGTCTATGGTAGGGCTTCTTGCGCTCAGCGCGGCGCTTTTTTTCACGGCGATCGTGCTCGCAAAAGAATCAATAAAGCGCCGCCAGGAGATTTTTCACTATCCCAGCCTATACCAGGAGTATTTCGGCCACGCGGGAAAATGGGTTGCCACCCTGGCGAATCTCACCATACTCTACGGCCTTCTTACCGTGTACCTTACCGGTTCGGCGACGGTTATCGCGAGGCTTCTAAACATTCCCGTTCCGAGATTCGTGATTCTACTGGTGTTTTTCGCGATCTTTACAGGTATCACGTTCCTCAAGCCGAAGCTGCTTTTTAAGCTTAGCACTTTGTTCGTAGTGCTTTTGTGGATTTCGTTTGGCATTCTTGTAGTCATGGGGGAGAGATACGTGGACGCCTCGCGTTTTGCCTACCAGGACTGGAAAATGCTGCCGGCCGCGCTCCCGATCATAGTAATAGCGGCAAACTTCCACAACATCATACCTACTATATGCAAGAAGCTCAACTGGAATCTCAGGGATATATTGCTGGCTTTTCTTTTCGGCGCTGTTGTGGGATTTGTGATGAACGCGATATGGATCCAGATAGGCATAGGGGTGCTGCCGCTTAAAGGAGCCGGAGGTATTTTACACGCCCTTCAAAAAAGCCTCCCGGCGACCGTGCCCCTCGCAAATGCGATAAAAACGCCGCTTTTTATCCAGGCGGCGCTCATGTTCACCCTTACGGCCATTATAACCTCGTATATCTCGATAGGCCGCACCCAGATTGATTTTATCGATGATGTCATTACGAATTATACCAGAATGCCGAGAAGCGCGGCTCTCAACTTTGCGCTGGCCTTCGCTCCGCCGCTCATTATATCGCTTGTGTACCCGGATATCTTTCTTGACGCTCTCGATTTTGTCGGAGGAATAGGGAAGGTCATACTCTTTGGTATTTTCCCCTGCATACTTGCCATAAGAAGCATGCGGTCATTGGCAAAGCGCCTGTTGATTGCGGTACCGGCGCTTCTTCTCTTCTGCGTTATCCTGATATTTAAAGTCGGACAGGGATTAGGTTTGTCACATATCAAGCGGGGAGTGAACTACTGGACGAATAATTTCAGGCCCCACAACTACAAACCTCAAGACGAATTTCGAAAGTAGGAAAAAGGTGCCAGGCACCTTAGTTGAATTTATTTAAGGTGCCTGGCACCTTTTTCTATTTTGCGAGGTCTGCGAAGCCTTTACTCCGTCATTGCGAGGTCTGCGAAGCCTTTACTCCGTCATTGCGAGGTCTGCGAAGCAGACCGAAGCAATCTCTTCGTTTGAGATTGCTTCGTCCCCCTCGACGCGCGGCCTTCGGCCGTTTACTCGGGGTCCTCGCAATGACGGAGAAGCAAAGTACCTAATTATCTTGACATTACTGGGCTTTTTTTGCGGCTTGATATTTCGTATCTTTGCAGGTATACTTTACACATATGGGCGTACGTACTTTCTGCCTTCTGATGATGGCCGCGTTTTTCGCGTCGCTGGGCCTGGCGGTAATATCACCTTTTTCCCACAATATTGTCCCGCGCGGGCCGACAACGTTTTCGAATATATAAGGAGATGTTATGAAAAAACTGGTAGTGTTAATTTTGGGATTTTGTCTTTTGTCCGGTTTTGCATACGGTATGTACGATGAGGGTACCGAACCTTCCGAGAGGGACTCGCAATATGCGCGGGATAAGGAAGATCCGGAAGATGTGACCCTGCCTGAAATGCAGACAGAGATGCCGGAAGCCATGCAGGATATAAGCGAAGAGCAGGAGGGTGATCCCCAGGAAGAATATGTCGAAGATAATGTAGGTGAAGACGAACGCGAAGCTCTTAATCTTGATTAATCAAAGGCGCCGTATAGCCATGGGGGTAATTTAAATATGAAATTTATAAAACTTCTTTCAGTTTTAACAATTTTAATCGTAATGCCGCAGTTTGCTAAGGCCCAAGACGTCAAACCCCTGCAGCTTGCGGTTTTTAATCCCGTTCAGCTTGTTCCCGAGGAGGACTCCATTAAGGGCGCGCGCCTCGGCCTGTTTTACACCGTTAATGAAGATGTCACCGGATTGAGCCTTGTATGGGTCGGTGTGAATAGAGCTACGGGGGACGTGCGGGGAGTTGAGATCGGCCTTGGAAACTGGGTTGATGGTTCTTCGTATGGAGGGCAACTCGGCGTTCTCAACAATGTCGGGGAGCGTTTTGTCGGTTTGCAATACGGCGCGGTGAATGTCGCGGGAGGCGATTTCACCGGCCTGCAGTGGAGTTTCGTGAACTGGACGGAAGGATTCATGCATGGCGCACAGTGCGGCCTTGTGAATATTTCGAAGGGACAGTCAGTCGGCGTAAATTTAGGCATAGTGAATTATAACGTAGGGTCGTTCAAAGGTTTCCAGGGCGGATTTGTCAATTACGCCGATGAAATGCGCGGATTTCAACTGGGACTGGTTAACTATACCGAATCTCTTGACGGCGGCCTCCAAATAGGCCTCGCTAACTACAACGGCAATAAGGAACCCCTGGAGTTTATGGTTCTTGTCAATTGGTCGTTCTAATTGTTAAACAAAACCCTGCCCCGATGTTAAAATAGGGAGAAAGGCATATATGAACTGGAAGGTTGCATTAATATTGATATTACTGCTTATCGTAGTGATATTTACGGCCCAGAACTATGAAATAGTTGAAATTAAATTTCTATTCTGGACCTTTGCGGCAAGCAGGGCCATCGTATTGTTTTTGACTTTGTGCATTGGAATTGCCGTAGGCTGGATAATCTCCTTTGTTATGCGCAAGGAATAGACGTGGATAAGATCATCCGGGTAAGGGCAATCCCGAAATCCCGGAAAAACAAAGTGGAGAAATTCGGCGAAGGTTATAAGGTCCGCCTTACCGCCCCGCCCGTAGAGGGAAAGGCGAACAGGGCCCTCATAGAGGCGCTGGCAAACCATTTTAATCTAAAGAAATCACAGGTAAGGATTGCAAAAGGCGGCAAATCGAAAGACAAGCTCGTAAGACTTGGATAATTACCATGGGCATACAAAAGTTTACGGTAGAGACCTCGAAGAAAGAAGAATTTATTGACATAACCGCAGAGGTCCGTGATGCGCTGCGAAAACTGAAGCGCCGGGACGCCATTTGCACCGTATTTACGCCGCACACAACAGCGGCAATTACGATAAATGAGAACGCCGACCCCAGTGTGGCGCGCGACATGCTGCAGGGCCTGCGAAAAATGGTCCCTGAAACAGGGCACCATCATGCGGAAGGCAATTCCCCAGCCCACATTAAATCAAGTATTATAGGCTGTTCCGAGCAGATCCCGGTTGAAAACGGCGACTTGGCGCTCGGAACCTGGCAGGGCATATATTTTTGCGAATTCGACGGACCCCGAGAGCGCAGCGTATTTGTAAAATAAACCCTCGGCCTGCGTTTCGGCAGAAATACCCATTATCGAATTTATCGCGGAAAAGTAGATAGTTACAACAAAATGCTTGAAATTTTTGCGTAAAAGGTCTATAATTGAGCAACTTATATAGCGGAAGATTTGGAATATTTACGGAACCAAAAAGGAGGTAACATGGGAGATTATCAAAGCGGCGGATTCGACAGGCCCCCGCGCGAAATGCACAAGGCGATCTGCTCGGAATGCAAGAAAGAGTGCGAAGTTCCTTTCAAGCCAAGCGGTGATCGTCCGGTATATTGCAAGGAGTGCTTTTCAAAGCGCAGGAACCAGGACCGTTAAAAGCAGCCGAACGAAACACAGGAGCTTTTATTCAAATGCCCTCTTTTTGAAAGAGGGCATTTTTTTTCGGACAACATGCAAAAGGCGGAGTGCCGGCAAAAGTTCTTTTAAAGTACACATTTTAGGAGTATAATCTAAGCTATGGAAACATTTGACGCTATATCCAAAAGAGCGAGTGTCAGGAAATATCAATCAAAGCCGATTGATAAAGCCCTGCTCGAAAAACTTGTCGACGCCGCCAGGCGCGCCCCTACCGCGCGGGCGGTCGAGCCGTGGGAATTTGTCGTTGTAACCGAGAAGAAGGCGCTTGAGGCGCTGGGGCGGATAGCCGCGACGGGAGCTTTCATAAAAGACGCGGCCTGCTGCATAGCGGTCTATTGTAAAGACACTAAATATTATCTCGAAGACGGCTCGGCGGCCACGGAAAATATTTTACTTGCCGCCGCGGGGTGCGGCCTTGGGACGTGCTGGGTCGCCGGGGATAAAAAGCCCTATGCGGGCCGGGTGTCGGAACTTTTGGGCGCGCCGCAGGAAATGAAACTGGTCAGTCTTATACCCGTGGGCTGGCCCGAAAAAGAACCCGAGCAGATCAAAAATAGAAAACTAAAAGACGTAATCCATTGGGAAAAGTTTTAGTTTTAAAAAGATGCGGCAACACGCAGGGCACTCCGAAGATTCGTTGCGGGTACTCCGGGGATTGAGAGAGAACAGGATAATAGGCGAATAAAGCGGTGCCGAGAGAAAAAATCATAAGAAGGCAGAAGAACGTCTCCAGGCTCTTGAGGGAGAAAAGAGAGCAATATAAGAGCAAGCTGAAAACGCTCAGAAAGAAACATGTTAAAAATGGATTCCGGGGACACGGTAATTAATCCGGTTAAATGGTACCGCAGGCCGGCTACGGTTATTATGGCGATTCTATGCACGGGGGCGTTAGCGCTGCCCCTTTTATGGACAAGCCCGGCTTTCAGCAAAAAGCTTAAAATCGTTATAACGCTGCTGGTTGTTGCCCTTAGCTTATGGCTCGTAAAGGCATCCGTGGATTTATATGCAATATGTTTGAACCGGCTGCAGGAATTGCGGAAGGTATTGGATTATTGAGGTGAATTCGCGCAGAAGGCCTTCTTTTCTTCAGGCCGCCGGCTTACTTTGTAGGTATAACGATGGTAGTCGCCGGATTAACCGGCTTTTGCTTGTTGGAGAAGTTCTTTAACAAGTTAGGCTGAAAAAGTCGTGTAGTTTGAAGTAACAGTTGAATTTCGGGGGCGTAGTGCTTAATTCTGACGCAGGATGTGCGCGAATTGGGCATTGAGCCCCTATAATTCTTCACGTTAGTAATGAAAAAGGAAGCTGGATTTTTGTTGACTTAACCGACCATATGTGCTACGATATGACTGCTTTGGCTGGCCTCACAACGACAGCTCAAAAACGGAATAAAGATGAAAAAGTGCGGGAAAAGAAACATATTTTACAGGCAATGGGGATGCTCTGCCCCTAAGGCCGCCCTGCTTCTGATTCACGGCCTCGGCGGACACAGTAATAACTGGGAGTACTTTTCGGACTATTTTGTCCATAACGGCATTGCCTGTTACGCGCTTGAGCTAAAAGGCTTTGGCGAGGATGTAAAGAACCGCGTTAAGGGGCACATAGATTCGCTCGATACCTATGTAAAGGATGTTCGCCGGCTTCACCATATCATAAAAAGAGAGCACAGGGGAAAGAAGGTTTTTGTGGCCGGCGAAAGCATGGGTGGGCTCATCGCTTTCATAGCGGCGATTAAAAAGCCGGATTTGTTCAGCGGGCTTATATGCATATCGCCCGGCTTCGGAAGCCTCTTGAAATTTTCATTTCTGGATTATACAAAAATGACGCTGGCATGGCTTCATAAACCGAAAAAACAGTTTGTCATGCCGTTTGACTCCGAGATGTGCACCCGCGATCCGAAATGCCGCAAGCAGATGGATTCGGATCCGCTCGAGCACAGGTTTGCCACGCCGGGCCTTCTCCTGAACGTATTGCTCGGCCAGATGTATTCAAGCCTCCTGAAACGTAAAGTCAGGATGCGCACGCTTTTTTTGCTCGGCGAAAAGGACACCTTCGTGTGCGGCCGGTCCAGTCGGAAGATTTTCGAGGGCCTCAAAACGAAAGATAAGCAATTAATCAAATACTCCGAAATGCGCCACACCCTTACGGCGGAGCTCGGGAGGGAAAAAGTTTTCGGCGATGCCTTCGAATGGGTTGAAAAAAGAATATAAAATGATCAACTCAATGGTAAAAACCGTTTTGCAGAACCTTACCATAAGGGATATCCTGGAGGCGATAAATAAAAAATATGGTCAAAGGCCGGCTCTCAGGGTTAAGACAAAAGATGGGCGTTTAAAAGATATTTCGTATGTCAAACTGGGACGCAGGGTAGTTACCGTCTCTTCGGCGCTTATGGAGCTCGGCGTAAAAAAAGCCGATAAAGTCGCCATACTTTCCGAGAACAGGCCCGAGTGGGCGCTCGCGTACTTCGGTATCATATCCTGCGCCGGCATAGTGGTGCCCATCGATGTCAAGCTGAGCACAAAGGAAATCCAGTTCATAATGAATGACAGCCGGGTAAAATGCGTGTTTGTGAGCGCAAAATACATCCCCGTGATAGATGAGTTGAAAACAGTCCTTCCCAATCTCGAACATATAATCCTTTTGGACAGAGCGGGCCGCGGGGATGTAATGCTTCTGAAAAACCTGAGCCGGCACAGGGGAAAACAAAGAGGCCGTCCCGTATATCCCGACGATACCTCGCTGATCGTATACACATCCGGCACAACGGGCGTCGCCAAGGGTGTCGAGATAAGCTACAGAAACCTCTTATTTCAGGTGCTGGCCTTCAGCGAGATAATTCACTCGAGCCCCGACGATAACCTCCTTTCGGTTTTGCCGTTAAATCACATGCTTGAAATAACAGGCGGCCTGATAGCCCCCTTATACGGCGGCGCATGCATTACTTACTCCGACAACCTTAAGGCCGGCACGCTTTTGCCGCTCATGAAAGAGACAAAAACCACCGTGATGATTTGCGTGCCTCTTGTATTAAAGTTGATGCACGGCGGCATCATGAAAAAAATCGCCAGGCTTTCACCGGGCAGGCGAAAGGCGTTCGGGGCGGCTCTTGCGCTTTCAAGGGCTCTTCTTAAACTCAACGTAAGGGTGGGAAAGGCGCTTTTCGCGCCCATTCACGAGGAATTCGGCGGGCACTTGCGCGGATTCATAAGCGGCGGGGCGCCGCTTGACGCTGATGTGGAGGTAGATTTAAACGCCCTGGGCTTCAGGGTACTGCAGGGCTACGGCCTTACGGAAACCGCGCCGGTCATATCGGTCAATACTTTTAATAATAATAAATTTGCCTCCGTGGGAAAACCCCTGTCGGGAGTCGAGGTAAAGATCCTTAAAAAGAACAAATTTTCCCGCGAAGGCGAAATTATAACCCGCGGGCCGCACGTGATGAAGGGCTACTTTAACAATCCGGAAAAGACCGCGGAGGTAATAAGGGGCGGCTGGCTCCATACCGGCGACATAGGTTATTTCGACAGGGACAATTTCCTGTTGATATCCGGCCGGATCAAAAATTTGATCGTCCTTGGCACCGGCAAAAAAGTTTTTCCGGAAGAAGTGGAAGCCGTAATGGAGAAGAGCCCTTACATAAAAGAGATATCGGTCCTCGGAAGAATTGCCGGGCGCGGCATCCGTAAGGGCCATGAGGAAGTTTACGCTGTTATCGTGCCCGATCTCGAGGCGTTCGGAGAAAGCGAAAGCCCCGACAGTGAAAACATAAGAAAAAAGATATCCGCGGAAGTAAGCCGCCTGGGCAGGAATTTAGCCGAGTACAAAAGGATAACGGACTTTCAGATCCGGTTTCAGGAGCTTCCGAGAACAGTAACAAAGAAAATAAAGCGAAAAGCCGTTCGCGAGATGATCAACGTTTAACCGACTTGCCCTCCGAAGCGCTGCCTGTTCCGCTTGCAAAAATCCCTTTTTACAAGTATATTTAGGTAAGGGGCAATGATAAAAGAACACAAAAAAACGGGCACTTTGTACAGGAAATGGGCCGCCGAGTCGCCGAAAGCGGCGCTTCTATTGGTGCACGGCCTCGGCACGCACAGCGATTCCTGGAAATTTACGGGGGATTTTTTTCTTAAAAGAAATATATCCTCTTATGCCGTGGAATTAAGGGGATTCGGGGAGACCAAAGGCCTTAAGGGGCACATAGATTCTTTCGACACCTATTATAAGGACATAAAGACGCTGCGCGAGGTAATAACAGAGGAAAACGGCAATATAAAAGTTTTCCTCGCGGGCCAGAGTATGGGCGGCGTGATCGTTTTTACCGCCTCGGCGCTCTATCCGCGCATTTTTGACGGGATCATATGCGTCGCGCCGGCTTTTACGACGAAGATTAAATTCAGCGCCATAGAACGCGCGGATATTTTCGCGTCGTTTTTTTATAACGGGAAAAAGAACTTCAACCTGCCGTTTTCCGCGGAAATGTGCACGAGGGACCCCCATCACCGAAAGACCATGGATTCCGACCACCGGGAGATAAGGTTCGCGACATCGAACCTTCTTGTGTCAATATTCCTGGCGGGCCTGCGGGGAAGGATCTTAAAAAACAGGATCAAGCCCCCCGTATTGTTTCTTCTGGCGGGGGAGGACGCGCTGGTTTCTTCCGGGGCGTGCAGAAAGGTATTTAAGGGCCTGAAGGTAAGAGATAAAACGCTGATAGAGTATCCCGGCATGTACCACGCCCTGAACGTAGAGCTGGGCCGCGAGAAGGTTTTTGAGGATATCTTTAAATGGATAAAACATCGGTCGTGAGGAAGTATCTATATTTCAGCCTGTTTTTTTGCGCGATAATCTGCTTATGCACAAGCGTTGTTACCGCCCGGGCGCTCGCGGAGCCGGTAAAGGGCGCGCTTCTGACAGAGGACGGGGTTTCGATCGCGTACGAGCGGTACAAAAACGGGTTTGAAAAAGTAATTATAATATGCCCGGGTTTCTACAACAGCAAGAAAAACAGGTGGATGCGCAAAACCGCGGATTTTATATCTTCCAGGTATGACGTTATAATCTTTGACCCGAGGGGCCACGGCGAAAGCGGCGGGAAATTTACCTGGTCAGCCAAAGAGCACTGCGATCTGAACGCCGTTATTGATTACGCGATAGCCGAAGGGTACGGGGCCGTGGGGGTGGTGGCTTTTTCCCTCGGAGCGGCCTCGGCTATTAATGCTGCCTCGGGCAGGGGCGATATAGACAGCATGGTATTGATAAGCGCCCCGTCGAGTTTCAGGATGGTCAACTTCCACTTCTGGGAGCCGGGAATGCTCTCGGACCTGAAAGACAATATAGACTGTAAATGGGAAGGTAAGGGCGCGAGGTTCGGCAGTATCTTTACGCCGAAGGACAGGCCCATAGACACGATAGGCCTGATAAAGACCACACCGATGCTTTTTATACACGGTGACAGGGACTGGCTCATTAAGGACCGCCATTCCAGGAAGCTTTATCGGGCGGCGCGGGTTTATAAAAAAATAGAAATAATCAAAAACGGGCTTCACGCGGAGAGGATTATCCAGTTTAATCCCGATAAGATAAAGAAACTTATACTCGAGTGGTTTTCGGAAACGCTTTAAGTCTGATAATTTTATTTGAAATTACGCATTTTATGCGATATACTTTATACCGCTTCTGTAAATCAGGAATAAATGGTTAACATGAAAAGATTTACGTTATATTTACTGAGATGGCAGCTTAGCACGCCGATTCTCTGGCTGGTGATCAGGCGTTTAGGCGTGGGAATATGGCCCACGATTATAGCCAACTTTATCGGGGGGAGCATATTTTTCTGGGTGGACAAATTTATTTTTACGTCTAAAGCGGTTGAGATGTGGCATTTTAAAGAAAATGGAAAATGCGATAACTGCGGGAAAGTTACCAGCCTCTGGAGGCTGGTCCTGGCCCCGAACTACGACAAGAGCCGCGCCAAGCCGAAATTTTTCTGCATGGAATGTTCGAAGAAAAGAACGGACGAACTGAGGCGCGAGGGAATAAAAATCCGCGGAAAAAGCGGCAGGTAAGGAGAGTTCTTATTTTCCCGGAATTCGATCAATCAGGCGGATCAGGTCGCGATACGAGCCTACCCTCGAGATGCGGTCGCGGATTCTCGCGGCCTCAGGGATGCCTTTAAGATACCACATTGCTACCTTGCCCATGAAGCCCGCCTTGCTGGAATCCGCTATATCCTTGTATTTTTCTATGTAAGCCAGGTGGGTTTTCAGTGTTTTTTTCTTTACGGATAGCTCCGGATCCTCAGGGGCCACGCCGTTTTTAAGATATCTTTCAATATTTCCGAATATCCAGGGATTGCCGAGCGCGCCCCTTGCCACCAGTATCCCGTCGCACCCGGTTTCATCAAGCATTTTTTTGGCCATTGAAGGATTGAATATATTGCCGCTTCCGAAGACGGGTATTCTTAGAGCGGTTTTCACCTTTTTTATCGATTCGTAATCGATATCGCCGGAATAGCCCTGCGATACCGTCCTGCCGTGTATAAAAAGAATGGACGCCCCGTTATCCTGGCATATTTCGGCGATCCTGACGGATTCATCCGCATCCCTTTTGTAAAAACCACTTCGCAGCTTGACCGTGATCGGGATACGCAGCCCGGAAGCCAGTTTCTTAACAATTTTACCCAGCTGCCGCGGATTTTTTAAGAGCGCCGCGCCGGCGCTTTTTTTGAGTACTTTTTTTGCGGGGCAGGCGCTGTTTATGTCCAGAAAGGATATATCAGCAAAGTTTGGCAGTTTTTGAGCGGCCTCAAGCATTACCGAAGGGTCATGCCCCAGTAACTGCGCTGCCAGCGGCGAATCTTTCTTAAGGGTTTTCAGCAGGCGCCTGTTTTTCGGATGATCGTAAAGCAGGGCCCTCGCGTCAAGCATTTCAAAAAAACAATGCGCGGCGCCCAGCGAGCGGCTTACAAGCCGGAAAGAAAGGTCGGTTACCCCTGACATGGGGGCCAGATATATTCCAGGATCCATCACGCTATTATACTATGAATTTCGTTGATAGAGAAGAGAGTTTCTGGTATTATATTATCCTCTCATGGAAAAAATCGACGCAATCATAATCGGTGCCGGACCGGCCGGCATGATGGCTGCCATTCGCGCCGCGGAAAGAAAGAAAAGAGTTCTCCTCCTTGAGCGCAGCGATACCCCCGGCAGGAAGCTCCTCATCTCGGGAAAGGGCCGGTGCAACCTGACGAATTCCCGCGATGTCGCGGATTTTCTCGGAAAATTTTCGCCCTCGGGGAATTTTTTAAGAAACGCATTCGCGAGATTTTTCAGCGCCGACCTTATATCGTTTTTTGAAGGCTCCGGCCTTAAGCTTAAGACAGAACGCGGCGGCCGCGTATTTCCACAAAGCGATAGGGCGGGCGATGTCCTCGCCGTATTAGAATCAAAGCTGAAAAACAGGAATATTAAAATCCTCCGCGCCCAGCGCGCGCGCGAAATCGTCGTGAAGAACAAAAAAATAGAAGGTGTCCTGACGTATTCCGGCAGGCGTTTCAGGGCTCCGCACGTCGCCATTGCCACGGGCGGCCTTTCCTATCCACGGACGGGCTCAACGGGAGATGGATACGCCCTCGCTGAAAAACTAAAACATGACGTCATACCTTTAAAGCCGGCGCTTTCGCCCATTCTCATCAAAGAAAAATTTATACGGCCCTGGCAGGGCGTATCGCTTAAAAACGCGCGCTTAACGCTTTTTTCCGGGGGCAAAAAAATAGACGAAAGATTCGGCGAAATGGTGTTTACCCACTTTGGTCTATCGGGCCCGGTTGTCCTCGACATAAGCGCCTCTGTGTACGACGCGCTAAAAGAAAAAGGCGAGGCATCGATATCCATTAACTTCAAGCCCGCCCTGGACCACAAAAAACTGGACGCGAGACTATTGCGCGAATTTGAGGCGGCTCCGAGAAAAAGCGTAAAAAGCATATTTAAGAATCTGCTGCCGCGGGGCATAGTAGAACGATTCCTCGAATATTGCGGCATGGACCCGAATAAAAACGCGTGCCGGATCACCTCCGGGGAAAGAAAAAAACTTATAAACGGATTATTTGATCTAAGGTTAAGCGTATCCGGCGTAATGCCGGTCAAAGAGGGTATCATCACAAGGGGCGGCGTGAATACAAAGGAAATAAACCCCAAGACCATGGAGTCAAAAATTGTAAAGGGGCTTTTTTTTGCGGGCGAAGTAATAGACGTGGATGCCGCGACAGGCGGATACAACATGCAGGCGGCATTTTCCATGGGATGGGTTTGCGGGGATAACATATGAAACACAGAATAATATTGGCCTCGGCGTCAAAGAGGCGTTCAAGGATACTCAGGGAATGCGGCATACCGCACAGAGTTCTTGTAAGCGGGGCGCCTGAAAAAATGGAACACAAAAAAGGCGCGAGGTTCAACGCTCTTTGCAACGCCCGCGGCAAGGCCCAAAGAATAGCGTACAGGCAGGGGGAAGGTTTTATTATCGGCGCCGATACCATTGTGCTGCTGGGAAAGCGCCTTATCGGAAAGCCAAAGACGGGAAAAGAGGCAAAGCGCCTCCTTAAAGCGTTCTCGGCGAAGACAATCCTTGTCTATACCGGACTCTGCGTAATAGACGCCGCAAAAGGAAAATCGGCATGCGCTGTCGAGGTATCAAAAATCCGCGTCAAAAAACTATCGCGTAAAGAAATAAACGAATTTGTAAAAATAGCGGGCCCGCATGACAAGGCGGGCGGTTTTTCGATAGAGGGTCCAGGCGCGTTCATATTCGATAATGTAGAAGGCTCGTTCTATAATATACTGGGACTGCCGCCGGCGAAACTCCATGAACTTTTTGAGAAATTAGGCGTGGACCTGTGCAAAATAACCTGAAATTGATATGCGAGCGCGCCATGCTGGAGGGGCGGAAGATAGACCTCGCCGGCTGTCATTACGGCAGGACCACCGGGCCGCTCCCGTTTCTAAAGAGGCCGACCAACTATTATTATTTTCTGGCCGGGCTTGTCCGCTCACGGGCAATGACGGATATACTGGAGATAGGAACGCATTTCGGCGGGGCCATCATGTCCATGCGGAGGGGCCTAAAGGCGGAAAGCGCGCCCCGGAGCAGGCTTGTGACCGTGGATATAGAGCGCAAAAATCCGGACGGTTTCGGGGAATATTCCGATATCGAGCGCATTACGGGCGATTCGCTGGACGCGGATGTCGCGAAAAAAGTATGTGAATGTTTCGGCGGGGCCATAGACCTTATTTTCATAGATTCGCTTCACGAATATGAGCATACCAGAAAAAATATAGATATTTACGCCGGAGAGCTTAATCCGCGGTATATCGCGCTGGATGATATAAGGCAATGCGATTCGATGGCGCGCTTATGGAGGGACCTCCTTACGGAGTTTAAAGAAAACGCGTTCGACGCCTCGAATGTCTCTATCAGGAAAGGCGCCGGGTTCGGCGTCATAAAGTGGAGAAAAACTTAATAAAAGCGGCCGGCTCGCTTGCAAATTATCCTTTCCGCAGGTATACTTTTAATAAGTTGCCGGGATCGCGAAAGGAGGAGGGTTAAAGCATGTTCTTATTGACCAGACTTATCGGTATTATTTCTCTGGGCGCGGGGCTCATTTTTCTTTTGAATCCCGCGACGATGAAGAACGTTATTTCTTACGCGCTGAAGGGCAAAAGAATCTATGGAATAGGCGTTGTTAGGATTGCGGTGGGCCTTGTATTGCTCATGGCCGCTTCGCAGTGCAGGGTAATATGGGCTATAATCGTAATCGGAATTTTACCGCTTACAGGCGGTATCGGTATTTTCATCCTCGGGATTGAAAAGTGCAAAGACATGATTAAAAAATGGCAGGGTAAGCCGCGGAAGATTCTGCGCCTGGTGAGCTTTGCCCCTATAATCTTCGGATTACTGATCCTTTATTTTGCCTGAGAAGCGGAAAGAAACGGATAAAATGGCGCCGCCGAGGCGCAGCGTAAAAATATACGCCGCACTTCTGCTCATTCTTGCTCTCGGTCTATTTTTTGCGGCCGGGTTGTGCCATGCGGATAAAGATGTTATTTCTCTTAAAGGCACTATCCGGCGCTTTTCATACGGCGACAGCTTTTACGGCATAGACGGCGATGACGGAAGGCAATACAGGCCCGTGGGGCTTACGCCCGGATTCAAAATCGAGGGCCTGAAAGTAGAAGTCCGCGGCCGCCTCATCAGGAAAAAATTACTTTTCAAACCGCAGTGCATCCCGATAGAGATTATTGATATTAAAAGGGCCGGCCGCGATGAAGTAGCGGGGAAAAGGGTATATTCCGACCCGTCGATGCCCGTCAGCGTAAGAGCCGGCGAGAACTTTATCATAAAACTCGCATCCAACCGGACAACCGGCTTTCTCTGGAAGCTCACTTCGCCCGTCGATAAGAAAATCCTCAAGTGCGAAAATGTGAACTACATAAGCGGAGACGAAACCGGCATTATCATTGCGGGTTTCGCAGGCGAAGAGAGGTGGACTTTCAAGGCGGCCGGCCCGGGAAAAACGGAGGTATTTTTCGACTATATCCGGCCCTGGGAGAAAGACACGGCACCCGCCAAAAGCCTGACCTTTAAGATCAACGTTGACGATTGAGTAGTTTTTTCCGCCATTTCGCGCGAGCCCCCTTTGTCATTTCGAGGGTGCCCTTCGCTTTGATTCGGGATAAACAGAAGGGCGCGCTCAGGATGACAGAGAAAACTATTTTGACGATTTTGATTGAAGTTTAAGCCGACTCATATTACAATATATTCCCGAGATGAAAAGGATGAACGAAGATAAATGAGCAAGGATAAAGGCGAAAAGGGCTTGAATCCCGTCTACATAGAGGCGCTTGATCTTGATGACGCCTGGTTCCGGTGCCTGTCGGAAATACTGCGGCACGGTTATGTTTACAAGATTGACCGGGGAAGCTACGCGGGACAAAAGCGCCTTGAGTTTGATTTCATAACGGTCCGCGTCAAAAACCCCGCCCATCAGATAATTCCCCTCATACCGGAAGGTTCCGGGATACCCGCCCCCACCGACATGAACTACATACAGCAGTATCTCTCGTATCTTCTCACGAGCCAGAAGACCAAGACCGAAGATTATACCTACGGCGAACGTCTGGTGGACCCGAAGGCAAAAATCGAAACGGAAGTTGACGGCAAAAAAATGGTTAAAGATATGCCGCTCAAGTGCAATCAGGTGGAGGAGGTCATAAAGATTTACAAGACCCAGGGATTCGGGACCAACCAGGCTGTCATGGAAATAGGCATGCCATCGGACATAATGCTCGAGGACCCGCCGTGCCTGCGCATAATAGATACGCGCGTGCGCTACGGAAAACTGCATTTTTTCCTGTACTTCCGCTCCTGGGATCTCTGGGGAGGTTTTCCTTCGAATCTCGGCGGGCTTGAACTTGTGAAGCAATACATGGCGGACGAGATAGGGGTGGGAAACGGCGAAATCGTGGCGTGCTCCAAAGGGCTTCACCTCTACGAATACGCCTGGGAACTAGCCAAACAGAGAACCCATAAATACGACCTGGAAATAAAATGATCCCGCAGGAATAGATGCAAAAAGTAAGATATGAAATCGACCCACATAACAGGCTTGTTATCAAAGATACCGGCCGAAAAACCCGCCTTCACGCCTTCAGAAGATCCCTGGACGGCAAATTCAAGATAGGCAAAAACAATACGCTGACCTACCGCGTAAAGGCCCCGATGCCCCGCGACGCGAATATTCCGCATCAGGTTAAATTAAGGGGAAAATGGTCGCTAAACAAGCGCCGCGATTTAATATTGACCCTCGATAAATGGGGCAGGCAGACCTTCGGCGACAGGCTGACGCTTACGGGGAACATAATAGGCGTAAATAAAGACGCGCTTCTTTTTGCCGTTTCCACCCGGACCAAAGAAGGCACCCGCTCGACTTACTGCCTGAAACTCAGCGGTTCGTGGCGGGCCGACCGGCATAACCGCCTTACGTTCAGGGTAAAAAAAGAGCGCGGAAGGCACGACATTCTAATCCTTGACGGGATATGGGAGATAGGCAAAAACCATCAAATTATATATCGCTATGAAAAAGCCCGCCTCATACGTAAATCGAAAAAAATACATACTCTGAACTTTAAGGGGCACTGGGACATTAAGGGCAAAGCGCGAATTTCGTACGTTTTCGAAGGAAATACGGGCCCGAGTTTTGATTTCAGAACCGGCGCGGGCCTCTTCCGGGAAAACTATATAAAATACGAAATAGGCATAGGCCTCTCGCGGAGAGCCGGGCCCGCCAGGCGGATAGTCGCCCTTTTCGGCAGATGGAAAATAAACAGAAGAAAAGAGTTAATGTTCGAAGTAAAATATGAAAACGGAAAAATTCACGCCATCGCTTTCAGCGCGGACATAAAAATAACGGATAAAGACACGATATTATTCAGGCTCAGGGCCAATAGCGGCAGGGATATAAGCGCGAATCTGAAACTTTCCCGCAGTATGTTAGGGGGAAGCGCCGAGGCATTCGCGCGGGCGCTTAAATCGAAGCGGGAGTCCGCCGTTTATGCCGGCGCGGCTCTTGAATGGTAACAATAATAGATAAATAAAACTTGAGGGTTCTTACCTATAGGGGTATAATCAAAGTTACAAACAAAGGAGGGACCGAAATGAAAGAAAATCGGTTTTTATCCCCGGCTTTATTGCTCACATTTCTCGGCGTATTCCTTTCAGGGTGTTCCTACTTTCCCATCCAGACAGCCACCCCCTACATCAAAGACCTGTATAGACGCATTCCGTATAAGATGGACGGCCACTACAGGGTAATCAGTATTTTCTACGCGACATGCCGTAAGGTTGAAAAAGGGAAAGATTTTTCGTCGTCTTTCCTGCCGAAACTCGGGGACAAAACCTCATACGGTAAAATGGATGTCAAAGTGAACCCCCGCCTTAAAATAGGAAAGATGCAGCCCGCGAGCCTTAAGAAAAGGGGCATGATAGAAATGGATGGCCTCGAGGAAATGGGAAGCGATAATTTTATAGAGCGCCTGGACGAGGCGGTCAAAAACTCCCCGCATAATTCCCTCCTTGTGCTCGCGTTCGGTTACAAGGACGATTTTGAGGTGACGGCGATAAAGGCCGCTTACTTCGCCTATCTGCTTGATGTCAATACGCCGGTTCTTCTTTTTGACTGGCCCGGCGACCAGCCGGTAAGCATAGGCGGCTATAAGAAGGCGCAATCCCTCGCTGTGGAGTCCGGGCCCTACATGGGGAGGCTCCTGGCGAAAATCGCGCGGGAGATAAAACCACAGAAGCTCTGGGTCGAGTCATCCAGCCTGGGATGCCAGGTTGTGTGCTCGGCTTTCGAGCACATGTGTAAGTATAATGACTGTGCAGATCCGGATTTTGAGATAGACCATGTGATACTTTCCGCGCCCGATGTCAGCAAAGAAGAGTTTGACAACTCGTTTGAGAACGAAATCTCGGCGCTTACGAGATATCTGACAATGTATGTTTCCTCGGACGACGAAGCGCTTCTTCTCAGCGGAATTATAGACGGCGAAAAAAAACTCGGCCGCCAGGTGATAAAGCCCACTGAGCACGTAAAGGACCATGAACAGTTCCAAGAGATGAAAAGTCTTATGTATCTTAAATCGCTTCATTCGGATAAAATTTCCCTGGTTGACGTAACCCCGGTAAACAGGGCAAGCAACCGCCACGGCTATTACCTTGAATCGCCCGATTACTTCGACGATTTCTACATACGCATTTTGGCAAAACAGCCAAACTTAAACCGGCGACTCTACCTTATGAAAGTCAGGGAAAAGGTTGATTGCTGGGTTCTGCTGGGAGAGAGATAAAAAATATTACAGATTCATGCGGATAAAACAAAAGAGGGAGGAAGGGATGGCGCAGATAAAGATTGAAAAATTGCCGGAAGAAAAACTTAAAAAAATGGGCGTTTTTTCATGGCCCGTATGGGAAAAGGAAGTATCGCGCTTTGATTGGCATTACAATGATACCGAAATGTGCTATATCATTGAGGGAAAAGTAAGCGTGGAAACGGAGCCCGGAAAGGGCGTGAGCTTCGGCCCGGGAGATTTTGTTACATTTCCGAAAGGCCTGAAGTGCGTCTGGGACATAAAGGAGCCTGTTAAGAAGCATTACAACTTTAAATAATGAAAAAGCCGTACATAACCCTGAAATTCGCCCAGACGCTGGACGGTAAAATTGCCGCGCCCGACGGCTCATCGAAGTGGATAAGCGGCCCGCAGGCGCGAAAATTCGCCCACGGATTACGCGCAAAAAATGACGCCGTTCTTGTCGGGATAAGAACTATCCTGCGTGACAACCCCGCCCTTACCGTCCGCCTTGTAAAGGGGGGAAACCCCGCCAGGGTCGTTATTGACCGCAGGCTTCGCGTGCCGCTTGAGGCGCGCGTTGTGAAAGAAGCTAACCTCGCGAAAACAATTATTATTACTACGCCAAAAGCCCCGGAAAGCAAGATGAAACGGCTTAAAGCGGCGGGTGTCGAAATTATAGTTTTACCGGCCTCAAAAGGAGGGTATATTGACTTACACAGGATTATCCGTATACTCTATAAGAAGGGAATCAGGAGGATGCTTGTTGAAGGCGGCGCTCGCGTTATCGCCTCTTTCCTGAAAGCGCGCCTCGCGGATAGGATCATAACGGTTATATCACCCAGGATTCTGGGAAGGGGCGTGGAAAGCGCGGGGGACATGGGTATCGGGAATATAAAAAATGCCGTTAAGTTACGAATAAAAAACGTAAAGCGCCTCGGTAAAGACATAATTTACACCTCGGCGGGCTTTACCCTTTTTGAAATAATGGTAGTTATTCTTATCGTCGGCTTCCTCGCGATGATAGCCATACCCAATTACATGCAGGCCCGCCTTAAGACACAAGAGGAGTTGTGCCTCGCAAACCAGAAAGCGATCTTTGTCGCGGCCGCGGGATATGTTTTAAATGAGGCGGATTCCCTGGCGGCGATGAGTAATGACGAGCGTCTTGACGCACTTGTGGAGAGGGGATACCTTAGAAGCGCGGAATGGCAGGGATGCCCCTCGGCCCCCGGCGGAAACGGCAAGGATTATACCCTGGTATTCGACGGCGATGCTATTACCGACGTGGAGTGCGACATAAAAGGCGGCCAGCACCAGTGGCCGTAATATGAATTCGAAATCCGGATCTTATATTTTATCCGGATTTTTATTTTTGTCATTTGCTATTACAACAGGGGGTAATGCCATGGCGCTTCGATTAACGAGCCCCGCTTTTAAAGACGGGGAATTTATTCCGGATAAATATACGGGTAAAGGCGAGGATATTTCGCCGCCCCTTGAATGGGTGGACGCGCCAGGCGGGACGAAGAGCTTTGCGCTTATTTCCGATGACCCTGACGCGCCGATGGGCACGTGGGTTCATTGGGTTTTGTATGGCATACCCGCGGACAAAAAAAATCTCCCGGAGGGGGTAAAAAAAGACGGCGTTTTACCTGACGGCGCCATGCAGGGTATGACCAATTTCGGAAGTGTCGGCTACGGAGGGCCGTATCCGCCCCCCGGCCCGGCGCACAGGTATTTTTTCAGACTCTACGCCGTCGGAGCGAAATTGAATTTAAAATCGGGCCTCACGAAGAAAGCGCTTTTGGAGGCGATAAAAGAACATATTATCGCGAAAGCTGAGCTTATGGGGAAATACCGGAGGTGAAACCCGCGAAAGAACGCGTCGCCGGCATTATAAGGGCGCTGCGCGGGGAGTATCCGGGAGCGAAAACGACGCTCAGTCATAAATCAGCTTTTGAGCTTCTTATCTCCACGATCCTTTCCGCGCAGTGTACCGACGCGCGCGTAAATAAAATAACGCCCGGACTTTTCAGAAAGCATAAAAACCCGGGCGCTTTTGCCCGCGTAAAACAGGGCGTTTTGGAAAAAGAAATACGCTCTACGGGATTCTACAGGAACAAGGCGAAGAATATCATAGCGGCTTCAAAAAAGATAGTGAAGGAATTCGACGGCAAGGTTCCCGAGACAATGGACACCCTTACGAGCCTTCCGGGCGTGGCGCGAAAGACCGCCAATATAGTGCTTTCGAGTTCTTTCCGCAAGGCCGAGGGCATAGCGGTCGATACCCATGTCAAGCGGCTCTCGGGAAGGATCGGCCTGAGCGCGGAAAGGGACCCGGTCAAGATAGAAAAAGACCTTATGGAAATAGTCCCGCGCGGGGACTGGCTTGATTTTAATCACCTTCTTGTCAGTCATGGCCGCAAGATCTGCAGCGCGCGAAAACCTCTCTGCGCGGAGTGCGTGATAAAATACCTCTGTCCTTCAGTGGGGACAGGCGCGGGCCCGTAGGGGGAGTATATGCAAAAAGAAGCGATGCTATACGAAACGTTAGATAACGATCGCGCGCATTGCTTCCTGTGCGCCCACAATTGCAAAATTGACGATTCGAAATACGGCGTTTGCGGCGTTCGCAGAAACGAAAAAGGGGCCCTTTATACGTGCGTGTACGCCGAAGCAATCGCCGCTCACGTGGACCCTATCGAGAAAAAGCCGTTTTATCACTTTCTCCCCGGCACCCGGGCGTTTTCTATCGCGACGATCGGCTGCAATTTCCACTGTCCATTCTGCCAGAACTGGCAGATATCGCAGGAATCAAAAAGAAACGGCGCTTTCGCAGGAAGGGAACTCAAACCCGAAGAAATCGTAAGGCAGGCGAAAAAAAACAAATGTAAGAGCATATCCTATACCTATACGGAGCCAACCGTATTTTTTGAATATGCGTACGATACCTCCAAACTGGCGAAAAAAGAAGGGCTCTTTAACACCTTCGTGACAAACGGTTACATGAGCGCGGAGGCGCTGGAGACGATAAAACCGTATCTCGACGCCTGCAATGTGGACCTTAAATTTTTTAACGAGCAAATGTATAAAAAGATATGCGGAGGGTCCCTTGGGCCGGTCCTTGAATCCATTCGCCTGATGAAGAAGCTCGGTATATGGGTTGAGGTTACGACACTGATCGTGCCGGGGCTGAACGACAGCGACGGGGAGCTTAAAGGCATCGCGGGATTCATAAAAAGCGTTGACGCGGCGGTTCCCTGGCATATAAGCAGGTTTCATCCCGATTATAAATTTACGGATACGGAAGACACCCCGCTTGCGGCTCTCAAGAGGGCCGAATCCATCGGGAAAGCAGAGGGCCTCAAATACATATATTTAGGCAACGTCGCCGAAGAAGGCAATACCCTCTGCGGTAAATGCGGCAAGGTTCTCATATCGAGGGCCGGTTATGCTATCGCGGAGAATAGCATAAAAAACGGAAAGTGCCCCGCGTGCGCCGCGGCGGTAGAAGGCGTGTGGTGATATGTATATAGTGTGGATTAAATTCGCGATATGCGCGTGCTTTATTCTTTTCGCGGGCAAGCGGATAGCCATGTACGCCGATGTCATAGCCGAGAAAACAGGCCTCGGCGGATTATGGATAGGCCTCGTTCTCGTGGCGGTAGCGACAAGCCTTCCCGAGCTTTTTACCGGTATCGGCAGCGTTGTCTTTCTCGATGCGCCGGATCTTACGATAGGGAACCTTTTCGGCGCAAATTCATATAATCTGCTCAATATCGGATTTCTTGATCTAATTACAAAGGGAAGCCCCCTTCTTTGCTCGCTCGGGTCCGGCCAGCTTTTAACGGCTGTTTTTACACTGATACCTATTTTGCTGGCTGCGCTCGGAATAATCTTCTGGAAAAGCGGTTTTCACGTATGGAGCATAGGTAACGTAGGATTCTTCAGTATTGCCATTATCATTTCGTATTGCGTTATTACGAAAATTATATATAATTTTGAAAAAAGAAAAGCCGTAAAAAAAGAGAATACCCGCCTGCCCGCTCCGCCGAAGGCCAAATATGATGACATTTCCCTTAAGAAAGCGTATATCCATTATGGGATTTCCGCCGGGGTGATCATACTGAGCGGCATTTGGCTTGCATATATAGGTAAGGAGATATCGGAAATTATGGGCCTTAACCAGAGTTTCGTAGGCAGTCTCTTCATAGGCCTCGCTACGACGCTTCCGGAAATCACGGTTTCCGTAGCGGCGCTCCTTATAGGGGCGCGAGAAATTGCCGTGGCCAATATGCTCGGAAGCAACCTCTTTAATACCGCGATTATTTTTGTAAATGATGTTTTATACCGAAAATCCCCGATACTCGAGGCCGTTTCGCCGGGCCACCTGCGGCAGGCTTTCTGTGTTATGGCCATGACAGCCGTGGTGATTCTCGGCATGACAATGAAGCCGAAAAAAAAGTTTCTTAATATAAGCTGGTACGTTCCGGTGCTTTTTATTATCTTTCTGGTAAGCGCGTATTTTAATTTCCTTGGAGGGGGGTAAAAATGTTAATACCGATGAATATCATAGTCCTGCGTCTTTTCCTGGCCGCCGTGTGCGGTGCCATAGTAGGGCTGGAACGGGAAATCAGCGACAAAGCGGCGGGCCTCAGAACGCATATTTTGGTTTGCATAGGTTCCTGCATGTTCGGATTGCTGGGGATTGAATTAACGGTGAATTACCCCGAGGCCGATATATTGCGGCTTGCGCAGGGGCTTCTGATAGGCGTGGGATTTCTCGGCGGCGGCGTTATAATGCGTGAGGGCGCTTCCGTGAAGGGCCTTACGACAGCGGCCGGAATATGGGTAATGGGCGTTATCGGCCTTTCAATCGGCGTCGGAAGATATTACATATCGTTAGTGGGGACCCTCTTCATTTTTCTTGTCATAGGTTTCTTCGGAAAAGTGGGGAAGATGGTGAAGAAATGAGTTTTAAAGGCGCGATATTCGATTTGGACGGCGTTATCGTAGATACCGTGCCGTTTCATTTCAAGGCGTGGAAGAAAATGTTTTCCGAATACGGCAGGGATTTTACCCATGAGGATTACAAGCGGAAAGTCGACGGCATACCGCGGCTTGACGGCGCGAGGGCTATTCTTACGGATCTCGGCGCCGTGGAGCTTGAAGAGGCCGCCGCGAAAAAGCAGCGATATTACCTCGCGCTGGTTGATTCCGGAGAGATCGAGACCTATCCTTCCACGGTGGAGCTGATAAACGAACTTAAGAAAAACGGAGTAAAAATCGCCGCCGCCTCTTCAAGCAGGAATTGCAGATACATACTGGAAAAGGTGAAGCTCGTTACGCTTTTTGACACTATTGTAGGCGGAGGAGATTTTAAAAAAGGAAAACCGGACCCAGAAATATTTCTTCTGGCCGCTTCGAGGCTCGGGTTTTCCGCGCCCGAGGTAGTGGTTTTTGAAGACGCGATACTCGGCGTGGAAGCCGCCGAAAACGGCGGCATGCGCTGCGTCGGCATCGCAAGAAAGGAAGGCAAGCAGGTTCTTAAAAAAGCGGATATCGTGGTAAGGGACTTAGTCGAGGTTGATTACGCGAAACTGAAAGGACTTTTCAAGGCATGAAGAGCAGGTTTTATAAATATCTGGCGGATAAAAGCTGGCTCATTGTGGAAAACGGGTATTCCCCCCGCGGCTTAAAAGTGAAGGAGAGCCTATTTACGCTCGGGAACGGCTATATCGGCTCAAGGGGTATTTACGAAGAAATACCCGACGGTACAGAAGCGGGTACTTACATAGCGGGCATTTATGATAAAGCGGTTTCCATGGTCCCGGAACTGGTAAACGCCCCTAACCCGATCGATTTTCGCATTGCGGTAGAAGGCGAAAAGCTGGATATCGGCAGGATGGATATTGTCGAAAACAAAAGAGTGCTCGACTTGAAAAATGGTATCCTTGCGAGAAGAACGATATTTTCGGACACGAAAAAAAGAAGGTTTTTATACGAATCGCTTCGCTTTTTCAGCCTGCGCGAGGCGCACATCGGGGCGATGCAGGTTTACCTGAAAGCCATGGATAGGCCCGCCAGGATTATCGTCCAGGATACGGTGGATGATTCGGTGACAAATCCCGGGGGCATCCTTGAAGGGAGAAAGAGGCACACACAGCTTGTGGATGTCTCGGCCGCTCCGGACGTAAATTATCTTTGCGTCAAGACGTTTACGAACAAAATCTGGATTGCTTACGCCTCGTTTCTTGCGATCGGAAGGGGCCTGGGCCAGGGCGTGGGCACGCTGAACAAGATCTTTAACATGTCGTTAAAGCGGGGCGAAACGGTATGTTTCACGAAAATTTTCTCAATACGCACCTCCAAGCATATCAGGCGCGAAAAGCTGAAAAGGATAACGGTAAAGGAACTGCAGCGGGCAAAGCAGACAGGATTCACGGCGCTTCTGAAAAGCCATACCGCGGCGTGGCGGGAGAGATGGAAGACGGTGGACATAAAAATAGCGCAAGACAAAGAAGCCCAGAAGGCCCTGCGTTTCAACATATACCACCTGCTCATAGCCGGCAAGGAAGGCGATGGCGACGTAAGTATAGGCGCGAAGACTTTGAGCGGGTACGGCTACAGGGGGCACATTTTCTGGGACACGGAAATTTTCATACTGCCGTTTTTTATATATACAAACCCCCACATAGCCAGGAATCTTCTGATGTACAGGTTTCGCCGGCTTGGCGCGGCCCGGGAGATAGCTAAAGCCAAAGGATACAGGGGCTCGCTTTTCCCCTGGGAATCCGCCGACACCGGCCGTGAGACAACCCCGCCGTACGCGAAAAACCTGGATGGTTCCATTATAGAAATCCACACTGGCGAGATGGAACATCACATCGTCTCCGATATCGCCTACGGCGTCTGGCATTATTTCAACATCACAGGCGATGTTGACTTTATGCTGGAGGCGGGGCTTGAGATGCTGTTTGAGGCGGCCAGGTTCTGGGCCAGCCGCGTGACGCGCAAACGCAGGAGAAAGAAATTCGACATAAACGGCGTCATCGGCCCGGATGAATTTCATGAAAACGTAAACAATAACGCCTATACCAACAAAATGGCCCGATGGAACCTCCTCATGGCGAAAGATCTTCACAAGCGCTTTTGCAAACAAAGGCCGCGCGCCCTGAGAAGGGTAATGAGGAAAATTTCGCTCAAGGAAGAGGAGCTTAAGCACTGGGCGTACGTAGCGGAAAATATGAAATTCCCATTTTCGCAATCGAAAGGAATTATCGAGGAGTTCGACGGATATTTCAGAAAAAGGGATGTCATCCCGAAAAAATTCAACCACTACTTTATGCCGATCGTCCCCCACGATATTTCCCTTTCCGACATCGCGAAAACACAGCTGGTAAAACAGGCCGATGTCGTGATGCTCATGTATCTTCTTTCGGAGAATTTCAGGGAAAGCCAGAAAGCGAAAAACTATTTATATTACGTGAAAAGAACCCTGCACAAATCTTCATTGAGTCCGAGTATTCATTCAATAATCGCTTCCGAAGTTAAAGACCGCACAAGGAGCTATCTGTACTTTCTTTTTTCGCTCTACGCGGACTTGAAAAATACCCACTCCAATACGGGAGACGGCATACACGCCGCCTCGCTTGGCGGCACGTGGCAGGCGGCGATAATGGGATTCGCCGGCTTCAGGAACATACATAATCTGCCCTCCTTCGAGCCGCGCCTTCCCGCGCACTGGAAAAATATGAAATTCTGCCTTAAGTGGAGAAAATGCATCCTGAAGATCTTGGTCAGCAATAAAAGGGTAAAAATTTACGCCGAAAACCAAAAAAAAGGCGCCATGCTCATCAAATGTTTTAATTCGGTTTATAAAATACCATTTAACAAAACGCACACATTTTACGATAAAAAAGAAAAGAGGTGATTTTATGCTTTATGTAAGGGACGTTATGAAAAAAGAAATCATTGCCGCTAAAATACACGAGCCCATACAGCATATCAGCAAGGTCCTCACGGAAAAAAAGATAAGCAATATGCCCGTTATGGACACAAGGGGCAGGCTCATAGGCGTTGTTTCCGAGCAGGACATCATAAGGGCGATGGAATCGGAGAATTTCATGAAGCTTACGGCAAAAGACATCATGACAAAGACGGTTCGTTCCGTGAAGGAGAACGATTCGCTTGAATATGTTTCGAAAATTTTCGTAGAGCACCCCTTCAGGCGGCTTCCCGTTACGCGAAACAAAAAAGTAGTGGGCGCCGTAACGCGCGAGGACATAATAAACAGCTTTATGAGCGAGTATTATTAATAAAAAAACTTGTCATTTCGGAGGATTGTGGTATAATCCTCTTTATTGAAAGGCGGGGTAAGAAAATGGGTAAAACTTTAAGTATTGCAATGGGCGCTCTGGCAGCGTTCGTAGGGCTCGTCCTTCTCATAGCCTGGTGGTATGAATTTCTTTTTATGCTGAGAGCCGCTGTTCCGGTCCTGCTTATAGCCGGCGGACTTATCGCGCTTTTTGCCGGGTTCAGCGAGTTCAGGGATACGCTGAAAAGCCGGAAATAGCCCGCAAAAACCGCCATCCATAACTACTACAAATAGTAGCTTTCCACGTCGACATCTACAATATATTGTGTTTTCCCCCTTGACAAAGTGACTTTTTATGATATACTTATTTTCACCGGGAGGAAATCTGAAATGAAAAATAAAAATTTACATTTTTCGGAAAACGCAATGAAAGTCATGAAAAGAAGATACCTTGCGAAAAACGAAAAAGGCGAGAGTCGCGAGTCCCCGGAGGAAATGTTTCGCCGCGTGGCCGCAAATATCGCCTCGGCTGACGCGCTGTACGATAAAAGTAAGGATACCCGCAAAACCGAAGACGAATTTTATAACGTAATGACGGGCCTGGAATTCCTGCCGAATTCTCCCACCCTGATGAACGCCGGCAGAGACCTCCAGCAATTAAGCGCTTGTTTCGTCCTGCCGATAGAAGATTCGATGAATTCCATATTTGAAACCATTAAAGATACGGCCATGATCCACAAGTCAGGCGGCGGCACCGGCTTCAGTTTCTCGCGCCTCAGGCCGAAGAATTCCCCCGTCCGCTCTACCGGCGGGATCTCAAGCGGCCCGGTTTCTTTCATGAAAGTGTTCAACGCCGCCACACAGGCGGTAAAACAGGGAGGCACAAGGCGCGGGGCGAACATGGGCATACTGCGCGTTGATCATCCGGATATACTTGAATTTATCACCTGCAAGGAGAACGACAAAGAGATAACCAATTTTAACATTTCGATAGGCCTGACCGAAGATTTTATCTCCCGCGCCTCCGAAAACCGGGAATACGAACTTATCGATCCGCACACGAAAACACCCTCCGGCAAATTGAATGCCAGGTCGGTTCTGGATCTGATCATTAAAATGGCGTGGAAAAACGGCGAGCCGGGCATTGTCTTCATTGACCGGCTGAATAAGAATAATCCTACGCCCGAACTCGGCGAGATAGAATCAACCAATCCCTGCGGCGAGCAGCCTTTACTGCCTTACGAAAGCTGCAACCTCGGCTCAATCAATCTTTCGCTGATGGTAGATGAGGAATCGAAAAAAATAAATTGGGAAAAACTCGCAAAAACCGTAAAGATCGCCGTGCATTTCCTGGATAACGTGATTGACATGAACAGATACCCTTTAAAGCGCATAGAGGAAACGACAAAAGGCAACCGCAAGATCGGCCTCGGCGTGATGGGTTTCGCGGACATGCTGATAAAACTCGACGTAAAATATGACTCCGAGGAAGCCGTGAGGGTCGCGGAAAACACGATGAAATTCATCCTGGAAAAAGCGCTTGAGGCCTCTCGCGTTCTCGCGGAAGAAAGAGGAACTTTTCCGAATATTGAAAAGAGCATCTATGCCAAACACCCCCGACTCCGGCTTAGAAACGCGACTCTTACGACAATCGCGCCGACCGGCTCCATAAGCATCATCACCGGCTGTTCCAGCGGCATAGAGCCGCTTTTCGCGCTTTCGTACGTCAGGAAAATTCTGGATAACGAAATCCTGGCCGAGGCCCACCCGATTTTTGAAAAAACCGCAAAAAGAGAAGAATTCTATTCACCCGAACTTATGAAAAAAATAGCCGAAACCGGCTCGATAAAAGACATAGAAGAAATACCGCCTCACATAAGGGACGTTTTCGTTACGTCCTTTGATATAACGCCACCCTGGCACATAAGGATGCAGGCGGCTTTCCAGAGGCACACGCATAACGCCGTATCCAAGACCGTGAATTTTCCGAACTCAAGTACCGAGGCCGATATAAACGAGGTGTACATGCTAGCGTATAAGACGGGCTGTAAGGGCGTTACCGTGTACAGGGACAAATCGCGCCAGGAGCAGGTATTAAATATCGGAAAAAAAGAGGAAGACAAAACCGCAGCGCTCACTTCGAATATAGTTCCGAGGCCCAGGCCCGACGTCATCTACGGCACGACCACGAAAATAGCCACCGGATGCGGCAATCTTTATGTCACTATAAACGAAGACGAAAACGGACTTCCCTTCGAGGTATTCATGCAGATGGGAAAAGCCGGCGGATGCGCAATGAGCCAGCTTGAAGCCATTGGCAGGCTTCTGTCTTTGGCCCTGAGAAGCGGCATAGAGACGGGCTCCATCATCGAGCAGTTGAGGGGGATAAGATGCCCGTCGCCGAGCTGGGAAAAGGGCGGAAGGATATTTTCCTGCAGCGACGCTATCGCGCGCGTCATAGAAAGGCGCCTCGTTAAAGTAAAAAGAAAAGAAGAAAGCGAAGCGAAACCCGAGCCGCTGTCCCCGCCGGAGACAGGCGGTGTGGCCGTGAAAAAGAAAGCGGGCAGTGTTGTCGGCGTGTGCCCGGATTGCGGCGGGGCGCTGTGGCACATCGAAGGATGCATGGTCTGCAGGTCCTGCGGGTATTCCAAATGCGGATAATCAACTTGCCATTGCGAGCGACCGTCTCCGACCCTACAGGTCGTAGACCCGGAGGGAAGGGGGCGAAGCAATCTCATAGTTTTAGATTGCTTCGCCCCGACTTCGTCGGGGCTCGCAATGACGAATAATATATGTAATGAAAATCGCGATAATCGGTTTTCCGGGGTGCGGCAAGTCGACCTGTTTCAAAGCCATTACGCGAAAGAAAAAAGAAGAGACCCAAACCCTTGACCCCACCAAACCGCATCTCGGCGCGGTAAAAATTCCCGACCCGAGGCTTGAAAAATTAAGAGCCCTCTTTAATCCAAAAAAACTCACGAACGCCGAAATTATTTTTGAGGACCTGCCGGGCTTTCACATTCCGCAGATCAAAGAAGTAGAGGCCCTTGTGGAGGTTCTGGGTATTTTTTCCGGAAGGGACCCTATTAAAGACATTGAAAACGCGGACGTTGAATTTATGTTGAGCGATCTGGAAATAATCAATCACAGGCTCTCAACCCTGGAGAAGGAACTGAAGGTCCCCAACCCGCCGAGAGAAAGGCTGAGAGAGCGCGATACACTGCTGGAGTGCAGGGAATTTCTTGAGCAAAACAGGCCGCTCAGGGATTTGGAATTGAAAAAAGACAGGGAGAGGGAAATCCGCGGCTTTCAGTTTTTAAGCCGGAAACCGGTCTTTATTCTCGCCAATATAGATGAAAACCGCAAAGCCGCCGACATAACGGAAAAGACAGAAAAATTTTGCCACGGGAAAAAAATCAAATGCATGGAGTTCTGCGCGAAACTCGAATCCGAAATCGCCGATCTTGAAGAAAAAGAAAGGGATGTCTATATTGAGGAAATGGGGCTCGAGAAAGAATCCCCGGAAAGGATGATCAGCTCCGCCTATGGCGCCCTTGGCTATATAACGTTTTTCACGGTTAAAGGAAACGAAACAAAAGCCTGGGCCGTTAAAGCCGGCACCTCCGCCATAGATGCTTCGGGGAAGATACATTCGGACATACAGAAAGGATTCATAAAAGCCGGGGTCATAGGTTTTGATGATTTACTTGCGTGCGGTTCGATGCAGGGCGCGAAGAAAAAAGGGTTGTTGAAATTAGAGGGAAAAGATTATACAATAAGAGACGGGGATATAGTTGACTTCCGATTCAGCGTTTAAATACGAAAAAGTCCTCCAATTGTCATTCTGAGGCGCTTCGCCGCCGAAGGCGGCAGGGCGCCGAAGAATCTTAACGATAAGATCCTTCGCTCGGCTCAGGATGACAGGTGGAATGGCTTTTTCAATAGTTGTTGCACTTTTTCGACAAACAATTTAAATTCAAATGGCAAAATTCAAATGTTTCAGACACTGCTTTTAATTTTGATCCTGTCAGTTCCGCTCACCGGGTGCGGCCGCGTGAGCGAAAGTAAAATAAGCGAAATTCTCAAGAAAGATCCCTCGTTCGAAAAAGATTTAAGCAGAAAAAAACAGATAGCTTCGAAAATCTCGGATTTAAAAAACTCCCACCGGGAAGAGAAGCGCGATATTGCCCAAAAAATACGCACGCTCGAAACAAGTTTGAAGGATAAAAGGAATGCTCTCAACACGGCGATTCTTTCGCTGGAGGCCGGAATTCAGCCGAACATACGCGAACTGCGCGCCGGGCTGAAAGGGAAACGCTCCGAATACGCCTTAAAGAATAAGGAATTTAAAAGTTCCATCGCGAAGGCGGAAAATATAAGAAAACTTCTTGAGAAGAAAAAAGAACTTGCCCTTTCATCGGACGAACTTTCCGTCTGGAATAAGAGGGTGCAAAAGCTTGAAGAGAAAATCACCGCCCTCCGCAAAACGCTTGAAGAAATCCGGGCCAAGATCCGCCTCATCAAAACCGAGATCCGCATCCTCGAAGAGTAAAACCACACTCCATCGTGAAGTCTTCCGGCATGCATTTTAGGGCTTTGCTTTGGGGTGCATTCTTCCGCTTGCCGCTCGAAAAAGGATGCGCGCCTTTTTCTCGCTGTGACAAAAATCACTCATGTTCTAAATGGCGCGATTGTATTCGCGATTTTTGACAGTCGCTCCAGAACACACCCCAAAGCAAAGCTTCTAGTTACAATAGGGGACGTTTCACTTTGACGTAACAGCTTGCGAATAAAGATGTTAGAACACGTCATTTTCCGCTTTTTTTCTACAAAAGTGGAAAATGGCAAGTTGTATATTATTGTAACACAATGAGTTATGGCAAAGTGAAACGTCCCCTATTGTCATTAAATCAACCCAAGCTAGCGTGCACTTCTCCGTGAATAGTTGACCCGTGTTAAAGATAAAAAAGCCAGATTAAATATTACACTCCTGTGACACGCCGAAGCCGTGGATATGCTATATTACTCAAGACAATATTGCGGAGCCGCACACGCGCTTCAATAGTATTATAAAAGGCAAGATATAACCATATGGGTCAAAATAAAAGCATAATATTTAAGGCTATATGTTTCTCCCTTGTAATCACGTTTTGCTTTGAGAACATTCTCTGGGCGAACCCGGAAGCTTTTAAAAAGAATGTCTCAAATGGCACCCTTCAGGTCCAGTCCAAAATTAACCCCATCGCCACTCCTGAGCTTCTTCATCAGGGGCTTATAGAGTTCTCGCTTAGATACATCGTTCAGGCCGTAGATGATATCGCGAACATCAATTTCCCCCTAACGCCGGAGGCCCCGCATTACGCCAAAGACATAAAAATCGTCCTTGATTTCAGCCCGCCGACTGAAAATAAAAAAGAGGGTAAACATAAAGAAGGCGACAACTGGATAGTGCCCTGCACTATTTTTGACAGCCGCGGCCGCTATTTCTGGACGTACGAGGCGGTTATACATCCGGATAAAAGTATCTCGTGGAAGAAAAAGATATCCGCGGAATCCGCCATCGTTCCCGAACCCCAACCCCCCGCGCCTCCGGTCGAAGAACCAACCCTAGCCCCGCAGGCTTCAAGGCCCTTACCTAACCCAAGTGCCTTCCGGGATTTACACCGTAGCGAGGAGGGTGCGCGGTGGCCGTTCGGAAAACGTCAACTCGCAACCCAAGACCCGAGAAGAGATTCGGACAGGGTGGAACATGCCCTTGGGAAAACGAGGCAAAGATATGAATTAACACAGGTTATGGATAGAATCGTGCAGGGCGTAAAAGAAAAATTCGGATCAGGATTCGTATTAGCCATAGACGGGCAAAAAGCAACACGCAAAACGACACTTTCAGAAATAATGTCAAAAGGCATTAGCGATATATCGTCCGGAGACATAGAAGTGCTTAGTTACACAAAAGGTATGTATGAACGGGAAAGAGATTATATGAGAGTTGTCAAAAGGGCCTTACGCGAGAAGAAGTTAGTTGTTTGCGAGGGGCAGAGCATGGTGCAGATTCTGGAAGAAGGAAACATCTTTCCGGATTTAATCCTTTACCATAAAGCCAACTTAATGACGCAATTATATTCCAGTTTTCTTAGGTCCTTTTTATTATCAAAGGCTTACAGGGAACGTATGTTAGATGACGAGAAAAAAGGCCTTTCATTATTGTTGACGCTTTGCGATTGGGCGCCGTTCGGACTAATATTCTTTATATGGGAAGTTTATAAAATATTCACAGAAAAAAAATCCGATAAGGAAACGCTTAATGAGTTGTCAAAAAGGCCTAACTGCGTTACGCTGAATTTCAGTACTTATAAGTTGGGCGGATTAACAATAGAAGATGTATATGGAATCATGACAAGCGTGGCAGATTCGGCTAGTTATCCGTCCGTTGCCACAGTCGAACATGGTCTGATAAGCGAGGTCCCGGGTGCGCCTCTTACAGCCGAGGATTACGTCAGGCAAAAAGAAAAAGAGGGAGCTGAATTTATTCTCCTCTACAGCAGGGAAGGGCGCCTGGTGCGTTGCATGTCGATAAAAGAAGCCAAATACGCCGCCGGAAATATGGAGATAGCGGGTATTGCCCTGAGAATCAAGGAGGGAGAGACACAGTTCTTTGAGGCTGGCCGAACCGACTTTGAGACCGGGAAAATCGTAGAGTCGCTGGACTACACCGCGGAGATGAAAGAGCCGAAAAAGGTCTATTTCGTAGTACCGATGCACAAGGAAATGAAGCGGCTCCTTCCGGAAACGAAAGACAACCCTTATGGCGAGGACGCGTTGCGGAAAACGGTATGGCAGCTTCAGGAAGGAAGCAGAATAAACAGGCGTTTCAAATGGCAGCTTATCCTGGTAGATGACGGCACTCCCGGAAACGCCTCAGCAAAGCTTGCGGAAAAACTTTGGGCCGAAATTCAGGAAGAATATGCGTCCTGGGGAGAAACGCTTGATCCATCGCAGGTTATAATCGAAAAAATTACGCCTCGGGAAAAAAAGAAAATGAAAAGCCGAAAGGGAGGCGCCGTTCTCCGCGGGTTTAATATTGCCCTGAAAAGCGCATCGCCCGGCGATTACATAGGATATACGGACCTGGACATCTCAACCGATATGCGCCAGACAGGGTTTCTATTAAAAGCGCTGGCCGAAGGTGATGCGGAGGTGGCCATAGGTTCCCGCTGGGCAAAAGGCGGAAAGGGAGAAAAAGTCCCTCCTTCAGGCATAGTATCAAGCAAGGTCTACAACCTTTTGGTCCAAACACTTATGCCGCCTTTACGCGGTATTCAGGATACGCAGCGCAGCTTCAAGCTTTTTACAAAGCGCGCGGCAGAAGAAATCTTACGTCACGCCAAAGATAACGGCTTTGCCTTTGACACGGAGCTCCTGCTTTTGGCGAAGCTCTTGAGTTATCGGACAAGTGAGGTCCCAATCGCCTGGATTGATTCGCCCGGGGCCACTACTCTGAGCATGTTTACCGACGGGCCAAAGATGGTTTGGAGCCTGTTTAGACAGCGCAGACACATGTTCGGGAAGATGTTCCGCTCCTCGTACATCATGACCCGGTCAGGCGCCACAAGCGGTTCCGGCGAAGGGGAACGTCCCCTTGGGCTTATCGGGAAGTGGATGCTGACGCCGGAAGCTAAATTTAAAGAGGACCACCCGGGATGCCGCGCCGGGGATATAACGTTCATGGCCAGGCGCATAGATTATCCCGAGAGGGATGAGATTGAGATAAAGCTTCGGGCGAGGTGCGTGCCGTTCACGGAGTTTGATAATTTCCGGAGGACAGGTGTGGAGGAAATCGATAGCGCGCTGAAAGAATTCCTCTACGCTTTCACATCACTTAAGGTCAAAGGCGTGACGCTTTACATGGAACCCAACCGGTACGGCATATACGGCATAGGCACAAAGGACATTATTGCCGTAAGAGGCCCTCTCAGGTTCAGTAAAATTGCCAAAACCCATGAAATAATGCATGCGGCCCTTGACGCGGGCGCGCTGACCCTCAAAACAGTGATAGACAACATAAAAGGCGGCGAAAAGGCGCTGAATGAATATATAGGAAAAAATCCGCGCAGGCAGGTGCCCGGCATGCGGGCTCATTATGCCCTCCGCCTTCTTTTTAGGCAGAGAAATCCAATAAGAGACAAACTTCTTACGAGGTTTTTAAAAATTATCCAGCCCGTAAGGGATTTTCTTGACATCCGGCTGTTCGGCGGCTTGAGCTTAGCAGGGCGTGCGGGAATCCTGGCGGTATTCGCGTATGTCCTTGAGAGTTACGTAGGAACAAATCGATGGCTTTTGCTCTCGGTCATCGCGGTATCTTCGATTATATTAGTGGATGTATGGTATTCTTTATGGGAAAAATGGGAAAAAACCGGTGAACTTATAAACGGTCTCTTGGGCACGCGAAAAGGGCACGAAACTTTAACGGCAGAAGTAAACGAGATCGTGTTTGATCGGTATCCGGGACGACGGTGGATTCCTGGTAATGTGAAAGAAGCGTTGAAGCTTGATGATCCATCGGCGGATACGACATACATAATAGCGAGTTTTAAAAAGAGTAATGTTCCCATTGGGTACCTCGCCTTTACGGCCAAATCAACAGACGCGGCGATTACATGCGTGAATCTTTGGATTAATGAAAAACACCGGCACAAGGGTATAGCCCTGAAGCTATTGGAAAGATTTTTGGAGGAGGCGGAACGCAGGCAGAAAAAAAGCGCAATATTTAGATTGAAAAAAAACGAGGGCATCAATCTGGATGTCGTAACAGGGCTTCTGAAGGCCGCCGCGGCTTTGCGGGGAGCGAGGATTGCGATTGTCCCAACAAGTTACGGTCGGCTGATACGCATATGGTTGTATAAATCAAGGCCGCGGACGCAACTTCTTTCAGCGGCGCTGCCTTTGTCCCTACTGGCCATAGAAGCCGCGAAGGAAGAGCCGATTATCATAAAGCCGTGGATGGAGGCCGCGTTTATGGCAGGTTTTGCTTTTCTATGCTTGTGTGAAATTATCCGGAAGTATTGGGATGCGATCAAAGAAAACAGGGCGGTTGGATACGCGATTGAAAGATTCGCCAATTTGATCAAATGGCTTGATGACTTTTTACCGATCGTATTTTTAGCCGCTATTTTGAGCTTTGTGCCGTGTCCGAAAGTAAGTCCATCCGCGCATGCCGCCATGGTGACACAACCGCCCGCCGCGGCGGGGGTTGTTAATACCTTGCCAGTTGCAGCGCAAGTAGGCGCGGCCGATATTTCGTCAACGCTGCTAGACTTCATATCGACACCTGTGTCAATCGGGTTAATGATAGGACTGATTTTTGCTATCTTATGCATGATGTACAGAAAAGTGGCGGCCGCTCTGTTTAACAACACGTGCGTATATATAAAAGAGATGCTGGGAGATAAGTATATTAGGTTCTGGGCGCGTTTTCAGGAAGACCGCGAGGCGCTCGAACGGCTTTTTGCAGAGTCAAGAAAGACCGCGCAGAAATATTCGTCATCGCCGCAAGATAGCGTGGAATTTTATGCCATAGAATGTTACCTTATAGCGCGTCGGAAGGGCAAAGTCAAGTATATACACTTTTCACAAGAACTGGCCAAAGCGTTTCGTAGAGATCGTCGATTTATCGGGCGGTCTATCGCATGGTACAGATTCAGGGTGCGACTTAAGTCCCTTTGGGCGCGGATATTGCTTAAAGGTGAAGGATTGGCCGGCGACGGGCTCGAGGATCTGCAAAAAAGTATAAGATACTGCGAATCATTATTAAGGTTGGACACGTTGATTTACAAAAATAGGGAACAATACGCACGGCAAATATTCGACGCAATAATTAATAACCCCGAGCGTTTCCCGGGCATCAAAGAAGTTCCCGATCCGGATGATCCCGGAACGCACATGTTGGTGTACGAATCTCCGAATAGTTCCGGCGTAAGAAATCCCAAAGACGGTTTTATAAAACCGCTTTTAATACCCACTTTAACCGGTATCGCCGCGCCGGCGGCGGGGGCGGTATTAGCGGCTCCCTACTTTGCGGAAATTCCCACATATATTAGTGACATTTTAAACTGGTTTGCCTCTATCGGCGCGGGTGGCGCACTTTCGTGGAAGACAATAGCTATATTAGTTACCTTTGTCCCGCTTTTCATTTCCATCGTATCCGCTGTTAAAGGGGAATCGTTGTCAGGAAAATACCGGGGTATCTGGCGGGAAAGGCTTGAAAAAGCCCTGAGGAAGCACTCGAAACTTAACAAAGACGGCGTAATTCCGGATCTCGCGACACTTTTGAGTATCCGACACAAATTATTTAGATCAGAAAGAGCAAGCGGCAGTCTTTTGGCAATTTTGCAGGCATATCAAGATTTGCTATCCGGCGGAATTATCAAAAAACCGAAATTCGCGCCTTTACACATTTTCGTCCTTCGTGACTTGGGTTTCGTCACTGACGAATTGTGGGCGGAATATGAAGTGTATATAACCTCAAAGAACAATGATGAAATCAGTGAACCACGGATAAAACTGTGGCATTCTTTGGTGCGGGCGGTTCTTAAAAAAGAAGATATGCTGGGTAAAGACGGAACTATCGACGATGTAAAAAAGCTGGAGGGCATCAAACCGGACTTCTTTACATCCAGAAAAGGGCGGGCTGGAATCAACGAGGTATACGAAGCCTTTCAGCGCGCGGCCAAAAAGAAAAACATTCCATATAGGTACGCGCACAAAAGAAAATTCGTATTATATGTGCTTAGGATTCTGGGTTTTTTGACGGATGAGATGTGTGGGATAGTCGAGAATATTGATTTCACATTTCCATCGGACAAATTAAAGAAAAAATACCACGCCGCATTGGCGCCGGTGTTACGAAAAAAGGATATTTTGAACGAGAAGGGGAAAGTGCGGGACATTGATGCTCTTTTACGTGTCAACGTTAAATTATTCCGGGCGCGTAAGGAAGAAGGGAAGGGCGTCAGTTTATACAGTATTTTTATTAGCTATCAGAAAAAAGCGAGACTCAGCAGGATAAAGAAGCCGAAGCACGCGACATGGCCTTGCTTTATCCTGTATAGTTTGGGGTTCGTAACTGATGAAGTATGGAAAGGTTATTTATCCTACCGCAGGAAATTACTGCTAAAAAGAGAGACACGGGCTGCTGAAAGGCAATCTAAACCGGTGCCCTTTCCCGCTTCATTCAATGTAACGCAGGCGCAGTTATCGGGTGTCCGAAAAGCGCTCGAAAAAATACACGTCCTTGACGAAAAAGGCATGATAAAATCGCTCGGCGCATTTGATAGTATAACCAGGCAGTCAATTGTTGAAGGCGGAGGCGGCCCCGCGTACGGCATTTTTAAATCAGGCATACAAAGGACAGAGCAGGCGCTGCCCGGAGGAACGGACTTGTGTCACTATATGCTTTATCACCTGGGCTTTGTAAGCGAGGCTGTGTGGCTGGAATACACACAATATCTGAAGATAAAAGAAGCGCTGAAAAAAGTCAACATGCTCAACCGCCGGGGCAAAATCCGCGATATCACCGCTCTTCTACGCGTAAATGCAACGTTTTTAAGCAATCAGGGCATCTTAGGCGTATACCTATCCTACGTAAGAGCGCATTATGAGTTTAAGCGGGATACGCCTAAAGGCATAAAATTACACTATTACGCGCTATATCGCCTCGGGTTAGTTACCGAAGAATTATTGCGCGAATACAAATGGTATATCCGGCTGGAGAAGGCGTTACGGACAAGGTTAAAACTTGACCAAAACGGGAAAATTCGCGACCACGCGACCCTTTTAAGCATAAATACGAATTTCCTTGAAAAAGAAGGCCTTTTGGAAGGATACAGGCTTTATATGGAAGCCCATCCCGAACTTGCCAAAGAAACACCCGAAGGCACGGAACCCCATCATTACCTTCTACGCCATTTAGGGTTATTTGCCAAGGCGCTATTCACGCAGGAGAGCGAGGGATACGCACAGCTTAAAAACGCGCTTAAGGAGAGCGAAAAGCTTACCCCCGAAGGCGAAGTCCGCGACCTCAAGGCTCTTTTAAGCATAAACATAGAGTTTTTCGAAAAGAAAAAAGTTCTTGAAGCCTATCAATCCTGTCTGAAAACCGTCGCCGAAGAATTACCGGAAGGCGCAGAGGGCTGTCATTACGTCTTATACAGTTTAGGGCTTGTTTCGGGCAACCTCTGGACCGAATACACATGGTACTGCCGCCTGAAAAAGGCGCTCAAAGGCGCCGGGAAGCTCAGCCCCGAAGGCATTATTAAAAACCTCACCAGCCTGCGCGGCATAGACTACGCATTTTTTAATGAGCATGGCATTGTGAGAATATCGCAATTCTATACACGCCGGTATCCCGGATTCTGGAGAGGGATTCCGCGCGGCGCGGATGGGTGGCGCTATCTTTTATACAATCTCGGGTTCGTTGACGATGAGTTGTGGCAAAACTATCTATGGTATGCGAAGATAAGCGTCACGCTTAAAGCGGCCGGAAAACTCGATAAGCAGGGAGCAATCAGGGACATAAACACCCTTTCAAACATCGGCGCAGCGTTTTTTAAAGAACACGACATCTCGGGCATATACCAGGCATATTTAGAAGAAAACCCTGATTTTATTCAAAGCGTGCCGGAAGGGGTGGAACCGCGGCATTATTTTTTGTTTATTTTAGATTTCATGCCGGACAAATTCTTGCGCGAATACAAATGCTGCAGCGAGATGAAAAGAGCGTTAGAAAAAGCCGGAAAACTGAATAAGGCAGGGGAGATTCCCGATTTGGCGACGCTGCTCGGCATGAATAAAAAATTCTTCTCTGAAATTGGCGCATTACCTGCATACGAGGCATACCTTGAGTTTTACCCCGAGCTTGAGCATCATGCGCCTGAGAAGGAGTCCGCGGAGTGCGATGCGCTTCACCGGATGGGGTTTGTTTCAAAAGAGCTCTATCAGAAATACATGCTGCACCTCAAGGTAAAACAAATTTTGAAAAACTCCGGAAAACTCGACAAAACGGGTAAATTCCGAGATATAGACAGCTTCTTGAGCGTAAACTCTGGTTTCTTAAGGGAACATAAAATCTTAAACAGTGCCGACGCTTTTTTCAGGAAAAACCCGGAACTGATGAAGAAAATGCTCGCCACTGCGGACATATCCCACTGTTTCCTGTATTGTTTAGGTCTTGTTTCCGAAGAACTTTGGAATAAGTACGAAACGCGTTGCCCGTTCAAAGCGGTGCTGTGGAAAGAAAGGCTCCTTGATTCGCACAGAAGAATTCGCGATTATGACGCACTGTTTAGTATAAACGCCGCGTTTTTGAAGAAGCACGGACTGCTAAGCTTATATCAATCTTACGTACAAGAGCATCCGGGTTTTGCTGAAAAACTGCCGGAGGGAGCGAATCCGCGACACTATTTCCTGTACCGGATGTACCGGATGGGGCTTGTGTCTGACGAGGTATGGAACGGATACATAAAGTGCGTGACCACGCCGGAGTTTCTTAAGCTAAACGACGAGAAGCGAATGTGGTATGTTACACGCCGCTATTGTCTTGAGGCCGCGCGGATAATAAGGCCGGGAGAGATTATACAGGAGGCCGCGATCCTCTTAAACATAAGGGAACCGGTTTTTCGCCGCAAAAAAACAAAAGAGACGTGGCGTGAAGCGACGAGATATTACAGCAGGCAATGGGAAGAAGGGCTATTGGGAAAATTTGAGCTCGAAAACCTTGATATATATATACTAAAGGACCTGGGACTTGCGACAGCGTCATCATGGGATGAGTATCTTGCCTATTCTGCCCGGGAGAGAGCGGCGCGGATTGAGAAATCCGCTATGACTGCGAGGGGAAGCGTTCTTAACAGAATCAAAGGCCTGGCTGTGGATATCCAAAAAGCTATCGAGGAAGGCGATATCGCTTCCGCGGCGGCCGCCCTTGATATGATCGATAAGCTGTGTGAAGGACATGGCGGTAGAATATCGCTTCCGGAGCAAATTAAAATCCTTCTCGACGGATTCAGAGAACAAACCTCTCAAATGATCGACGCGGGAATGCGTGAATTCGCGGACGCGCGCCGGGAAATAGAAAAAGGTATATATGCCGCGTATGCCGATTTAGTAAATTTAGTAGACAATATAGACGCTCTTGCCAATCCTCCGGTAGGAGAGGAGGGGGTAGAAGAAGAAGATCGGGCCACACACGAGCTTTTGATAATCCTTCAGTTTAAGCGGGAGTCTCTCGATAGTTTAAAAACGCTGGAAGATGACCTGGAAGTTATCAGGAAAAAAATAACAGAACTGGTCGGCGAATCAGGCAATTTTGAAAATACGCTCGCGGCCCGTGCCGTTATCCAGCTCGAAGAGCTGGAGGAAGGAATCCCTAAGTTGCCGGCAAAAATTGAAAAATTGTTTAGCCGGTTATTAGGAGAAAACTCTGGAAAAGAAGAAGCGCAAGAACCTATCGAGGATATTGAAGTTATTGTAGATATTGAGGTAGAGCCGGGGGCAGCGAAAGGGCCGGACTTAGAAATAGCAGCCGATATAACGATTGAGGAAATGCCGGACGAAGAGCCGAAAACCACGGAAACTGAAAACATAAAAGAACGAAGATTGGACCTGGAGTTTGCCCGGGACTTATTATCGATGTTTGATAGCGGTGTGCCTGTAACCGAAGGTGAAATACAGGACGAGATAGACTATATCGAGTCTAATCTGGAGGCAATAAGAGGGGAGAGCAAAAAGCTGTGGGAGACGGCAAAAATGCTTTTAGAAAGGCTGAAAAAAGCAAGGTGGATAGTAAGGATAAAAGCCAGGAAGTGCCTCGCTGGAGCCAGGAAAACTACGGAACAACCTTCATCAGAGTTAATAGCGAGCCGCACTATTGGGGGATTCTTGAGGCAAAATCCTGACAAAACATTGCTCCAGATTATGCCGTTAGTCGTCAGAACCGGGAATTGGGTAGCTGTGGAAATCGCGATAGGAATGATCAGAGAAGACGAAACACTAAAGCTTAAAAAGGATGACGCGGCCTATTTAGCGGAAATCGAAGCACAACTGCTCAAAGCGCAAAAAGCACAAAAGGGCGCTAAAAAAACTGCCAAAAGCAAGCCCACCAGAAATCCCAAAGACGGTTTTATAAAACCGCTTTTAATACCCACTTTAACCGGTATCGCCGCGCCTGCGGCGGGGGCGGTATTAGCGGCTCCCTACTTGTCGAAATCATTCGGTTTGCCGCTCGTGGCGGGCGTGGCGATAATAGCCATCATCCTTATTTTGTATTCACGATACAGCAAAGAGATAAAAGCCTTATGGAAAATGACCTGTATCAATTTAGGTGACTTATACGAAGATTTTTCTATTGAGATCATGGAGCGCCTTAGAAAAGACCACGAAACATTTAAGTGGCTTTTTGATTATGTCGATGAACTTGTGAAACTTCCGATGTCATTTGAAAACGCCGAGAAATTATTCGCGGTAAAATGCTATTTGTTAATTCGTAAAAAAGGTCGTGTTAATTGCGACCGATTTTTGAGAACGTTGACAAGCGCTTTGAGGGACGACATAGAGTATTCCAGGCAATCCATAGTCTGGAACAATTCCATGATAGGGCGGAAGAAATTTTGGGTGCATCTTTTACGGCGGAGCGACGATAGTACAACCAAAAGGGAAATCAGGGACCTTGAATCCGAAATAGAACGCGAAAGAATCTTAAGCGAGATGGAGATAGAGGGGGCGCAAGACATGCTTAATGGTAAGGAAAATTCTGTCAGGCGGATATTCGACCTGGTATGCGCTAACCCGGATTTTTTTCCGGGAATAAAGAAGATACCCGATTCAAAGAATCCCGAAATAGGGGCGCTTGCGTACATGCCGGCGGCGCCGGAAAGCTCGGTCGCTGACATGGGCATTTGTAAACACGTGCTTTTAAGCGTGTCTCCGAGGGAAGAGACAACGCTTGAAAAACAGACCCAAGAGGCGCTTTCAAGGGCAAAGAAACTTTTGACGGACATGGGATACAATGAGAGCGCCGTAGTGAAACAAACCGTTTTTTTGAGGAGCGTTTCGGATAAGGCAGAATGCAAAGAGATAATCGAAGCGCATTACGACAGGGGCCCGCCTCCGGCCACAAGCTACATAAAGGAACCGCCCGCCGACGGAAGCGATGTTACGATTGAGATATTGGCCATAAAAGGCGAAAACACAAATGTCAGAAGAGTAAACGAATTTCTCACCGTTGTAGAACAGGAAAATCTCAAATGGGCCTACGTCGCCGGCATCGAGCCGGATGAAACGATACCGGATGAAACGATAGAAGATACCTATGAGCAGGCGCTTAATGCTTTCCGGAAAATGAAGGATGTCCTCGAGGAGAATGGATTCAATTTTGAAGACGTGATACGAACATGGATTTACGAGCGCGATCTTTTAAAGACAGAAAACGGAAGCCAGAGATATCAGCTTTTGAATGACGCGAGAAGCGAGTTTTTTAATACAGGGGACAATGGTAAAAAGATACATTTTGGCAGGAATTTCAGGAATTTAATAAGAGACCCGCAATTGAAAGAAGAGATTCTGCCTCCCGCTTCCACAGGTATTGGCATGTCAGGCGGAACGTTTGTCATGGAATGCCTGGCGCTTTCCACGACGAGAAACGACGTAAGCATCACGCCTTTGGAAAATCCCGACCAGGTACCCGCGCACAAATACAGCAAAAAAGTGTTGAGAAAAGGAAGGAGCGAAGAGGAAAAAACATCACCCATGTTTTCGCGGGGGATGGTTGTTAATATCGGCGGTTATAAAATGACTTTGATTTCCGGCACCGCCTCAATAAAGGGCCCTAAAACCGTACACAAAAGAAGTGTTAAAAAACAGACAAAAACCACCATAGAAAATATCTTAAGGGTTATAGAGCAGGCGGGTGCGAGCCTGGCGGATATACCACAACTCAGGGTTTACATCAAAAATTCGAAACATTATAAAGCGATACGGAAAATCGTGGAAGAAAGATTCCCGGGTAAAGCGTGCGTGTATTTAATAGCTGACGTCTGCCGGGATAATCTCCTCGTGGAAATCGAGGCAGTGGCGTATACATACCAAAAGCCTGAAGCCGTAACCGAAGAGACGGTTTTGCAAGAGACAGATCCGCCGAAGGAAGCCGCAAGAAGAGAAGGTAAGAAAGACCGGCCGGCTGATGAACCGCATGAACCGGGCGTACCGGTTGCAGAAACGAAGGGGAGCCCGGAAGACGTAATGCAATTCTTGAGGAATCTTCGGATCCCCAAAGAGCTCGCGCAACGTTTTGTGGAAAGCATAACTTCGCGCGCCTTGGGCAAAAAAGAAATTATTCTGGCGTTCGAGGATGCGATAGGAAGCGGCAGTGATAAAAGCCCCCTCAGCATCTTCGAGGCGTTGAAAAAACTGAGAAAAAACCCCACATTCTGCCTTCTTCTTAAAAACGTTGACGTTGTTATTGGTTCATCGAATAGTCTTCATAATAAGCTCCAGCGGCATTTCGCAAAACCCGATACGGAGGTATTCCTGTTCGCGAGGGCAGATTCCAGGGAGAGATTGAGAGGGGTAGAAGGCAAGCGAGGCGTGCATTCCTTCTACATAAAAGATAAGGGTTTTAACATAAAAGATAAGGATTTTACCAAAAACGCCTATTATCCCCTTCTGGAGATAGTGACAATTGCCCTAAAACAGCATATTGCTGATTTAGTTTCGGTCAGCGTTGGGCTCGATAAACTAGGCATAGAGCTTGAGCAATTGGGAATAGAATCGATACTGGAAGAAGAATCCACGGGTGTTTTGGTTTTCACACTTCTGCCTAACGCGAAAGCGCATGACAAACAAGCCCTTATCAAGCGATACGCCGACTTAAAGCGCTTCATCCGCTCTGCGTAGCACGCCGTAACAGCGTGTAAATCAACCCTGTTAGTATTTTCAATAGTTACCTTCCTGTGACACTTGCCCCACTATTTTATGCTATATTAAATCTTATATGTTGCATATAAAACGTAGTATTTGGGTAAAATTTATAGCAATGGGCATGGCCTGCCTATTTTTTCTTGACACCATCTCGTGGGCGTATCCCGTTGACCGGTCCGAAATTACCACTCTCGCCGCGCAAAGCATGTTCAACTCCATTCTCGACGCCATTACAAAAAAGCCCTCCGAACGCTACTCATACCGAAAGCGTCTGGAAAAAGAAATGGTCTGCATTATCGAAATGGCGCTTAGGGCGCTGGATAGGAAGAACCCTGACATTGACTGGGGAAGCCACCTCAACATTAACGCGGCGCTTAACACGATGCAGCATGACGGGCGTTACCGCAAGCTGATGGAAGTCCTGGATATACCGAGGCGCCTGGAGGACGAAAAAGGGGAGTACATCGAAATACTCGTAAAAACCACAAGGCCAAGCGGAAGACAAAAAGAATTTACGATTAAATTCCGCGGCGAAAAACTCGATGACCTCTCTGATCGGGGCAAGATTGAGATTATATCCGCGGAAGGGAATACTGCGCCGGCGCCAAATACGGATATCGAGGCGCCGAAAGGACCGTACGGAACCGGGGTAAAAAGGGTTAAGGTACCATTCAAGGAAAAGAATCTGGAGGCGCGAAAAAAGAAAGCGCTTTCCTTTATTAAAATAAAATCCGCCGAATACTGCCACAGTGAACTTTGGGATAATATCTGGAACAGCCTTGTTTATAATGGGGGCGTAGCTGAAATAGGAGCGGTTTTAAAAAGGAAGATAAATCGGGTTCTGCGCTCGCCCCCGGTGGTTAGGAAAAAAGAAGTTGCCATGGAGGCGGTGAAGAGCCTTGCGACTTCTCTTGCCCTAAAAGAGAACTCCGGCAGCGTTGACCGCGCGTTAATGCGTGATTTTAGAATAGCGGTTCTTTTATTGCTGGATATCTTTGTGCCGGGCATACATGAGGAATTTAAAAAGCAAGATATTTTGGACGGCGAACATTTCTTTCCCGGGATATTCGACCGCCTCTCGATTCGCGGTATCCCTGCCGCCCCGGCCGCAGACATGGCCGAGCCGCAATCGCCAAAACCTGAAGGCCCAGCGCAGGGGCCGAAAGCCGAATTCATGATTCCGGGCGCGGCGCCGGACATGGGCGCGGCGGCGCTCGGAGCGCTCTGGCCGTTCGGGTTAGTCGGCGCTCTGCCGAGAACACCGCGGCGCCGGTTCGGGGAGCCCCTTATAGATTCGTTATTTAATCGCGGCAAGCGCTTCATGCAGCCGGCTATCCCGCCCGAGATGGGCGGCGCCGTAGCCGAGCCGGCATCGCCGAAGCCCGCACATGGGACAGGTACAAGCTCGGATTTGAAAGCGTCCCTACCGTCCTATACCGAAGAGACCCTGTATGCGCTGGAACAAGCAGGAGGCAATCAGGCAAAAGCAGCCGGCATACTTAACATAGGCCTATCAGCTGTCTCAGAGAGAAAAAGCCGCATAAGACGAGTCGCCGTCAAAATAAACGATAATGCCACGCTCAAACGGCTGCTACCCCTACCGTCCTATACCGAAGAGACCCTGGAGGCGCTGAAAAAAGTAGGGGGTAATCAAGTAAAAGCAGCTCGTGTGCTTAGTATAATCCAACAAACTGTTTCACAGAGAATAATCGCCATAAGACGGGCCGCCGCCAGAATAGGCGATAAGGCCACGCTTGAACGACTTGCTAAAGCGCTATTATCATTACCTGCTTATACCGAAGCAACCCTGGAGGCGCTGGAACAATCGCAAGGCAAGCAGAAAGAAGCAGCCGGTATACTTAAGATAAGCCAAGCAACTGTTTCACGAAGAATAAGCGCCATAAGATCAATCGCCACCAGAATAGACGATAAGACTACACTTGAACGGTTTAATGAAGTGTTAAAAGTCTCAAAAGGCGCCGCCCCAGGCGACAGCGTATCGTCAAGAGGTCGTCAAGGCGCCGCAATCGGCGCGGGACTTACCACTTTAAGCTGGCAGGCGGGATTATGCTTCTTCGCGTTCCTATTCGTTTATGAGATCGCCCGGCAGGTCTGGTATGCGAGATTCTACAAGAATTTACTCGATAGCCACCCCAAGGCTACGCGAATAATCAATTCCTTCTTCTCAAGCTCCTTCCATTTCCCGCGGGTCATAGAAGATTTTATAAAGAACCATATCACGCAGCCGTTACTGAATATATTCTCAAGAATAAGATTTCAAAGCCCGATCGTGCAGGTCCGATTAGCCGGCATTGGCCGCACGATTACCGTTTTCAGAATGCCGGTGGAACTAATGATGTCTGAGAAATCGCCGCAGAAGCCGCCGGGCCATGCGCTAGGAGAGCTGCCGGCGTCCACCGCAGTCCCGTCCGAGCCGCTAGGCGCGCCGGAGGGAGCACACTCCCAACCTGACAAACTCGAACAGGTTAGGATCTTGTTGCGCACGCTCATCCAAAAAATAAATTTATTCTTTTTTGGAATATTTTCGCAAAAGAAACAATCGCGCGAAGTTGGCCTTGAAGATTTGGTTTTTGAAAGGGCCGTTATAATCGGCGAAGGATCGTTCTCCCGTGTATTCAGAGTCCCGCATAAAGACAATGGCGTCGATTACGCGTTAAAACTTTATTGCAAGGCGCCTCCGGGTTATTCTCTGAAGAGCGCCGTTGAATTGATCGATTATCAAATGCGCATCGCCCGCGAGTATCCGCAACTGATTAAATCCGGAATCATGCCCAAGTATTTTACAAAAGGCAGTTGTTATTTTGACGGCGATAGGCTCAGCCTTGCACCAATAAGCGAAAAAGCATACCCATGCCTGCTGATGGAGTATATCAAGGGAGATGATCTATCTTCTCTATCAGATCTGGATTATCACGTAGGGACAAAACTTGTTAGGGATGCATTGGCGGAGGGGCAAGACCAATATATTATCGCTGCCCTATATAATATTCTGCGTGATAAGCTGGACGAGGCATATTCTATAGCGCAGGCAGTTAATGCCTGTCATAGCGCAGAGCCTCATGGCACTTTTCCCGGGGGATTACTGATTAAGGAGCTCAAGCCGACTAACATTAAAGTACGGCCAGACAAAACCGTTTGCCTGGTGGATCTCGAAAGTGCGGTCCCGCTAAATTATGACTGGGTGCGTAATCCTTCCGGAGTGCCGCCGGTAGCGAGACTGGTGATGACCAGCGCTTTCAGCGAGGATAAAAACGCTTTTAAAGACAAATCCAAAGCGGGCTTAATCCTCTTAGGGCAAAAATTGGATGTGCCGTGGGATATTTATAGTTTTGGCGTGGTATTATCGAGGATGCTGCATGAATATAACATAACGCTGGATGACGCCGCAGAGATTAAGGAAGCAGCAGTACAAACCGATACGATGAGAAGGTTCTTGGAAAGAGCAGAATTTGCCAAGGGACAATTTAAGCGGTCGATCGCCGGCATGAAGGAGATTATAAAGAAATGCACGATAAAAGATCGAACGAAGCGCTACCGGGATATGGGCGAGGTCATCGAGGCGCTTAAAGATTGCATTGGCGTGGTTGATAAAGAATTCAGGGGCAAAATTCCCGCTGAGCTGCCGTCGCAGGAACCGCGCGGCACCACGTCCCAAGAGAGCATTGAGCCTAAAGCAGCCGCGGCCGAGCCGCCGGCGCCGCGAGTCGCGCCAAAGGCGACAGAGCCATTGCCGGAAACTGCAGGAACAAATTCAGGCCCAGATTCGAAATCGCCTCTGTCCCCGTCTATGCTTCCGGGCGGGGAAGAACAGCCGTATAAGCCCGGCCAATACGTATACGAACACCCGTATAAGTGGTTTTTAATTTCCGCAGCAGGGTTGTCAGCCAATTTGCTTGCGGCGGCCTTATGCCTGGTCCCGGCTATATTGATTTCATCTTCCATCAACCTTTCCACGCCACCGCTTATAGCGCTCGGCGGCGCGCTATTATATTGCGCAGGCGCTCTGAACGCGATAATATTTGCCGTTAACATTCTCGAAGCCGGCATGGCGTTTATCCGGGGAGACGTTGTGGTAAAAGACATCCCGTCGGAAACGGATAAAATTAAAAAATACCTTTATACCGCCAGCATACCGCACGAACTGGGCCACTATCTTATGGCGAGGTTATTCGGATTAAATGTGAAATTTTCCACAATCGGGGTTGATTGTAAAGATATCGACGTGTTTGAAGTAACCGATTATACGAATATGCGCTACGCGATTAATATGATGAAAGAACGCGGCCTTTTCCCATTCTCAAGCTCGCAACCCGGCAAATTTAATCGGGTTAAAATCGGGGGGAGTAATGAATTCGTTTTTAATGTTACCGAAAAAGACAGATATTTGTTAGAGCAAATGGTTCGGGCCTGGGCTTCGGAGAAAAGCCTTGACGCCGGCATTGAAGTGACAATGGATAACCGTCTCATCAACGTTTATAAAGGCCATGACCAGTACGCAATTCTGAGTTATTCGGTGGGGATGGGAGAAAATTCAGAAATTGAAATCACTATCTATAATCAACGCGTAGAGTATCCATATAAAAGTCAGGGATTGATGGCGCTTTTACAAACCTATATCTTTTATCTGTCTAAATCGGACAAAGTCACTTATTGGAACATAGAAGGTACGGACGGAAAGGTATTCGCGAAAACAATGGAGGATAAAGGTATCTTAACGGATGTAAAATACAAGAAAACTTCCCGCCTCGAAGATCATACCGAAGTGCGCTATGCGGAAGCGAGCATTAATAAAAACGTAGTGGCACAAAGAGCCAAGGACTATCCGTTCGCGGCCGAGCCGCCGTCGCCGCAGGGTCCGAAAGCCGAATTCATGGTCCCGGGCGCGGCGCTGGATACAGGCGCGGCGGCGCTCGGAGCGCTCTGGCCGCTCGGGTTAGTCGGCGCTCTGCCGAGAACACTGCGGCGCCGGTTCGGGGAGCCCTTTATGGATTCGATATTTAACCGCGGCAGGTGCTTTATGCAGCCGGCTATCCCGCCCGAGATGGGTGGCAGCGCGACCGAGTGCGAGGCGCCGAAGCCTGTGAATATTAGCGCTGAAAAAAAGGAGGCGTTTTTTAATGAATTAGGTATAGGAGAGGAAGCCCTCGCAGCCGCTATCTTGAAATCCCCTACACTCGCAGGGCTTAACCCAGCCCGTGTAAGGAGGGCCTGGAGAGATAAATTAGGCATAGAAAAAGAAGCCCTCGCGGCCGCTATCTTGAAATGGCCTAAAATTGCAGGCTATAATGTTCCAAATAATATCAAGCCGAAACTGCAGATTCTCAAGATGTTTAATGTCGGAAAAAATAAAATAATGGACTTCCTTATCAGGATAGTTGATTTTAACAGCAAGGCATTGGAATTTATTTTAGAGGCCTCAAAAGCGTCTTCTTTTGAGATAAAAGACATCAAGACATTAATAAGGATCTATAGAAAACTGAATAAAGCTGTCAAAGCTAAGACAAAAGTTACACTTGCCGGATGGTTCCGGGAACGAATAACCGATGATATTAATTTGACGGTGAAGCCAATTCTGTCGGATATTATAACCGAATTGCAGTCAGAAGAGACTGTGGATGAGGATTTGTGGGCAATGATAAAAGAAGCGAAGGCAATATTTGAGAGACAAGAAGAGAATGCCGTTGCCAGAGGCGAAAGAGAAGAACCTCGTAAATTTTCTCCTATTGCCTTATTTAGAATAGATTCGGCCCTTTACTATAGAGCCAGAAGAATAGGAATGTTGCGCAGGCTGCATTATATTAAACCCAGGTTAGGGTTGCGCAAGGAAGATACCGGCAGGCTTATTCAGGAGATAATGAAAGCAGAAGAAGAGTTTGACCGGCGTGAAGAGCGGGATGTCCGACGAGGATTTAGGGACAGCGCCCGCCCATGGATTCGTAGAAGGCTTTGGGAAATCAACCCATACCTGTATGATTTTTTACATAATCATAGGCCGGATTTACTCAAAACCTGCGTGCCTGCCGGCCTCCCGGGAAAGGGAAACCGCCACCAAAAGCTTCCAGATAACATATCTCTGGTAGGAAGAGAGGTTGATACTGAAGGGTTGGATTTAGATAATGTTTACTCTGACGTCAAGTTTTCCAAACCCGCTAAAGCGTCCGGTATAGGTATTTTTGCAAGAAACGAAGAATTGCTGGCAAAGATTGAAGAGATGATATCCGCCGGTGTCTGGGATCGGCGTGAAGCGTTCATTGTGAAGGAACGGTTGGGACTTAATCCGGAGGGAGCCAGGCGTTCCCTGCAGGAAATTGCGCATGCCCTGCGCATTACCAGAAACAGGGTATGGCAGATTGAGACAGACGCTATCCGGAAAGCGCAATTTTGGCTGAGGAAATCCCAACACCCTGTATTGAACGCAGAAAACGATGGACCGGCGTCTGGCACTGCGTCTGAACAGACAACAGCTACCGCCTCGGCCAAGTTGGCACCGCAAAAAGAACATGGTGGCACGTCGTCAGGAAATTCTTACGGCGCCGCAATCGGCGCGGGGCTTACCGGATTAAGCTGGCAGGCGGGATTATGCTTCTTCGCGTTCCTATTCGTTTACGAGATAGCCCGGCAGGTCTGGTACGCGAGATTCTACAAGAATTTACTCGAGAGCCACTCCGGGCCTGCCCGAATAATCAATTCCTTCTTCTCAAGCTCCTTCCATTTCCCGCGGGTCATAGAAGATTTCATAAAGGACCATATCACGCAGACGCTACTTAGCGTCGTTTCAAGAATAAGATTCCAAAGCCCGATCGCCAAAGCTCGGCTGGTTGATGGTTCAGTGGCACAGTTTCTTCAGATGCCGGTTGTATTTATGAGCACGGATTCAGGCGGCGAGGCTATAAAACGACCCGCCACCCTGCCTGTGAGGGTAAAAGAATTTTCTCAGTTGGATTCGATGCCGCTACACGGCTCGATAATGGAGTTGCCGATTTCCAGTAGAATTAAAAAAAGGTTGGCACGTGGAGGCGTCAAAACTATCGATGAACTTAAAAACATGACGCTCGACAAAATTCGTCAAATTTACGGGATTGGCGAAAAATCCATGACTATTATAAAAGCTATAAAGGATAGGCTTGATGAATTGGCTGATATAGAGATGATGAAAAAAGAGCAATTAGCTAAGGAAGAGAAAAAGGCAGAAAATAAAAGGCGGCGGGAAAGACTAAAATATATACGTGACGAGTTAGGCGTTAGCAGACTAAAATTCATTTCACTATTAAATGCCGCTGGGGCCGCATCCACGATAGAGATGTTGGGATATCTAAGAGGGTTAACCATTATCCCGGATCGGGTTATCGATAGTGCGGAGAATTTATTGCGACACGAGCGCGAAATAGCAAGAACAAGAGCGGTTCAGCTAGAAGCAAAAAGACAATTGGTTTCCTGCATTACGGCGTTTGAACAATTAAAAGAAAAACTTAAGACAGCAGATTTTGATGAGAGGAGGAGCGAACTTACGATTGCGCAAATCTGGGTTGAGCCGGATTACCATACAAAGGAAATAGGCATTCACGGTTTTATGGATACAATCGCTGATAAAATAATCGCTCTAGATATTAAACCTCAAAACCACAAGGCATTAAGGGCGCTTTTTGAATTAAGTGTAAGATATTTCAGCGGCAATATCAATGTTTTTAGAACCGTTTTGGCAAATATAAATAATGTAGAAGAACTGATAGAATTCCCTGCTTATATTGGATCCAACGGATTTAATCGCGAAAGCATAGATGAAGAAATGCGGCGTTTCCGAGAATGGCTACGTTCTAGAAGGGCAATACTTCCTTTCGAAACGGGCACATTTTCGTGTCCTTCTTGGTGGCCGTATGTGCCGAATGAGCTGGCTCCCGTCACAAGTGTCGGCAGGAGAAAATATTCCAAGGACGAAAGAGTTTCCGTAGGATATGGAGGATTTTTTGAAGGGTATTTAGATTTTATTATTGTCGGCGATACAATGCGAATTGGCGAGATTCACGGTAAAATAGAAATGCACAGATTAATCCCAGAGGTTCGAAAGAAAGTAAGCGGCTGGGAAAAGTTGGCGCTAGAAGAAGCCATTAAAGAGGCCGGGCGGCGAGGGGTCAAGACGATTTTGTTCTCCCCTCCATTCGCGCAATACAGAGCGCTTAGCCAATGGAATACGTCTAACCCCGATTCGGATATAGCTTACAGGATTTATAGTAACCTGCCTTTTGATTCAGGGTTTAGATTAAAGATTAGAGAAAAAATCGTTTTTAGCGAAAATTTCCGCAATCAATTATTCTCTCATCTTGTATGGCAAAGAGACGCCGCCCCGGCCGCAGTCGCGGCCGAGCCGCCGGCGCCTCTGGCATCGGCCGGAGCCGCGGGCGAAACCCAAACACCCGCCGCGCGGAGGATAGTCGATACTATAAATGGTTATGAAGAAATCTTCCCGGGAGGCAACGCAGTCGGCCGTTATATAGATCCTGAAGGTAATCCGAGGAATTGCACACTAAGCAGGGCGTGTTATGACAATGACTTCTGCAGAATACTGGCGGCGGATATCGGCAATGGCAACGCCGGAAAGAAAGCCCTCTCCATAGGCGCGGGCTCGGGTGTGCTTGAGAGTCGGCTAAACGAGGCCCATGGCCTTGAAGTTACATGTATAGATATAATCTCGAAATTCATGCCGTGGGATATGCGGGGGTCCATGGCGTTTACTCTTGCCGACGGTGAGCATCTTCCGTTTGCGGACAATAGCTTCGATATTGTCATCTTATCGGAAAGCATAGGGCATATGAAACTTGATATCGCCCTGGCTGAAGCGTTCAGGGTCTTGAAGCCGGGAGGAGTGATTCATATACTGACGCCTGATCCTGCGAACAAACTGTCCTGCGATCCCAGTTTGTTCGCGGCGCTAAAATATTCTCCCTATGATATCGCTCAAATTATACATGGATTGAAGAATTCAGGTTTTGAAAATGGTGAAAGAATAAAAGATGACAACCGCTCGGCATTCCTGGGGCTTATATATGTGCGGGCCGAAAAGGCTGCGATAACCATTCCCTCCGAGCCGGCGCCGGCCACGCAGTCAGGTCACGCGACCGCCGCCGTAAAAATACGCGAACTTACAGTTGATGAGTTAGGCGGATATTCAGTTGACCTGATAGCGTTGGAAGATAAGATGCCGCCGGCTGCCAGGGAAGATTTAGTAATACTATTGGAAGAGATTAAGAGGTGCGCTTCTCAATGTCAGCATTTTGTAATTTTAGGCGCTTTTGATAACGGTCAATTGATAGGATACACGATAGGTATGTCCGTATCATGGCTTATCGACTATTTCACGAATAAAAAGATAGCCGCTCCGGCATTCATATCCAGAATAGCAAAAGACAGCAAGAATTGGTTTATTCCCAGGATAGTAGTTTTACCGGAATACAGAAAACATGCCGTGGCTTACAGGCTCTTTCAGCAACTATCAGGTATGGCCCGAGATAGAAACGCTCAAAGGTTTTATGCTGTTCTATTGGACGAGAGATTAGCCGCGACCCTTGAGGAATTAGGCGCTAAGCGGATAAGTCGATGGTTTAGTCTGTTAACTTCCCTCAAAGGTCAAGGCGGCGTGCATCTGAAAATACCCGTAAATTTATTTTCCGCCGGCCACACAGGTAACACAGGCGGACAGAAAAAGTACCGTTCAAAAGCCGCCGACCCGACCGCAGGCGCGGCCGAGCCGCCGGCGACGGAACCAGCGCCGGGGGCAAGTCCAAGCTCAGATTCGGAGGAGTCTATTTCGGTACATAGTGATTTTGGAAGACGACAGTTGCTCGGATTACCCGATAAAGCACGAATGCTGAAATACATCGCTGGTAACAAAGTTATTGAGTTAGGATGCGGAGGAGGTTCGGTTACGGGATTGATAAAACAAAGGCTTCCTGATGGCCGTGTTGTAGGCATAGATTTTGAAGAAAGATTTTTAAGAAAAGCGAGAAACGATTACCCGACTTGCGAGTTTTATCATAGAAACCTTCTGGAATGGGATGACATCGATAGCTTTAAAGGGCAATTCAGCACGGTAATATTATCAAGCGCATTACACGAGATAGAAGGTGAAGACACCAGAGAGAGGGTATTAAGGACAGCATATGAACTATTGGAGAATGGCGGCGTTATAATTTTCCGTGATGGAGTGAAACCCAAAAACAAGGAAGAAGAGGTTGAAGTAATATTAAAAACCCCATATGCAAAAGAAAAGTTTGAGCTATTTGTCAAGGAATATAGACATAGAAAAATTAGGTTCATCTATACGGATGAAACGCATACGCGTATTCGTATTACCAGTTATGATCTGCATGATCTCCTCTGTAAATATTATTTTGAGGGTGAACTTTGGAAAAGAGACATGAGTGAGTCTTTCGGACAAATGAATATGGGGGAATATCTTGATTTAATCGGCAGGTATTTTGCTATTACGCATCATGAAAAATACATAGCGCCTTACCTAAAAGAATTGTGGGAAAAAGATTTTGAAGTAGTAAACAAAGACTATCCCGAAAGCCATACCCTTATAGTAGCGTCAAAACCGGCCGAGCCGCAAATTTCTAAGCCGGATGGTACGAGAACCGAAATTCTGCAGGCCGCAGCCGCGGCCGAGCCGACATCGTCGAAGCCTGCCGAGGGCGGCAGAACGATATTCAAATTTTTTTCAAGTCAAAAGGAAGTAGTTGAGATATATCGGGATGGAACGCTTAAGGTGGCAATAAAAAGACCGGACAGGGACCTCCGGGATATTTTTGAAGAATGGCTTAAGAACGAACAAGACCCCAACGTGAAGGAAGCGATTAATTTAGCGCTTGCAAAATTGCCCTTTGACACCGATAGACAAGAAGGGGTCGATACAAAAGGCGCCGCCGCGGCCGAGCCGCCGGCGACGGGGGACTATAAAACGAATATGCAGGCAATTATAAAGCCCGGTGATATCTCAATCGAAGACAGCAAATTTCTTTTAAGCCGCGCTTCGGAATACCTCAAGGAGAAGCCGGTCGATATGTCGATAGACCTTTCCCTGATACCGAAGGAAGACATGGAGAGGAACATGGAAATATGGGCCTATATAATAGCACTTCATGATAAATACGGGTTTAATGCCCACTATATATTTGAAGGGAAGGATAAGAAATATAAAGCATCGGCGGAGGAAACGCTTCTCGCGAAAATAAAAGATTTATCCTTTTGGAAACGCCTTGATGTTAAGGCCATAAAGGCGCGCGTAACCGATGAATCGCGGCCGGCCGCTATGAGAATAAGCATCATGCCGCTCAAGAAACTGGAGGCAATGCCCGTGATACCCGAAAATACTTTTCCGGTGGCCATGTCAGAAGGGCAAAACTTAGACGGCGTACCCTTGTGGGATTTTGTGGGCGCGGCGAGCCTGGGCCTCGCGCAGGCGGCTTGCGCGAAATTAATAAGGGAAAATAAAGCCGGCTATTTGGAAACCATAGAGCGTAAGTTTCTCCCGAGAATGCAGGCTATATACGAAAGGCTATTTCCAGGGAAGGAAGTAAAAGAAATAGTTACGAGGCAAACAATCCTCGAAATGGTAAACGAAGATCCTTCCGCCGTAAGGGCGCGAATAAACCTGCTCATAGAGCTTGCCTTGCCGCCCATCGTGCGCCTGGCCCTGCGGGATCTAGACGACTACTACGCCAGTCTCCGCACCCTGCTAAGAGCCGCGTAATCATTAAGTGATAAAGAAACTGTGTCCGACCGCGTAAGTCGGACCTACGCGGTGATAATGTAAAATATTGTGGGCACTTTCAACATGTCATTGCGAGGTCTGCGAAGCAGACCGAAGCAATCTCTTCGTTTGAGATTGCTTCGGCCGCAAACGAAGAACAGGGCGGCCTCGCAATGACGGAGAAGCAAAGCGCCCAATTATCTTGACACTACTTACGCGGTCGAATTCTTGGAAATTCGGGCCCGCTTGTGGTATAATTAAATTTCTTATGGACCAAAAAGAGGCGCTTCAATATCTGGATTCGTTCGTAAACTACGAGAAAATCGGCTACAGGGAACAGGGCTTATTTGAGCTCGGAAGGATGCGCCGCCTGGCCGGGCTTTTCGGCGATCCGCAGGATTCTTTTCCCGTAATTCACATCGCGGGCACAAAGGGCAAGGGCTCTATAGCGGCCTTTACCTCGAGCATGCTTAAATCCGCGAACTTCAAAACGGGCCTTTATACGTCACCGCATCTTATTGACTTTCGAGAAAGGGTGAAATTCAATGACGAGATGATACCGGAGGCGGATTTTGCTTTTCACGCGAACATGATAAAGGATAAGCTCGAAGTAGAGAATTTAGGGTTTTCACCGACATTTTTTGAGATTTTCACGATTCTCGCCTTTAATTACTTCAAGGCGAAAAAAATAGACATAGGGGTAATAGAAGCGGGCCTTGGCGGGCGATTGGACGCGACGAATATCGTAAACCCGGCAGTTTCCGTCATATCCCCCATAAGCTACGACCACACAGAGGTCCTGGGCGAAAGCCTGGAGAAAATAGCCGCGGAGAAAAGCGATATTATAAAAAAAGGGTGCGTCTGCATCAGCGCGCCGCAGGACGAAAAGGTTTTAGAAATAATACGGGAGAAATGCGATTCGCTCGGTGTTAAACTTATCCAGGCGGGGAGGGATATAGGCGTTGGGGAAATCTCTTACACCGACGACAAAGAGGTATTCGACATTCGGGGCACGTTCGGAGAATATAAAGCTTGCGAAAGCCGCCTTATAGGCAGGCATCAGCTCATGAACGCCGCCTCGGCCGTCGCTGCAATCGAAAGCTTGTCAGCCGACGCAGCTGATTGGGGTCGGCTAACATCAGCCGACCCCAATCAGCTGCGTCGGCTGACAAAGGGTCGGCTGACGCGCAACATAAAGAAAGGGCTGGAGAAAACACGGAATCCGGCAAGGTGCGAGGTAATAGCAAGGAACCCTTATATCATCTTCGACGGCGCACAGAATAGGGCGAGCGCGAACGCCCTAAAAGAAACGATTAAAAGAAATTTTAACCATAAACGGCTTATTTTAATATTGGGTATTTCGAAGGAAAAGGACATAAAAGGCGTATGCGAAGAACTTGCGCCCCTGGCCGATCATGTTATTTTAACAAAGGCGATGATAGAACGCGCTGAAGAGCCGCGCTCTATCGCGCGCTTTGTAGCGGGAAAAAACGTGATTTTAACAAATTCCGTAAGCGAAGCGATGGAAAAAGCGCGTTCTTTGGCGGGAGAGGGCGACATGATATTGATTGCGGGATCTTTTTATGTGGCGGGTGAGGCATGGAAGACACAATCGTTGCTATATCAACACCGGTAGGCGAGGGCGGAATCGGCATAGTCCGTTTAAGCGGTAGGAGTGCGCTTTCCATAGCGGATAGGGTTTTCGTCTCGAAGGACAAGGCTAAGCCGTCAAGATTTAAGACATATACCGTCCATTACGGGCACATCGTCCGGCGTACGTCATTGCGAGCCCCGAAGGGGCGAATCAATCCCATTGAGATTGCTTCGTCGCCCCGACAAGTCGGGGCTCCTCGCAATGACAAGAGCACGCATAACGAAATCATTGACGAAGTCATACTTACCGTCATGCGGGCGCCGAAAAGTTACACAAAAGAAGACATTGTCGAGATAAATTGCCACGGCGGCATAGTCCCCCTGCGTAAAGTGCTGGAACTGGTTTTGAACTTGGGCGCGCGGCTTGCAGAGCCCGGCGAATTTACAAAAAGGGCCTTTATGAACGGAAGGATCGATCTTGCTCAAGCCGAGGCGGTTTTGGATGTTATACGTTCAAAGACGGAGAGCTCCATGAAAGTCGCCCTCGGCCAGCTGGAAGGGGAGCTTTCGGGAAAAATAAACCGGATGAAAAAAGAAGTTTTGGATGTCTTAAGCGAAATAGAGGCGCGGATCGATTTTTCCGAAGAAGATATAGAGCTCGCGCCTAAAAAGGGCCTTTCGCGCAAACTGGCGCGCATTTCCGAAGAGATGCGGGAACTCATCGACGACGCGAAGAAAGGTATTATTTTCAAGGAAGGCATAATGTGCGTTATATGCGGCAAGCCCAACGTAGGCAAGTCCTCGCTTATGAACGCCTTCTTAAGGAGAAACAGGGTTATCGTTACCCCCATTCCCGGCACGACCCGCGACGCGATAGAAGAGGATATAATCTTGAAGGATATACCGATAAGGGTTGTCGATACCGCCGGTATTTCCGCCGCCAGGAATATCGCGGAAAGGCACGGGATACAAAAATCCAAGTCCTACATAAAGACGGCCGACCTTATTCTGTTCATGCTGGACTCAAGCAAGGCCTGGTCCAAGGTCGACGCCGGTATACTCAATAAAATAAGGGACAGAAATTTTATGGTAATCGTCAATAAAAGCGACCTCCCGAAGAGACTTGACTTGAAAAGGGTAAAGCGTCTCACGCGGAAAGATAATATAATAGAGGTTTCGCTGCTGAAAAAAAAGAACCTGAATACGATAGAAGAGGCGATACTGGAGGAAATCTGGCACGGACGTTTACCGCACCCGGAGGGAACGTTTATAACGAATCTGAGGCACAAAAAGGACCTTGAGCGCGCCCGCAAGCGCGTAAAAAAGGCCGTAAATGCCCTGCGGGAAGACGCGTTTTTCAAGCCGGAAATAGCCGCCTCGGACCTCAGGGAAGCCATATTTTTTCTTAGCTCCATCCTTGGCGAGACGATAGGCCCGGATATACTGGATAGAATTTTTTCAAAATTCTGTATTGGAAAATAAGTTGCGTCAGGCCCGATTCTGTAATATAATGTCCCTTTGATATTTAATATTAACGGGAGATCATGTGTTGAGCACAAAAGAAGCCTTACTTGAAGTAGCCGGAAATAAAATATTTTGGTTTACACTTTATTCCTGGATGATCGCCCAAAGCATAAAAGTACTGATAGGCGTCATAAGGGAGAGGAAATTTAACTTTCGCTGGTTTATCGGCACCGGCGGCATGCCGAGTTCGCACTCGGCGACTGTAAGCGCGCTGGCCGCCCTGGTGGGTTTATCGTGCGGGTTTGACTCCGTCATATTTGTTGTTACGCTCGCGTTCACCATCATAGTGATAGTTGACGCCCAGGGGTTCAGACGGGCCACCGGAAAACAGGCGGAGGTTTTAAACAAGATACTGGATGATATCTACTGGAAAAAGCGCATCCAGGAGGACAGGCTTAAGGAACTTCTCGGCCATACTCCGGTGCAAGTTTTTGCCGGCATAGCCTGCGGCATCATAAGCGCGCTTTTGCTCTGGCAATTTTTAGGATAATAAGAGCCGCATATAAATGAATAAAAAATTTCTGATTTTAATTATCGCGCTCATAGCCTCACTCATCCTTCTTTTTTCGTTCAGCTTAAAAAAAATCGCCTCCGGGAGGAGCGAGCAGCTGCTTAATCGGGCCGCCCTTGAAAACAGGGAAACACTTTTTAACGCGGCGCGGGCTTACCTGGCGAAAAAAGATTACTTAAAGGCAAAGGCGGCTTTCAAGGAGTTTATAGCGCAGTTCCCCGACTCGGCCGAGGCCGCCGGAGCGCGGAAAGAAATAGAAAAGATAAGCATGAAAATACTCTTCTCGAATATGCCCGCGGAAGACAGCATCTCCTACGAAATAAAACGCGGCGACACGCTGGGCGGGATCGCTTCCAGGTTCAATACTACCGTCGAATTGCTTAAAAAATCAAACGGCATTAAGGGCGACCTTATAATTCCTGGAAAATCTCTAAAAGTTAACGTAGCGAAATTCGACATTCTGGTAGACAGGTCAGAGAATACCCTTTCGCTCAGAAAAGCCCGCGGCGAAATCATAAAGACATACGTGGTTTCTACGGGAGAAAACCTTTCTACGCCGCTTGGGACATTCGAGATAGAGGAAAAGCTTATAAGTCCCCCCTGGTACAAAGTCGACGCCATAGTTCAGCCGGGGGCTCCCGAGTATGAGCTCGGGTCGCGCTGGATGGGGCTTTCGGCGGCCGGCTACGGCATACATGGCACAAGAGACGAATCTTCCATGGGAAAGCATATTACCAATGGGTGCGTCCGGATGAAAAATAGCGACGTCGAGGAACTTTACGCCATTGCGCCCAGCGGAACCGAAGTAATCATTGTTGAGTAGCGGACATGAACGGATTGGATTTCGAAAAACCGATACTGGAGCTTGAAAAAAAGATAGAGGAGCTCAAAAGCTTTACCTCAAGGGAGGATATTGACCTCTCCGGCGAAATAAAAAAGCTCGAGGAGAGGCTTAAAAAAGTCAAGTGCGAGGTATTTAAAAACCTAACCCCCTGGCAGAGGGTACAGATAGCGCGGCATCCCAAAAGGCCGTATACACTGGACTATATAGACATGATCATGACGGATTTCGTGGAGCTTCACGGGGACAGGCTTTACGGGGACGATAAGGCCATCGTGGTGGGGCTTGCGAAAGTAGACGGAAAAAAAATAGCCATCATAGGGCACCAGAAAGGCAAGGATACGAAAGAAAACCTGCTGCGCAATTTCGGAAGCGCCCATCCCGAAGGCTATAGAAAGTCAATAAGGATAATGGAGATGGCGGAAAAATTCAACCTGCCCATAGTTGTTTTCATTGATACCCCGGGCGCCTACCCGGGCATCGGCGCCGAAGAGAGGGGCCAGGCCGAGGCCATAGCGAAGAACCTGTTTAAGATGGGCACGCTAAAGACGCCTATTCTTATTTTTGTGATAAGCGAAGGCGGTTCAGGCGGCGCCCTGGGCATAGGCGTCGGTGACAGGCTCTACGTGCTCGAGTACGCGTATTATTCCGTTATTTCACCCGAGGGCTGCGCGGCAATTTTATGGAAAGAACGTTCCAAGGCGCCGGAAGCGGCCGAGACGCTTAAACTCACCGGCAAGGACCTGCTTGAATTGGGCATAATTGACGGCGTAGTAAAGGAGCCGCTTGGCGGAGCGCACAGGGACCCGCAGGAAATGGCCGCCGGCATCAAGTCCGTTATCAAAAGGGACCTGGATATTTTGCAGGCTATAGACAAAAATGAGCTCGTAAAACAAAGATACGACAAATTCAGAAAAATCGGCGTTTTTACGGAAAATAAATCAGGCTAAATACGCAACTCACCGGCAGGTAGAAATTCTGGTGTCGAAGGAGAGATGGGTCGGCGGGCGCTCGCTTCGACTCTCTCCTCAAATGCGTGAAGAGAGTCAGGTAGAAATTCTGGTGCCGAAGGAGAGAGTCGAACTCTCATGATCTTGCGATCAACGGCTTTTGAG
>CAZYPU010000002.1:0-5550 GCA_964649665.1 uncultured Planctomycetia bacterium
AAAATAGGACATTTCTACTTTGGTAACTATAGGACATTTCTATTTTGGCTTGACAGAGGGTATGCGCACCATTGACTTTGACTTGAAATACAAGTATACTATATGCTTCGATAACACTATAATGTAGGGAGGGTTGATGAAGAAAACGATAAGGGATATGGACATAAAGGGTAAGAGGGTCCTCATGCGCGTGGATTTTAATGTGCCGCTCTACGAAAGCGGACGCATTGTGGATGATACGCGTATCAGGGAAGCACTCCCCACTATAAAGTATGTGCTTCAGGCGCCGGCAAAAGTGGTGCTGATGAGCCATCTCGGAAGGCCCAAGGGGGAAGTGAAGCCGAAGATGAGCCTTGCCCCGTGCGCCAAGCGCCTTTCCAAGCTGTTGGGCAGGAACGTAAAAATGCTGAAAGACTGTGTCGGGCCGGAAGTGGAAAGCGTCATCGGAAACATGAAAGACGGGGAAGCGGTACTTCTAGAGAACCTGAGGTTTCATAAAGGCGAGACCAAGAACGACCCCGAATTTGCCGGGGCTCTCGCGAAACTGGGGGACGTGTTTATAAGCGATGCCTTCGGGACTTGCCACAGGGCGCACGCTTCTACGGAGGGTGTCACGAAATTTCTGCCGAGCGCCATGGGCTTTCTGATAGAAAAAGAGATAAATTATTTCGACAAGATTCTTCACAGCCCGGAGAAACCGTTCGCCTTAATCCTCGGAGGGGCGAAGGTTTCGGACAAGATAGCGGTCATAGAAAATATGTTCAAAAAGATAGATTGCCTTTTAATCGGCGGCGCTATGGCGTACACTTTTTTAAAATCGCGCCTGAAAGGCATTGGCAACTCCCGCCTGGAAGAAGACAAAATTAGTGTCGCTTCGGATATTTTCACGAAAGCAAGGGATAGCGGCGTGAGCATATTTCTTCCGGAGGATCATGTAATCGCGAGGTCCATAACCGCCAACACGCTGGTCAGGGTTGCAAGGGAACATATCCCGGACGGGTGGATAGGCCTTGATATAGGGCCGCGGACAATCAAAAAATTCAAGGGTGCCCTTAAGAACGCCAAAACCATAGTATGGAACGGGCCGCTTGGTTATTTTGAATTAAAGCCTTTCCGGAAGGGCACAGCCGAAATCGCCAAGTTCGTATCGCGCCTTAACGCGACGACCATCATAGGAGGCGGTGACACGGCCGCGGCGATAAAAGAGCTCCGCCTCGGAAAAAGAATGAGTCACATTTCAACCGGCGGCGGTGCCTCTCTGGAATACCTGGAAGGGAAACGGCTTCCGGGCATAGCGGCATTACAGGATAAGTAGGTAACGTTACGAAGGACGAAGGACGAAAACACGTCATTGCGAGGCTGACGAAGCCAGCCGAAGCAATCTCATACGAAAGGGATTGCTTCGGGCGCTGTCGCGCCCTCGCAATGACGAGGAAAGAGATTGCTTCGGGCGCTGTCGCGCCCTCGCAATGACGAGGAAAGAGATTGCTTCGGGCGCTGTCGCGCCCTCACAATGACGAGGTAAGGTAAATAATGCGTGAACCTATAATAGCGGGCAACTGGAAGATGTATAAGACCGCCCCGGAGTCTATTGTTCTCGCAAACGCCATCAAAAGGGATTTGTTCGATATAGATAACGTCGAGATCGTCCTCTGCCCGCCCTTTACGTCTTTGACCGACGTAAAAGACATTACCGGCGATACGAATATATCCTTCGGCGCCCAGAACATGTTCTGGGCGGAAGAGGGCGCGTTTACCGGAGAGATTTCTCCGAAGATGCTGAAAGCCCTCGGCTGTAAATATGTGATAATAGGGCACTCGGAAAGAAGGGCATATTTCGGAGAAACCAACGAAACCGTAAACAAAAAGGTAAAAAGCGCCCTGAAGCACGGGCTTCTTCCTATAATGTGTGTGGGTGAAAAGCTTGAAGAAAGAGAGGCGGGTTCGGCTTTTGATGTAGTGCGGGATCACGTGGAAAACGGCCTCCTGGACGTGGGGGAAAAGGAAATCCTGAACATCACCTTCGCCTATGAGCCCGTTTGGGCCATCGGAACCGGCAAAAACGCCACGCCGGAAGAAGCGGAGGAAATACATAAGTTTATAAGAGGGCTCCTGTCGAAAAAATATGGGAAAGAAATCTCCGAAAATTTACGGATTCAATACGGCGGAAGCGTAAAGCCCGACAATATCGAATCACTTATCAAGCAAAAGGACATAGACGGCGCATTGATCGGAGGCGCCTCTCTTAACCCCGAGTCATTTGTCGAGATCGTGAAAAAAACCTCAGTAGTCGCAAAGGAGAAATAGTACAATGCTATACGGTTTTGTTATCGCTGTTCACATAATCGCGTGTTTGATTTTGATCGTCGTGATACTTCTACAGGCCGGAAGAGGCGGGGGTTTAAGCGAAACCTTCGGCGGCGCGGATTCGTCGCAGACCATTTTCGGAACAAAAGTTTCTGTTTTTATGACGAGGGCGACGGTCGTCGCGGCCTGCCTTTTTTTGGCAACCTGCCTCTTGTTAGGCATATTGACCTCAAAAAGGGGAAGAAGTTTAATCGATCTTCGGGGCGGAAAAGGTGTTCCTGTTGAGATACCCTCTGGCGCGCCGCAAAAGTAAAAAGCGTTCACTTATACCGTTACTCACAGCAGTAGCGGTATTTTTTTTAATCGCGAAAGACCCGCACGGCCTGGCGGATGATAATAGTAAAGCATTGTCAGGCCCGCGTGGATTGAAACCGGTTTACGGCGACGCGTTCGTGACCGGGCAGATCGGGGACGCGCGCACGCTGGTCCCCATATTGGCCTCTGACAGCCCCTCCTCCTATATAGTGGCCCTTGTTTTTAACGGACTTGTCAAATACGACAAGAACGTGGAACTTGTAGGGGACCTTGCCGAATCCTGGAATATCGAAGAAGAAGGCCTTGTGCTCGTCTTTCATTTGAGAAAAGGCGTTAAGTGGCATGACGGCCGCCCCTTTACCGCACGGGACGTAAAATTTACCTACGAATGCCTCATAGACCCGAACGTTCCCACCCCGTACAGCGGCGATTTTAAAATGATTAAAACGGTCGAGATAATAGACGATTACACCGTAAAAGTAATTTACAAAGAGCCTTTCGCGCCCGGTATTACAAGCTGGGGCATGCCGATAATGCCGGAGCATATACTGAAAGGGCAGAATCTTCTTACCACGGACTTCGCGCGAAACCCCGTGGGCACGGGCCCGTACAAATTCAAGAGATGGAAAACCGGCGAAAGGATCGACCTCGTGTCCAATCACGGGTATTTCGAGCACCGTCCTTACGTTGACAGGTATATCTACAGGGTAATACCGGATACCGCGACGATGTTTCTGGAGCTTGAGACCCTCGGCATTGACTCCATGAATCTTACGCCGCTGCAATACACGCGGCAGACAGATGCTCTTTTTTTCAGGAAACGTTTTCAAAAATTCAAATACCCCATGTTCGTCTATACGTTCCTGGCGTATAACCTGAAAAATAAAAAATTTAAAGACAAAGCGGTGCGCCGGGCGCTGAATTACGCCGTTAACAAAAAAGAAATAATAGACGGGGTGCTTCTCGGGCAGGGGAGAATCGCAACGGGCCAGTTTGTTCCCGAGTCGTGGGCCTTCAACCCGGAAGTGAAGCCGTATCCTTTCGACCCCGAAAAAGCGAGGGCCATATTGAAAAAAGCCGGATGGCGCGAAGGCTCTTTCGACGGCTGGCTCGAGAAAGACGGCGAAAAATTCGAATTCACGATCCTCACCAACCAGGGAAACGATACGCGGCGCATGGCAGCGGAAATTATACAGCGCCGGCTTAAGGATATCGGCGTAAAGGTAAACATAAGGGTCCTGGAGTGGTCGGTTTTTATAAATGAATTTGTGGATAAGAAAAGGTTCGAGGCCATAATAATGGGCTGGGGCCTCGGAAGGGAACCGGATTGCTTCGATATTTTTCATTCGTCAAAAATAAGAAAGGGCGAATTTAATTTTATAACTTATTCAAATCCCGAAGTGGACCGCCTTCTTATCGCCGGAAGGCGCACCTTTGACAGGGAAGAAAGAAAGAATATCTATCGCAAGATCCATAAAATTCTTTACGAGGACCAGCCGTACATGTTTTTATACATACCGGATTCACTGGTGGCCGTTAACCGCCGCTTCCGGGGCATCGAGCCGTCGCCGATCGGGATAACGTATAATTTTATCGACTGGTGGGTGCCGAAGGGAAAACAGCGGTATAGGTATTAGGTGAATGAGTTTTTCCAAAACTTAATGGAGAAATAAGCTGTCATCCTGAGTACCCCGCAGGGGTGCGAAGGATCTTTAGTTGAGATTCTTCGTCGCCCTTGACATCTTTGATGTCAAGGGCTCCTCAGAATGACAAAATAGGGAAATTCCACTAAACGCTGTTATTGACGAGGGGCAACAAGATGCTGCAATACATAATCCGCCGCATACTCCAAATAATACCGATCCTGTTCGGCATAACCGTCATATCCTTCGCCGTAATACATCTTGCGCCGGGGAAACCGACGGATTTGATGCTCCGGCTGAACCCCAAAATCGAGTACGAGGCGCGCGAAAAACTGGAACGGATTTACGGCCTTGATAAACCGCTTTACGTCCAGTATTTCGACTGGTTAAAAAAACTCAGCGTGCTTGACTTCGGAAAAAGTTTCGTGGACAACAGGCCCGTCATCGACAAGATCCGCGAGCGGCTGCCGGTAACGATATTGATCAATTCCCTGGCGCTTGCGGCAATCTTAATATTTTCCATCCCCATCGGCATAAAAAGCGCCGTAAAGCGCGGCTCTTTTTTCGATAAGGTTACGACCATTTTGGTGTTTATCGGTTTCGCGGCGCCGAGCTTCTGGCTCGCGCTTCTTCTCATGTCGTTTTTCGGCGTAAGGCTCGGCATTTTACCCGTATCGGGAATAGTATCACTCGATTTTGAAAATTTAGTCTTTTCACGCAAAGCGGCCGATCTCCTCCGGCATTTAATACTGCCGGTAACCGTCGCGAGCATAGGCGGCCTCGCCGGGCTTTCGAGATACATGCGCCAGAGCATGCTCGGGGTGCTTTCGCAGGATTACATAAGGACTGCAAGGGCAAAGGGCCTTCCGGAAAGAACGGTTATATACAAACACGCCTTGCGAAACGCCCTCCTGCCCATGATTACCATACTAGGGCTTTCAATCCCCGCCCTTATATCCGGAAGCGTGATACTTGAGACGATTTTCAGTATACCGGGGATGGGACGGCTCATGGTGGAGGCGGTTTTTACGCGCGATTACAACGTTGTGATGGCGGGCCTCGTTGTGAGCGCGCTTCTTACGCTCGCGGGAAATTTGCTCGCGGATATCGCGTATGTATATGCGGACCCAAGGATACGATATGGCAAGTAACGAGAGACGAGGGACGAAACGCGTTGTTGCGAGGTGAAGTTTCCCCATTTTGTCATCCTGAGGCCCCTTCGCTTTAGCTCAGGGTAAACTCTGGGCCGAAGGCTTAACGTTAAGATCCTTCGCGTCCCTGTGGG
>CAZYPU010000002.1:5650-70428 GCA_964649665.1 uncultured Planctomycetia bacterium
AGATGACAAGAGAAGTGTAGATGAAACAATTATTGCGTAACAAACTTACATTATTCGGCGGGTGTATAATATTGTCGCTTATCGTAGTTGCGTTATTTGCGCCGCGAATCACGCCATACGACCCTACCTATATAAACATACAGGATGCGCTCGCCGCGCCTTCGCCGGAGCACCCGCTCGGCACCGACAGTCTCGGAAGGGATCTTTTTGCGAGGATAATATACGCTTCGCGCATAGCGCTTTTAATAGGTTTTGTAGCGGTGGGCCTCGCGGCGATTATAGGTGTTTTTTTCGGGTCGGTGGCGGGTTATTTCGGCGGAAAAATTGATTCAATAATAATGCGTTTTGCCGACGTGATGCTCTGTTTCCCGGCCTTTTTTCTGATTCTGGCCGTTATTGCCGTAGTCGGGCCCAGTATTTTCAACATAATGGTTGTGATCGGCCTTACGAGCTGGATGGGCATGGCGCGGCTCATAAGAGCGGAAATTTTAAGCCTGAAGACGCGTGATTACATTTCCGCCTCGAGGGTGCTCGGGGCGAGCAATTTTTTCATAATAACAAAGCACCTCATACCCAACGGCATAGGCCCGGTCCTTATAAGCTTTATCTTCGGCGTCGCGGGCGCGGTCCTTACGGAAGCGGGTTTGAGTTTCATCGGCCTTGGCGTCCAGCCGCCCGATCCCAGCTGGGGCAATATCCTGATGGAAGGAAAAGCGGTTATGGGCGTTGGCTGGTGGGTTATTCTTTTTCCGGGACTGGCGATTTTGATTACGGTGCTTGCGTTTAATTTACTGGGGGAAGGATTGCGCGATGCGCTCAACCCCAAGAAGTAACCACGTAGGACCTACGCGGTCCTACCTCGTAGGCCGGACCTCGCAGGCCAGACAGGGTGTTATGTTACTGGATGTAAAAGACTTAAAAGTTCAATTCGAGCACGACGGCGAGACGGTGAAAGCCGTAAACGGTATCGATTTCGCGATAAACAAAAACGAAGTGCTTGGGCTGGTCGGCCAGTCGGGAAGCGGCAAGACGGTTACCGCGCTTTCCGTAATGAACCTGCTTCCGCGAAGGGATTGTGTCGTATGCGGCGAGATTGTAAAGAATTCCGGAATTGCCATGATTTTCCAGGAGCCGTTTACATGCTTGAACCCGGTTTTGCGGGTGGGGGAACAAATTGACGAGGCAGTGCTGGTGAGACGTTCCGGATCGGGCCAATCCGGCAATAGCGTATCGACCCGGTCCGTCAGGGCAGAAACATTCGCTCTCCTGGAAAAAGTAAAACTAAACGCCCCGCAAAGGATATACGATTCATACCCGCACCTTTTGTCCGGCGGCCAGAGGCAGCGCGCCATGATCGCCATGGCGCTCGCGCTTTCGCCGGGACTTTTAATCGCCGATGAACCAACGACCGCTTTAGACGTGACAACACAGGCGGCAATCCTGGATCTTATACTAAGCCTGAAAAAGGAATTGGGCATGTCCGTCCTCTTTATCACGCACGACTTCGGCATTATAAATAAGATCGCCGATAGAGTTCTCGTCATGAAAGACGGGAAAATCGTGGAAAGGGGGCTGAAGGGCGCTGTTCTTTCCTCGCCCACTGCGGACTACACGAAAAAACTTCTCGAGGCGGTACCGAAGCTAGGATCGACGGGGACAGGTCTTGGCCAGACACTATACCATCCTGATGAAAGACCCGTCCCCGTCGTTACCGTTAGAAATTTAAGCAAAACTTTTGTCCTCGAAAAAGGCGTTTTTAAAAGAAAAGCCGGCTGCATAGAGGCCGTTCGCGATGTAAATTTTGAAATAAAAGAGGGAAGGACACTCGGAATAGTCGGCGAATCCGGTTCGGGCAAGACGACACTGGCAAAACTCCTCGCGGGACTGCTAAAGGCAGATTCAGGCTCGGTGGGCATTTGTGCGCGTGAGGCCCAAATTGTATTCCAGGATCCGTATAGCTCGCTTGATCCGCGTATGCGTATGCGGGACATAATCCTGGAAGGCCCTGCGATACGTGGTACGGGAAAAAGCGAGAGGGAAAAAATTTTGCAGAAGGTGCTTTTTAAGGTTTATTTGAATTTGAAGGACAGTATGAAATATCCGCACCAGTTTTCCGGGGGCCAAAGACAGAGGATTTCCCTCGCGAGGGCGCTGGCCGTTAAGCCGCGTATCCTTATACTGGACGAGCCGGTCTCGAGCCTTGACGTTATAATCCAGTCGGAAATACTGAATCTCCTCAAAGATCTTCAGAAGGAACTTGCCTTAACCTACGTATTCATATCGCACGACCTCGCTGTTGTTGAACGCATGGCGGACGATGTTGCGGTAATGTATAAGGGGGAAATCGTGGAATTTGGTTCGCGAAGCGAAATTTACAGATCTCCGAAGCACCCTTATACGAAACGCCTGCTCGCCGGCGCATTGCAGAGCGGTTTGCATATTTCAGGATGATTGGGTATACTTAATGAAACAAGGAGGAGGATATTATGAAAATAATTTTTACGTGTTTGGTTATTGCCTCAAGCGTCGTTATCGTACTTTCGTTTTTCATGCCCTGGGCGAAAGTCAGCGTTTCGGCCGTTGGCGTATCGAAGCAATTGGCCGCTACTGCCGATAAGAAGCTGGGCGACTCGCCCATAGCGGGTAAAGTAATCGACAGGCTGAAAAAGATAACAGGCGCCGTAAGCAGTTTTGGCGACATAGACGTGAAAACAACCATTACGGGTTACCGGATACCAAAGCTTGTTAACGATAAGACGTCAAAAGCCGCGATCTCGCTTGTGCAGATAATGTTCAAAAGCGCTGAAGGCATGGACTGGAAAAGCTACCTGGTTTATCTCTTGCCGCTTTTGGGGATTTTGTGCGCGATAATGGCCGTGTTGAGCCTGAAAAACGGTATTTATGTTATTCTGACGCTTATCATAAGCGGCGTGGTATCGATTGCGGGGCTTTACAATCTGCATACCACGGATGTTGGAAACATCGCTGTAAGGATAAGCATAGAAGCGGGCCTCTGGAACACGATGTACGCGTTCGCTTTCATATTTCTTTTTTCCTTGCTCCGGCTTATCCCGGGCAGAAAAAAATAATAGATGCTTATCCTGCGCAGGATCGTTTTCTACGTTTTTGTCCTTTGTTACATCGTTTTCTGCCCGCTGGTGGTTTTATACGCGTTCGGGTATATTTTTAAGCCGCAAAGCGAAGACATCGTAGTAAAAACGGGCATTTTATACTTTTCCACCGCGCCGGCCGGCGCGGTAATATATGTAAACGGCGAAGTTACGAAAAACAAAACTCCCGCCATGCTCGATAAGCTCCTGCCCGGAAAGTACGCCATAAAGTTATTTCTTGAAGATTATGAAGTGTGGAGCGATACCCTGCCGGTAAAGGCCGGTGAGGCAACTACGCTCGGCAAAATACTTCTTGTCCCGAAGAAGCGAAAAACCGAATCGCTTATTACGGGTGATTTTAGGGATTTGACCTACCTGGCCGGCACCCAGTTTTTGCTCGTTTCCAGGAGCGCCTCGGCCGGCGACTACGCCGTTTATGAATGTACGGGAAAGAATCAAGAGGCGCTTATTGGCGCCGGCCGAGGGTTTGCGGATTGCGGGGTTATATCGCTTTTTACGGCGAGGGAAAGTTCCTGCGTCCTGCTTTCTGTCCGCCCGAAAGGCGCAAAAAAACTTTTTTTGTGGCTTGATCTCTCCGAAAAAGAACCAAGCGTATCGAACATTACCGATCTTTTCCCGGAAGAGCCGCGCTGGGTGACGTGGGAGGCCTCCGGCGGAGGCAATATTTTTACTTTTCAGGGAAATTCCGTAAACCGGCTGGACATTAAAGCAAAGGCGCTATATCCCGGTTTCGCTCAAGATGCCCGCGGCGTGGGCGTTGCCGGCGGGCTCGTTTACATTCTTGCGCCGGAGGGCACGCTTTCCTCGATGAACTACGAAAAAAATGGCGTGAACAAACTGCTGGAGGATGAAAAACTCGCCGGTTCCATTTTTGGCTCTTCCGGCGATTTTAGGATCATACCTTTTTCAAAAGACGTAATTCTTTTTACGGGGGAAAGCGGGGAACTTCTGGCCAACCGTCTGCCGTACAAATTTGTTGAAAAGGGCACCGTGGGAATCGAGTTTGATCTCCCGCGCGAACGCGTCCTTTTGTGGCAGAAAGACAAAATCGGCATCCTGGACTTTTCAACCGAAGTAACCGGCGCTGTCGTGTTTGAGCAGGGCCCGCGGCTGGAGTGGATTTTTGAGGGCGGTAAAAACGTCGGAGAGGCATTTTGGGTTTACGAGGCCTCACACGTTCTTTTTCGCGATGAAAACGACGTTTACCTTCTGGAGCTCCGGCAATACGGCAGGCCCCGCATGGATCGCGTGTTAACGGTTAAAGGGAAAACAGGGATCTTTTATTCGGAAAAAACGGGCCTCATGTATTACCTTGATCCCTCAAGCGGCAACCTCACCTCGGCTGAAATTATTCCCGGAAAAGCGGGAGCTCCGGCAAAAAAATGAAGTTTAATTTTTCGAAATACGGCATAAAAGGCGGGGAAAAAGCGCTCGAGCGCTTTCTTGAGATCATACCGGGCCTTACGAGCTGGACGGTTATCGTGGGCATGTTTATCCTCGCGCTCGCAAAACCGGTTATTGCCGCGGCCATAATTATTGCCTTTTTAATTTACTGGTTCCTCAAGCTTGCGTACCTGACGATATTTCTCATAATCTCTTATTTCAGGCTCTCCATTGAAAAAGACACGAACTGGATGAAAAGGGCCCGGGGTGTAAATGCCCCGGAGGTGTTCATCAAGGCTTTAAGGAGCGCTTCCTCCGAAGCGCCGTTTGCAAAAAAGCTTTCGGATTATTTTTGCCGTAAAAGGCTTGAAGTCCTTACGAAAAATGGCGTGAAACCCCCGCCGCTTGAAGACATTTATCACCTGGTTATTATTCCGATAGCGAAAGAGACGCCCGACATCGTAGAGCCGGGCATTAAGAGTATCGCGGATGGCACGTTCCCGCCCGAAAAAATTCTCGTAATTCTTGCGGTGGAAGAGAGGGCACAGGTCGATGTCAAGAAGGGGGCCGCGGACATCCGGGCGAAATACAGGGGGAGGTTCCTGGATTTATTGGTAAACATGCATAAAGACGGCCTGCGGGGCGAAGCCCGCGTAAAAGGCGCCAACGCAAGCGTCGCCGCGAAAGTAGCCGCGGAATACTTCAAGACAAGATCTGTTTCATTCGAGAACGTGATTGTATCCTGCTTTGATTCCGACACTGTCGTGAACCCGCAGTATTTCGCCTGCCTTACTTACAGTTTTATGACCTGCCCCGACAGGACGCGTTCAAGTTTTCAGCCGATACCGGTGTATTACAACAACATCTGGGACGTGCCGGGCTTCGCGAGGGTCCTGGAGACGGGCTCTTCGTTTTTCCAGTTGATAGAGGCGACCAATCCCGAGCAGCTCGTTACCTTTTCAAGCCACAGTATGAGTTTTAAGGCGCTTGTCGATGTCGGCTACTGGCCGGTGGACATGATCTCGGACGATTCGGCTATATTCTGGAAGTCGTATATCCATTTCGATGGGAAGTACAGGGTCGTACCCATGTACACGACGGTTTCAATGGATATCGTTGTCGCGAACACATGGTGGAAGACGATCGTAAACGAATACAAACAAAAACGAAGATGGGCCTGGGGCGTGGAGAACTTCCCGATAGTGGTGCGGGCTTTTTTGAAGGATAAAAAGATATCCTTATTCACCAAAATGAGGCTCGTCCTTAAATTGTTCGAGGGCCATATTTCATGGGCCACATGGGCATTCCTTCTGACGGTAATCGTATGGCTTCCGCCACTCTTCGGCGGCCGGCATTTTCAGAAAAGCGTTCTTTATTATAGCGCGCCCAGGATCGACGCTATCATATTTAATCTCGCCTCCTTTTCGCTTATTACGAGCATTATTCTCAGCATTTGCCTTTTGCCGAAGCAGAAAATGAAGCACCCTTTCCTCCGAAGGATAGTTTTCGCCGTCCAGTGGCTGCTTATACCCGTTATCATCTTATTCCTGAGCGCTATTCCCGCTCTTGACGCTCAGACCAGGCTCATGCTGGGAAAGCGCCTTGAGTTCTGGGTAGCGCCGAAGAAGAAGGAGTAATATTGCTTGATATCGTTCGTAACTATGTCGCTTTTATAGTTTTTACTCTTATTCTTACTTCAATCCCCGCCCAAGCTGAACCCCTTCTCGTCGGCACGACATTCAGCCCGAGACAAAACGAATACCTGGGCCAGGACTGGAAAAAGGCCTATATCTCGATCCTCGAGATGGGATTCGATGTTATTCGCCTGGCGGCCTACTGGAACGTGATTGAAAAAGAAAAGGACGTCTATAACTTCAAGGCGCTTGACTGGCAGATAAAGGAAGCGAAAAAAAGAAAAATTCCGGTTGTTCTTGTGGTCGGGATGAAGGCCCCGCGCTGGCCGGAATATCACATCCCGGAGTGGCTGCTTGCGGAAGTTGATCTTAAACCCGGACAGGAGATAGGCAAGAACCCTACCCTCGGCGAGAGGACCCTAAAATTCATAAAAAAAACAGTCAATCGCTATAAAAACAAGCCTGCCGTTGGGTACTGGCAGGTTGAGAATGAGCCCCTGGGCCGTTTCGGGCCGCACTTCTGGTGGATAGGAGAGGAGTTTCTCGCGCAGGAGGTAAGCCTGGTCAGAAAGCTTGATCCGGGCGGCAGGCCAATTGTCATTACGGCGGAAACCTATCCCAACAATTTTATCCGGTTTATAATGGGGCTTATTCCTCCGAGGACGCCGATAAGGGACGCCATGCAACTGTGTGACATTCTCGGAATAAATATTTATCCCGCGGTGGGCAAGAAATTCTGGCGTTTTAACTACTATATCCGGACGCGCCAGCTGGAGCGGCTGAGGTATTTTTCTAAACTCATAAAACAGGCCAAGCGCTGCGGCAAGAAGGTCTGGATTACGGAGCTTCAGGCGGAGCCCTGGGAGGCCGGCAAGCTGGTCCATAAGTCGCCGGAAAGGCCTGTAAGCATCTGGCCGGACATGATTCAAACAACATTTACTGAAATGAAAACGCTCGGTATTGACGCGGTCTTTCTATGGGGCGCCGAATACTGGTACTTCCGGAAAACGCGCTACGGCGATGTGGCCTGGTGGCAGCAAGCCGCCGACATCCTCAATAAAAAGGTGTCAGGCACCTCTTTCTAAAAACCTTTACAAAGAGGTGCCAGGCACCTTTTTGTATTTCTTCTTGCAACCCGCACCGTTTTGATATATACTGATAATTACCTATGTGGAGCACGACGCAGCTTAAAAAAACGATTCATAAGACAATTGGTGACCGGCTGTTGGTCATTGCCTCCAACCGCGAGCCGTATATCCATGTTTACAAAGAGGGGAAGCTCAAGTATATAAGGCCTGTCGGCGGCGCCGTTACGGCTTTGGACCCGGTAATGAGGGTCTGCGCAGGAACATGGGTTGCGTATGGCGGTTCAAGCGCTGACAAGGAGGCGGTTAACAAAAAGAACGAGGTAAGAGTCCCGCCCGATGACCCCAAATACACTCTGAAAAGAATCTGGCTTACCAAAGACGAAGAAAACGGGTATTACTACGGATATTCGAATAGGGCCATATGGCCGCTCTACCACATGGCGTATACAAGGCCCAGCTTCGACGATGTTGACTGGGCGTATTACAAAATAGTAAATCAGAAGTTCGCCAACATCATACTCGAGGTAATAGGAAAGAAGAAAGCTTTCGTGTGGATACAGGATTATCACCTTATGCTTCTGGGCAGGATGTTGAAGGAAAAAAATAAGGACCTTCTCACGGCACATTTTCTCCACATACCGTGGCCCAGCCCGGAAGTGTTCAGGATATGTCCGCAGAAGTCCGAAATACTTAAGGGCCTCCTCGCGAATGACCTTCTTGGGTTTCACATAAGGCACCACTGCGCCAATTTTATTGAGACCGTAAAAGTCGAACTTGAGGCGAGGGTCGACAAGGAAAAAACATCAGTTACTTACGAAGGGCACGAAACGCTCGTGAGGGCGTTCCCGATCAGCGTGGATTTTGATGAGACGTCAAAATTGGCCGATTCGAAAGAAGTCAAAGCCATAGCTAAAAGATTAAAAGACGAATTTTCGATAGGCGATAATATTTTTCTTATCGTGGGTCTGGACCGCATTGATTACACAAAAGGCATAATCGAGAAAATCCAGGCCTTGGACCGCTTCCTGGAAAAATTTCCCAAGTACAAGGGGAAAGTCATGTTCATACAAAAGGGCGGGCTAAGCAGGATACGCATAGATAAATACAAGGAGCTTAACGACAGGATGAACAGCCTCGTGGAGGAGGTAAACTGGAAGCACTCTACTGAAAAGTGGTTTCCCGTGGTGCTGGCAAGGCGGCACATGTCACGAAAGGAAATCACCGCTTTATACACCCTGGCGGACGCCTGCATTGTAAGCCCGCTTCATGACGGAATGAACCTGGTGTGCAAGGAGTACATCGCGGCAAAGAATGACCTGAACGGCGTTTTGCTTCTCAGCCGATTTACGGGCGCCGCAAGGGAGCTGAAGGGCGCGATATTCGTAAACCCATACGACAGGGAAAATTTCGCCCTCGCGATAAAAAAAGCCATAGAGCTCCCGAAGGAAGCGAAAAAGAAAAGGATGAGGCGCCTCAGAAATGTAGTAAGGGAAAACAATATTTATAAATGGGCCGGAAAATTTCTGGAAGAATTAAAGAAGATCTAAAAAGGAAGATAAAAAACGCTAAAAAAATAATATTTTTTTTAGACTACGACGGCACCCTCACGCCCATAAGAAAAATCCCCTCCCTCGCCCGCATAGGAAAAAAATCCAAAAATCTTCTGGAGGAATTATCAAAAAGACCCACGTTTAAAGTTTTTATAATAAGCGGCAGGTCACTAAAAGACGTCAAAAATTTAATAGGCGTAAAATCAGTCTATTATATCGGAAATCACGGGATAGAGCTGGCCGGGCCCGGACTTAAATACGTGAATAAAAACGCGAAAAAACTAAGAGCCGTTATACGGAAAAGCTATAACGAGTTAACGCGTTGCGTGAAATTAAAAGGGGTGATAGTTGAAAACAAAACCTATACCCTGAGCGTCCATTACAGGCTGCTTCGGCTTTCCAGGGTCGCGGCGTTTATAAAAAAATTCAGCCGCATAACGGAAGATCTTAAAAAGAATAAGAAAATCAGTATTACCGAAGGGAAGAAGGTGTTCGAGGTCAGGCCCGCTGTGAAATGGGATAAGGGCGAAATCGTAAAATGGATATTGAAAAAAAACAAAAAATGCTTGCCAATTTGCATAGGTGATGATATAACTGACGAGGACGCGTTCCGCGCTCTTGGAAAAAGGGGTATTAACATTCTTGTTTCGGTACGGTCGCGCAAGACGAATGCCCGGTACAGACTGCGATCGCCGGGAGAAGTCGCAGGATTTCTGGAGTGGATATTAACGCTATGAACTGCTGGACTAAAAAAGCCAAGAATCCGTTTCATTTTTACACAAGCGTAACGCTCAAAGAGCTTACCGGGAAAAAAGCGAAAAATCTAAGAGAGCTCGTCGAAATTGTCAAGGAAGTCCCCGGCTCCGTCATCTATTATCACACCCACGTTTTTCTCCAGCGACAGCACTCTTTTTCTCCGGACCCGCCCAACGCCTTCGCCAACTGGGTCTCGTGGACCCTGGGCGAATACAAATTAGGCGAGGAACTCTCCAGCATAGATATATGCGCCTTCAACACGATAAGGGAGTTGAGAGAAAAAATAATAAACGTTATTGAAAATCATCTTTTCGAGAGCAAAGAGCCTCTCCGGTATGCGCCCCGGGGAAGGGAATTCGATTTTATAAAAGCCCACAGCTTCGTCGTGCCGACCGGCTTTACGGCGCACAACCTAAAAGAGTTCGGGATGATCCTCGAAAAAGTCACGATCTATTCGATATATTTCCATATTTTCGAGGCGCGCCTGAGGCTGGAAAAGGGATTCAACGATTTTTCTTTCTGGCTGGGCACTTCCGCCGGCGCCCCGGAAGTGGCGAAGGACATAGCGGCGCTTGATCCATACACCTTTAACGTGGAGGCCTTGAGGCGCAGGATTCTTGATATTATGAGAAACTGGTGCAATAAAGGACAGGCTTAAGATGGGGATAGCGGATTACGAAAGCATCGTAGGCAAGGGCATAATCTACGAGCTCGGCCTTATAAGCAAAAAACTTAAGAAGAAAAAGATCCAGTGTATAAATTCCACGAAGCTCGGAGGCGGCGTCGCGGAAATACTTTCGCGGATTATCCCGCTTCTCAACGACCTGGGGATAGACGCCACATGGGACGTTATAGAGGCCGATCCCGACTACTTCAACGTTACCAAGGCCTTCCATAACGCCCTGCACGGAAAAAGCGAAGGTATTACAAAAAGCATGTTTGACAAATTCCTTTCTACGGGTAAGGATATCCTGCGAAGCACCAAAATATACGGCGACATTGTTTTCGTCCACGACCCGCAGCCGATCATGTTGATCGAAAATAAGAAAAGCGCGAATAAGTGGATCTGGCGCTGTCACGTTGACGTATCAAAGCCGTATATGGAGGTATGGGAATTCCTGAAGCTCTTTATAGAGCAGTACGACATTTCCGTGTTTTCGAACCCGAGTTTCGCGCGTCAGCTGGAAATTCCGCAGTTTCTCGTAACCCCGTCCATTGACCCTTTCAGCGAGAAAAACCGCGAACTTACGCGGGAAGAAATAGAAAGCGTGTTGGAAAAATACGAAATAGAGAAGGGTAAGCCCATTATAACCCAGGTTTCGCGGTTTGATTACCTGAAGGATCCCGTGGGCGTAATCGAGGCCTACCGCCTCGTAAAGAAATACGTGGACTGCCAGCTCATTCTGGCCGGCAACCGCGCCGCCGACGACCCGGAAAGCGACACGGTTCTCGCCGAGGTCATGCAGGAGAAAGGGAACGACCCGGACATACACGTTCTTGTGATAGAGCCGGAAAAGAACGATTTTGACATAAACGGTATCCAGCGCGCTTCAAGCGTGATAATCCAAAAATCCATACGAGAAGGGTTCGCCATAACCGTAACCGAGGCCCTCTGGAAGGCGAAACCCGTAGTCGCCTCAGCGGTCGGCGGTATCCCGCAGCAGATAAGGCACCGTCACAGCGGACTTCTCTGCCACACAGTGGGCGGCGCCGCCCTCATGATACGCGAGCTCCTGAATAACCCGGAATACGCCACGCGTCTCGGCAAAAATGGCAAGGAGCACATCCGGCGTAACTTCTTATCCACCCGCCACTTACGCGACTACATGCTTCTATTTCTCTACCTCTACAATCCCGACGATATAATTTACCTGTAGACCGCCCGCCAAAGATAAGCCTCCAGCGGGTGCTTGCCAGCGGCTCACACAAAAAATTGTGTAAAGCTATCTCCCTTGAATTTCTGCAATTTGTGAATCGGAAGGTGTGAATTATCGAGTATCTTATTTTCCGTAGAGCTATCCCTATCATGTCCAATTCACAAATTGCGAAATTCTACGGTCAAGAGCATTCGCCGCTTGGCAAGCACCCACTGGAGGCTTATTTAACGAAAGTCTGTCTCGGCAGATATCAGCAATAAGGGCCTGTAGGGGTGGGCGATTGAGGCGAATAGATTCGACGTAGAATTTCATAATTTGCGAGCGGAATATAGAGATATGGCACTTTATGACATACCTGATTATCCGCTTGCAAATTGTAGAAATTCGAGGAGAAGATTTTGGCTCAATGTTTTGAGCTGAGCCTCAATCGCCCACCTCTACAGGCCTTATTACTGTAAGCGGAACAGGGCGAAACCCCTCAGAAAAAAGCGTTGCAATTTCGCTGTAACGTGATACAATTACACCCTGTATGGGATATACCATAACCGAGAAGATACTGCTGGCGCACACTAAGGCGAAGGCCGTTAAGCCGGGCGATTTCATAACCGCGAAGGTGGATTTCTGCTTTGGAAACGACATAACCGCGCCGATCGCTATAGGAGAATTCGATAGGATAAAGGCGAAAAAGGTCTTTGACAAAACAAGGATCGCCCTTATTCCGGACCACTTCACGCCCGCAAAGGACATGAAAAGCGCCAACCAGGCGAAGGTTTTGCATAGCTTTGCCAGGAAGCACGATATAGCGCATTATTATGAGGTGGGAAGGATGGGTATTGAGCACGTCCTTCTTCCGGAGAAGGGCCTCGTTTTACCGGGCAACCTTGTAGTTGGCGCGGATTCGCACACATGCACATACGGCGCGCTCGGGTGCTTTTCCACCGGGGTGGGGTCAACGGACCTTGCGTTCGCTTTTGTGACAGGGGAGTGCTGGCTCAAGGTCCCGGAGACGATAAAATTTGTTTATCACGGCAAGCCCAAGAAGTGGGTTACCGGTAAGGACCTTATCCTTTATACGATAGGCAGGATATGCACTGACGGGGCGCTCTACAAAGCGATGGAATTTTCCGGGAGCGCGATTAAAAACCTACCGATGGACGATAGGTTCACGATGTGCAACATGGCCATCGAGGCCGGCGCCAAAAACGGCATTATCGAACCGGACGAAACCACGGTAAGTTACGTAAAAAAAGCGATAAGAAAAAATAAGCCCGGGAGAAAGAGTTTCAAATTATATAAAAGCGACAAAGACGCCAGGTATGCCGAAGTTATAGAATACGATGTTTCCAAAATCGAGCCGCAGGTGAGCCTTCCGCATCTGCCGAGCAACGCCAAACCCGTGAATAAGGTGAAAAATGTACTTATTGACCAGGTAGTCATCGGCTCGTGCACTAACGGAAGGATAAGCGATCTGGAAGCGGCTGCGAAGATACTCAAAGGGAAAAAGGTGAAGCAGAGTACGAGATTGATCGTTATACCTGCGACGCAGGCGGTTTACCTGGAGGCGGTAAAAAGAGGGTTTGCTAAAATTTTCGTCGAAGCGGGGGGTGTGTTTTCCACGCCGAGTTGCGGCCCATGCTTAGGCGGGCACCTTGGCATACTTGCCGAAGGCGAGAGGTGCGTGGCTACAACGAACAGGAATTTTGTCGGCAGGATGGGCCACCCTAAATCCGAGGTGTATCTTGCCTCGCCGGCTGTCGCGGCCGCAAGCGCCGTGCGCGGCCGGGTTGCGCATCCGAAGGAAGTCGCATGAAAGTAACGAGGTTGTCGAAAAAGCCCTCCAATTGTCATTCTGAGCCCCGCCCTTCGCTAGCGCTCAGGATAAACTCCGCGGGGCGAAGAATCTTAACGATAAGATCCTTCGTCGGGCTGACTTCGTCAGCCCTCCTCAGGATGACAGGCAAAAAAAGAACATGAAATACAGAGGCAAAGTCCACAAATTCGCGAACGACATAAACACAGACGACATAATACCGGCGAAGTATCTCCATACGCACGATCCGGCGGAACTTGCCGGACACTGCATGGAGCACGTGGATAAAAGTTTCGTGAAGAAGGTAAAAGCGGGCGACATCATAGTCGCGGGCAAGCATTTCGGGTGCGGCTCCTCAAGGGAGCACGCGCCGATCGCTATCAAGGCATGCGGGATCTCGTGCATCGTGGCGGAAAGTTTCGCGAGGATTTTTTACCGGAATGCCATTAATATGGGGCTTCCGGTTGTTTCCTCCAAAGAGGCGGCAAATTCCATAAAGAAAGGCGACAGGGTTGAGGTTGATACGCAAAAGGGCACGGTAAGGAACATATCGAAAAGGAAAACGTTCAAGATCGAACCGTATTCGCCCTTCATACAAAGGATCATAAAGAAAGGCAGATTGCTGGGATGACACCAGGCGGCAAAAAATATAAAATAGCGGTAATACCCGGTGACGGAACCGGCCCGGAAGTCGTAGCCGAAGGGCTTAAGGTTCTTGAGGCGGTATCCGGAAAGTGCGGCTTCAAGTACGAAAAGATCATGTACGATTTCGGCGGCGAAAGGTATAAGAAAACAGGCGAGGTGCTTCCGGATTCGGTCATTGATGAATTCAAAAAGACAGACGCGATGTATCTCGGCGCCGTGGGCCACCCCGAGGTAAAACCCGGAATCCTGGAAAAAGGACTTCTTCTCAAGATAAGGTTTGCTCTCGAGCAATACATAAACTTAAGGCCCGTTAAGCTCTACCCGGGCGTATGGACGCCTGTCAGGGACAAGGGGCCGAAGGATATAGATTTTGTCGTAGTGAGGGAAAATAACGAAGGCCTTTACACGGGTGAGGGCGAGTTCATAAAAAAAGGGACAAAAGAAGAGATCGCGCTTCAGGTATCGCGCAACACCTATAAGGGCATAGAGCGCTGCGTGAGATACGCCTTCGAATATACAAAGAAGCGTAATAAAGAGAGTAAACTTACCCTCTGCGGAAAGACAAATGTTTTGACTTACGCGTGGGATTTATGGGAAAGGGTGTTTTTCGAAACGGCCAAGAAATATTCCGGCGTAAAAACTGATTACGCGCACGTTGACGCGACATGCATGTGGATGGTAAAAAATCCGGAGTGGTTCGACGTAATCGTAACGGATAATATGTTCGGCGATATAATTACCGATCTTGGCGCGATGATACAGGGCGGCATGGGAATCGCCGCCGGCGGAAACTTAAATCCTGAGGGCGTCTCCATGTTCGAGCCGATAGGCGGTTCCGCGCCGAAGTATACAGGTAAGAACGTAATAAACCCGCTTGCCGCTATATGCGCGCTTTCGATGCTTCTTGAGGAAATCGGCGAGACGAAAGCGGCGAGGTGTGTGGAAAATTCGGTGATGAAAGTTACGACAAAGATGAAATCCATGGCAGCAGGCAAGATGGGCTACTCGACCAGCGAGGTAGGGGATCTGGTAGTTAAGAATTTGTAAGATTGTCATTGCGAGCCCCGCGAAGCGGGGCGAAGCAATCTCTTAGTATGAGATTGCTTCGTCGGCACTTCGTGCCTCCTCGCAATGATATATGGAGTACGTAAAATGCTAAAGAAAAAAGACGAGTATAACGTAGCAATAATGGGCGCTACCGGTGCTGTCGGCGCGCAGTTTCTGTCCCTTCTCGAGGAGAGGCATTTTCCCGTTGCAGAACTCCGTCTCCTTGCCTCTGAAAGATCTAAGGGTAAGAAGATTAAGTTTAAGGGCAAGGCCTGTCCGGTAGAGATTCTTACTCACAGATCGTTCAAGGGCGTAGACATCATCCTATCAAGCGCGGGCGCCGCAAGAAGCCTTGAGTTTTTGCCGAGCGCCGTGAAAGCGGGAGCGGTATGCGTGGATAATTCAAGCGCCTTCAGGATGCAAAAAGAGGTTCCTCTCGTTGTTCCGGAGGTAAACCCGCAAAGGACAGAGGGCCACAAAGGCATTATCGCAAACCCGAACTGCTCAACCATACAGGCAGTCGTTGCGTTGTGGCCGCTGCATAAAAAAGCGAAAATTAAAAGGATAGTTGCCTCGACCTATCAGTCGGTTTCCGGCGCCGGCCAGAAAAAGATTCTGGAGCTGGAAAAACAGGTGGAGGCAATAGATAAAGTCGTTGATAACTGGGTAATCGGAAGCCACGGCGTGGATAAATTCCTGATAAAGGAATTTCCGTATCAGACAGCCTTTAACCTGATTCCGCAGATAGACGTATTCCTGGATAACGCTTACACCAAGGAAGAGATGAAACTTGTGAACGAAACCCGCAAAATCATGGAAGACCCAAACATCAGGATTACCTCGACCTGCATTCGCGTGCCGGTTTTCTTTGCGCACTCGGAGAGCATAAACATAGAGACCGAGAAGAAACTCAAGCCCGATGAAGCGAGAAAAATCCTTGCAAAGGCGCCGGGCGTCGTTTTGATAGACGATCCTAAAAAGGAGAAATACCCCATGCCCCTGGACGCCGAAGGAAAAAATGAGGTTTTCGTCGGACGTATCCGCGAGGACGAATCCGTGGAAAACGGCCTTAACCTCTGGGTTGTAAGCGACAACCTCCGAAAAGGCGCGGCCCTTAACGCGATTCAGATAGCGGAGCTGCTTATAAAGCATGCGTAACATCCGCCTCACCGTCGCCTACGACGGCACTTGCTACGCCGGCTGGCAGATCCAGAAAAACGCAAAGACCATCCAGGGCGAAATCGAAAAAGCGTTAAAAAAAATACTTAAAACAAAAGTCCGTCTGATCGGCGCCGGCCGCACCGACTCCGGAGTCCACGCCCGCGCGCAGGTTGCGAATTTTAGTATTCGTCATTGCGAGGAGGCGCGAAGCGCCAACGAAGCAATCTCCTATGAGATTGCTTCGCTCCCTTTGGTCGCTCGCAATGACAGAAAAAAATCAGTGCACGGGCTTCAAGCAGCGTTAAACTCAAGCCTTCCATGTGATATTCGTATCATTGAGGTAAAAGAGGCGCCGCTTGAATTTCATTCGCGGTTTGACGCAAGGGGCAAGTTTTACAGGTATACGATCCTCAACAGCCCGATAAACGATCCCTTCCTCCGGGATTATTGCCATAGAGTTTCTTGTAAGTTAAATCTCCCGCTGATGCGAAAAGAGGCGGCCGTTTTACTCGGGCGGCACGACTTTAAATCCTTCCAGGCAAAGAGCGCCTCATCGCCCATAAAAGATACGCGAAGGACGATAAAGAAAATAACTTTTAAAAAAGAAAAAGATCTCATCCATATCAATATCGAAGCCAACGGTTTCCTGTACAACATGGTTCGTAACATCATAGGCACCCTCATCGAGATCGGAAGGGGATACCTTCCCGAAGGCAGCATGCGAAAGATCCTCTCCTCTAAAGACCGCCGGAAAGCCGGCCCTACCGCCCCTGCCAAAGGCCTTACCCTGATAAAGGTTAAATACTAAATACAGCATATGCGCTGCATATAGGTAACGCATAATATCTTGTGTAAATTCGATGGGCATCTGAGAGCGGGAGTCCTTTCGGCGAATTTTGCATGCGACTGGCAATTTATGTGTTCAAGATTTGAAACGCTAAATTGCTACAGCCGCGCTGCAAAATTTTTCGCCTCAAGGACATCCCGCTCTCAGATGCCCTATAGATACAAGATATTCTACTTTGTGACGTAGCCCTGCAGATAGGCATCGAGTTGACAACTATCATTTCATAGTGTATACTAAAGTTGTTAACTGTTGACAACTAGTTTACAACTTTAATTCATTGATATAGACGTAAGTTGTAAACTAACAGGAGAGGCGCGTTTATGGATATAGAGAATTTAATACTTAGCGCGTTAAAGAAAAAAAAGCGGCTAAAAGCGTCCGAGATAATAAAATCTACGGAATTTTCGCGCGCTTATGTCAATAAGTTTTTTCAAAAATTAAGAAATGATGGGAAAATTATTCTGCTCGGCAAAGCCAATAGGGCGCATTACATACTTGCGACCGGGGAGGGGCTGAGACAGGCCAAAAGCGGCCTATTGAAAGTTACCCGCATGCTGCGGAATAGGGGCCTTGCAGAAGACGTCGTTCTCCGTGACATAAAGGAAAAAACGGGTATTTTTTCCGGCATACCCGGGAACATTTCGGATATTCTGGGTTATGCTTTCTCTGAAATGCTCAATAACGCTATTGAGCATTCCAGGTCCAACACTATCAGAATAGTTATGCAAAAACAGAAAGAAAGTATTGTATTTCGCGTTATCGATAAAGGGGTCGGTGTCTTTAACAACATAATGCGGAAAAAAAAGTTAAAGAATGAAATGGAGGCCATTCAGGATCTTATTAAGGGCAAAGAGACAACCGCGCCGGACGTTCACACAGGCGAAGGCATCTTTTTTACCTCAAAGGCAGCCGACATGCTGGTCATACGGAGCGGGCACAAAAAACTATCTTTCAACAATTTTTTACGGGATATCTTTATTAATGACGTAAAAGATACCGCCGGGTCGAAAATATTTTTTTCGATCAATATAAATTCGAAAAAGAAGCTCGATCATATTTTTAAACAATACACGGACGAATCATTTGAATTCAGCAAAACAGAAGTAAACGTGAGGCTGTATAAGACGGTAAATGAATATATTTCCCGTTCGCAGGCAAGGAGGATTTTAAGCGGGCTGGGTAAATTCAAAAGAGTTTTATTGGATTTCAGGGGCGTAAAAACGGTGGGGCAGGGGTTTGCCGACGAGATATTTCGCGTATGGAAATCGCAGCACCCCGGCGTTTCCATTACCGCGCAAAATGCAAATGAGAATATAGAGTTCATGCTGCAGAGAGCCGGCGCCCCGTTTAAAAAGAAATAGGAGGTTCCATGCAACAATACTGATTGTGGATGACGAAAAAGACCTGAGGGATTTGTTGAAGGCGAGGTTTGAGCTAAGCGGCTTTAAGTGCCTGACTGCCAAAGACGGCAAAGAGGCGATTAAAATTGTCAAGAAAGAGAAGCCGTCACTCATAATAATGGACCTCGTAATGCCTGAAATGGACGGCATCCAGGCCTATAAGGCCCTGAAAGCCGATGCCGAACACAAGCACATACCTATAATCGTATATACCGCCCAGCCGCCGGAGGTAGTGGTCAAAAAGGGCGAAACGGCGTTTGATGTGGTGGATTTCGTGCTGAAGCCATTTGACTCCAAAACGTTAGTTTTGGCGGTGAGGAAAATTCTAAGCAAAGAAGGGTAATATTTTGACAATATCACGTCTATTAGGTATACTTGAGGGGGCCGATAGAGGTAAACTCCTATAAAACGGAAAAAGGGATATCATGAAGGTTACCGGAAGCAAGAAGATGGAAGATGAGTTGCGCGTAAGAGGCGAAGTCATATCGTCATCCATTAACGCTGTTGCTATCGCGGATCTTAAAGGGAATCTGGCATACGCAAACGCGTCTTTTTTGAAAATGTGGGGATATGCCTCCGGAGAGGTTCTGGGAAAACCGGCCGCGAAATTCTGGCACACAGAAAAAAAGGCATTAGAGATAATCGAGGCATTGCGCAAGAAGGGGGGGTGGATCGGTGAATTGACAGCAGTAAAAAAAGACGGCGCACACTTTGATGTCCAACTTTCCGCAAGTATGGCGAAAGACAATAGCGGTAAACCCGTCTGCATGGTGGCTTCTTTCGTAGATATCAGCGCACATAAGAAGGCAGGCGAAGAACTCCTGGCAAGCGAGGTGAAGTACAGGACGCTTCTTGAAGGGCTTCCGCAGAAGATATTTCTTAAGGACAGGAATCTAGTTTACGTATCCTGCAATCGGAACTATGCCCGCGATTTAAAAATTAAATCAGATAAAATCTCCGGAAAGACGGATTATGACCTGTTCGCGAAAGATTTAGCTGAAAAATACCGCACAGACGATAAGAAAATTTTGGCGTCCGGAAGAAAGTTAGATATCGAGGAGAGGTACATAGAGAAAGGCCGGGAGATCTTAGTTCGCACTGTCAAAGAACCTCTTAAGGATACAGACGGCGCTACCATCGGGGTTTTGGGTATTTTCTGGGACGTTACCGAAGAGAAAAAGATACGGGATGAAAAAGAAAAACTTTTACACGACCTTGGCGAGCGCGTCAAAGAGCTCGATTGCCTATACGGGCTTTCTTTGATCGTAGAGAAGCCAGGAATCTCGTTAGAAAGGCTATTTCAGGAGGCGGTTAAAATAATCCCGCCAGCATGGCAGTACCCGGATATTACGCGCGCCAGAATAGTTTTTGAGAACAAGGAAGTCAAGAGCCCTGATTTCAGAACGGCCAGGTGGAAGCAGGAAGCCGATATAATAGTGCACGGGAAAAAGGCAGGTATCATCGAGGTTATTTACGTAGAAAAAAAACTGGACGTAAACGGAGACCCATTTTTAAAAGAAAAAAGGAAACTGATAGACGCCCTTGCCGAGCGGTTTGGAAGAATCACCGAACACAAGAGAACGGAGGAAGAATTAAAAAAGAAAATGCGGGACCTGGAGAGATTCAGTAAAATCGCGGTGGATCGGGAGCTTAAAATGAAAGAGCTTAAAGCGCGCATAAAGGAGCTCGAAGCAAAACTCAGGGAAAAATGAAAAAGCAAACGCGCTACAAAAGAAGCGTTAGGTTCAAGGCAACGCAGGTTATTTGCGGTGCCACATTAATTATTGCGGTTATAGGGTTAAGCGGGGGGTATTTTTTGGGATTTAGATTAGTGCGTACTCTAATCGGAGAAAATTACGCAAGAATGGCCGGGTTGCTCGCAAACTCCGTTGATAGAATTATTATCGAAGAGATAAATGATGTAAAAACCTATGTGGACAGCCCATTCTGGAAGATGGCGATTGAGGAGAGTAATTTAAGGTACAAAACCATGAGCCCCGAAGCTGCCAAAAGATTTTTTCTGGATACCGATGAGAGGTGGAAGGAAGCCCTTCCCGATAGCCCACTCGTTAAGCAATATTTAGATAGCACGCTTAGCATAAGATTAAGAAAACTGGCCAAGAATAACAAAACTGTAGTGGAAATTTTTGCTACCGATAAAAAAGGCGCCTTGGTGGCATCCTCGGGCAAAACGAGTGATTTTTATCAGGCAGACGAAGAATGGTGGCAGCGTGCTTTCGCTGGCGGCAAGGGCAAGGTTTGCATGGGAAATATCGAGTTTGATGAGTCAGCCGATGTATGGGTTTTATCTATCGCCGTTCCTATCAGGGACGAATCCGGCCAGGTAGTAGGGGTGTGCAAATGCCTGGAGGGGATCGAAAGATTTATGGGCCACCTGAAGGATTTTAAAATCGGTAAAGAAGGACACGCTGTTCTGGTTAACGAAAAAGGCAATATCATAATTCATGGGGAAATAAAGCCGTTGTCGATGAAATTCGCAAAAGAGGAAATTCTTCGGAAGATTTATTCGACCGAAAGAAAATGGGAGATAATAAAAGACCCGCATATTCATAAAGGAAAAATTTTTGTCGCCTATGCTGAAATTTTGCACCCTTTCCTTATAGAAAGCGGAATAAGGTGGGTAGTTTTTGTAGACCATGATGTGGATGAGGTATTCGCGCCTTTAAACAAATTGTTTTTACAAATGTCTGTTGTCGTGGCCATAGTGATATTAAGCCTTATCCCCGTAGCGTTTATTTTCGGCGGAGTACTTGCAAAACCATTACGAAAACTTAGCGAAGCAACGAAAGAGATCGCAAGAGGCAACTGGGATTACGACCTCAAGATTAAAACAGGCGACGAAATCGAAGAACTCGCTGTTTCGTTTAGAAAGATGCTCTCGAGTATTAGAGAGAAACAAAAGGAAATCACAGAAGCCAAGGACAAATTTCAGAACCTGTCAGAAACCCTGGATGCGAAGGTCAGGGGGCGCACTAAGGAATTGACCCAAGCCCAGGAGGCGACGTTAAATATATTGGAAGATCTGCAGGAAGCGAAAAATAAGATAGAAGAGACCTTGAAAATAAAGTCTGAATTTACCTCTGTGGTATCGCACGAGTTGAGAACGCCGCTTACGGCAATTAAGGAAGGCATTGCTATAGTTCTGGATGGGACAGCCGGAAGAATTAACCCGGAACAGAAGGATTTTCTGGATACGGCAAAGCGAAACGTCGACCGCCTTGCGCGCCTCATAAACGACGTTCTCGATTTCCAGAAATTGGAAGCCGGCAGGGTAGAGTTTAGAATGGAAGAAAACGACATAAATGAGGTTGTCAGGGAAGTCGAAAAAGAAATGGCACCTGTCGTAAAAGAGAAAAAGCTGGATTTTTCCGTTAAACTTGACAAAAAAATACACAAAATAAAATTCGACAGAGACACCGTCATTCAGGTGCTTACGAATCTTGTCAGTAATGCCGTAAAATTCACGGAAAAAGGCGCCATTACGATTATTACGGACTACGACCGAAAGGATAACGCAATTCTTGTTTCAGTAAAAGATACCGGCCCGGGGATTAAAAAAGAAGATTTACCGCGCCTTTTCCGGAGATACGAACAACTGGAAAAAGGCAAGGGAAGAAAGACCGGCGGAACAGGCCTTGGCCTTGCGATTTCGAAAGAAATAATCACGCGGCATAGCGGAAAAATCTGGGCGGCATCAGAACCCGGCAAGGGCTCGACCTTTTGCTTCGTTTTGCCTGTTAAGGAACGAAGGAGTTAATATGGCCAAGAAAGTATTAGTAGTTGACGACGAACCGGATATTCTTAAAATCGTGTGTTTTCGGCTGAAAAAAGCCGGCTACGAAGTTAAGACAGCCTCTGACGGAAAGGCCGCGCTTGATTTAATAGAAAAAGACCGCCCTGATTTAATCCTTCTTGATCTTCGTATGCCTGTAATGGATGGATACGAGGTTTGCAGGAAGATAAAGTCAGATGAGAAGTTGGGGGATACGCCGATTATTTTTATTACCGCAAGTTCCGGGGCTACAGTAAAGGATAAAGTCCGCGAATACAAAGCGGATGATTATATCATAAAACCTTTCGAGCCGGAGGAATTGATCGCGAAAGTGAAAAAATTTATAAGTTAAGAAAAAGACCGGGGCGGTTGCCAAATATGGCAACCGCCCCGGTCTGAAGGACAGGCATGCCGAAAGCGAACATTTTAGTAGTAGATGACGAAATCGACGTAACAAAAGTCGTAGGCGCCAGGTTAAAAAAAGCGGATTTTGACGTTTCTACGGCAAAAGACGGTAAAGAGGGTTTATCTTTTGCGAAGAAGGCGGTACCCGACCTCATTCTTCTGGACATAATGATGCCCGGCATGGACGGCTATGAAGTGGCCGAGCGTCTCCAGAAGGACCCCAAGACCTCGCTTATCCCCATAATCATGCTTACGGCGAAGGCATCCTCCGATGATAAAATAAAGGCGTTAAAAATGGGCATCGATGATTACATAACGAAGCCCTATGACGCCAACGAGCTCATAGCGAGGGTGGAGGCAGTATTAAGAAGGACAAAAAAAGAGCCCTTTCCGAGCGCCGTGCCCCTCTCTCTCGATGAGAAAAAAAGAATACAACTATTGGAGAAAATGATAAGCGAAAAGGTCATGAAACTTACGCTGGAATATAACATGGCGAGTTTTAACGGATATTCCTGGCCGTATGCGGCCGAATTTTTCAATGCAAAAGACGGCTCGGAAATCAATCACATTAATTTCATTGCGGAAAAAGGCTGCTTTGACAGAGAATTTTTCGACAAGGTGCTCCTGTGTCCGCACTGCGGCCATCATGACATTAATGTTCGCGAGACCTGCCCTTCGAATCACAGCGCGAATGTTTCGGTAGCGGAGATGATACATCATTTCAGGTGCGGCTACGTGGGCACCATAGCGGAATTCCAGCAGGGTATCCGGTATGTCTGCCCAAAATGCGGAACTGAACTTCGCCAGGTCGGCATCGATTATGACAAGCCGGGCCAGAGCTACATATGCCATGATACAAAAGAAAAATTTACCGAGCCCGACGTCTGGTGCCAGTGCAGGAACTGCAAGAAGCAGTTCGAAATCGACGATGCCGTAAGGAGCGACATTTTCTCTTACGTGCTTAACGAAAGGGGCAAACAGACGGTTGAGACGGGTAGATTTTCCGAGATTAATCTGGAAACCGCGATTGTTGACGAAGATGTTGATTTGTATAACCTGCGGTATTTCAAGAAACAATTTTCAGACGAAACAGAACGCGCAAAGAAATTTAAAAGGACATTTTCCCTTATCTTTGTCCGCATCCTGAATTTCGATAAAGTGGTGGAGGATCTGGGCATTACGCGCCTCAGGTCCGTCCTTAAACAGATCGCCTCAATACTTAAGGAAAATTTATGGGACGTCGATACCCCCGCGCGTTACGATAAAAACGCGTTTATCACCCTTCTGCCGGAAGCGGATATGGAAAAGGCAAAGGCGCTGGCAGATTCACTCAGTAAAAAAATAGCGGATTTGACAAGAGAAAATCTGCAAATAAAAATAAACACGGTTTCTTATCCGGAGGATGGCGATACGGAAGACGCTCTGATTGAGAAGCTGTTGAAAACATAAGCCTGTCATCCTGAGGAGGCCTGTCCCCCACCCTACGGGTCGTAGACCCGGAGGGAAAGGCCGACGACCGAAGGAAGTCCCGCATACCACAATGAACAATATAGGCCATGCGGGACGAAGGATCTTAACGTAGAGATTCTTCGCCCCTTCGGGGCTCAGAATGACAAAGTGGGGAAACTCCTCGCAAGAAAGAGGGTAATGCATGAGGCTAAGAAAAATAGAAGCGTTTACGTCTACCAAGGAGCAGATCGAAAGGCAAAAGCCGAAGAAGGGCCTTCCGAAGCCGGTTAAGATATTCATATTTATCCTGATACTGTTTTCGCCCGTTTTCATATGGAAGGCCATTACTCATAATGCGGTATATTGCAACGGGCTTGTCATGGGGCAGCTCGAGCTTGAAATGGCGGGAGTGGACTTTCAGAAGATTCGCTCGGATGTAGACGGAGAAATTACTGAACTCCCCGCTCAAAAGGGCCGGAGGGTAGAGAAGGGAAGCCTCCTTGCCGTCATAAAAATAGAAAAAGACGGTAAGGTGGATCATGTTGAAATGAGGTCTAAAAACGAGGAACTGATAGTGAGCGAGAGCAGAAAAGTCGGGGATTTTATTAAAAGGGGCGATGTAATCTACGGCGTCCTGCCGGTAGGGACGTATTGGGTGGAGGCGTTTGTTCCCGAGAAATATATACACCAGGTTCGCATGGGGGGAGAAGCGGTGATTTTTGAGGGCTCTTCCCGAAAGAGGTTCAGCGGAAAAATTGATTCCGTATCGGCGGAAGTCGAGACAATGCCGAAGATGTTCTCCATGTACCATTTTTCCCCCAAGAGGGTTTTTACCGCGAGAATATCGTTAACCGGCAGGGACATACCCCCGTACATACTTAAGTTCGGCATGAGGGTAAAGTGCAAGATCTATAAGAAATGATACAGGACTTTTTCGCTAATTTTTTTGAATACCTGCAGTTCTGCGCGGAGGACGTCCTCAGCCGTTCGCCGATCGCGATATTTTTTCTTTTTGCCCCCGCCCTTTTATTCGATACGGCGCGCTATTATGTCACCAACACGATCATCTTCGCCTTAAGCCTCTTTGAAAAAGAATCTTCCGGAGAAGAAGCCGTGCCGTACCTCCCCTCGGTCAGCGTAATAATTCCCGCGCGCAACGAAGGCGAGAGGCTAAGGTTTACTCTTGATACAATACTGGAAAATAGCTACCCGAATTTCAAGGTTATCGTATCGGACGATTCTTCGGAGGACGATACGCTCCAGCTCTGCAAGCCTTATGTGGATAAGGGGCTGATTACGTATGTGCGAACAAGCGTGCGCAGCGGAAAACCCGCGGCGCTCAACTACGCTTTCAAGTTTTCCAAGGGAGAGATTATTATTTACTTTGACGGGGATATCGCCGTAGATAGGGATGCCATAGCGGAAGCGGTAAAACCTTTTAAGGACCCCAGGGTAGGGGCAGTAAGTGGTAATGTAAAGGCGCGCAATGATAGAAAGACCCTTGCTACAAGATTGCAGGCGGCGGAATACGGCATGACAATAGCGGTCGGCAGGCGCTGGCTTGCGCTCGTGGACAGGCTGCAGATAGCGTCCGGCGCATTCGGTTGTTTCAGGAGAGAGATCCTGATCGACATTAAGGGGGCGGACCCCGAGTACGGAGAGGATTTGGATCTGACGCTAAAGGCGAGAAAGCTGGGATTTAAGGTTGCTTTTGCGCCGAAGGCGATCGCAATGACGGATGTTCCGGAGGCCTGGGCGAGGCTGTTCAGTCAGCGTGTAAGATGGGACCGCTGCTACATAAGATTGAACTTGCGAAAACACCGCGATATGTTCGATTTTCACGTATTTAAGTGGCAGGATTTCATTGCGGGACTTGAGGATATACTGTTTAACCTGGTTCTTCTTCTCGTCTTTCCGGTATACGTAGTGTTCATACTTGTCTTCGTCCCGCAGCTTTTTCTTTTCATCCTGACGGTGACTTACCTCTTTTATACCGTTATGAATGCCGGACAATTCGCTATCGTGGCGCTTCTTTCGGAAAGACCGGGGCGTGACGCAATCTTCATTTTATATGCGCCTTTATTTTTTATGTACAGCCTTTTTTTAAAGGCGGCGCGGATACTGGCCTACTTCCTTGAATTTATCAGGTCCGATTTTATGAAAGACGGTTTTTTCCCAAAAAAAATCTGGAGGAACATGCAGGAGTACAGATGAAAATATTCGCCGGAATTATAATTCTCCTTTTATGCTGCGCGCCGAATTTATTCTCTGAAGAAATTCCACTCGGGTTGACCCTTGACGATTGCGTAGAAACTGCCGTCGCGAACAACCAGAATCTCTTAATGGCCCGCGAAGAAATAAAAAAGTCCGAAGGCTATCTTTTGGAGCAGTTCGCCGAGTTCCTGCCCGAAGTATACCTCAATTATCGTTATGTCACCACGAGCAGTCCGGAGGTCCGGCGCATCGCAAACGATGTTTTTTTATATGCGGAAAGCACCGCGGGCCTTCATCTGGAAGAAGATATCTTCAAGGGGGGAGAGAGAATTTATAGATACAGAAGCGCCTCACTCGCCGTCAGTAAGGCAAGGGAGTCTTACATGGAGATACATGATAAACTCGTTCTCGATATAAAAACGGCTTATTACGATCTGCTGCTCGCGGAAAACCTTATCTCGCTTTACAGCGAGTCCAAAAGAAGGATGGAGGCCTACGCTTCAAAACTTACGAGAAAAAGCAAGCTGGGGGATGTTACGAAATACGCCGTTTTAAGGGCAAAAATCGAGATAGAGATCGTGAACTCGGACCTTATCGACGTAGAGAAGAAAAGGATACTCTATAAGGCAAAGATACAGAAACTGCTTATGCTGGACAAGGTCCGGGATATTTCCCCGCTGGACGCCCTAACGTACCCCGAAATAGAAACTCGCGAGGAGGGGTATTCACTGGAAAGCCTGCTCCCGGCGGCAGAGAACAAAAACCGACGAATAAAAGCCGCCAAGCTGGCGAAGAAAATAGGAAAAGCCGAAATTGACGCCGCGATCGCAAAGACGGGCCTAAGAGCCAGCTTGAGAAGCGCCTGGTACAAGAGTTCCGATAAATTCGACCTTAGTTCGCATTATTTTTACGACTGGTCGTTCATGATAAACATTACGGTGCCGCTTTTCGACGGCTTCAAAACCCCTTCCCTCATCAATCAGTCGAGGTCCGAATATTCAAAGCTCGCCGCCGCCGAAAGTGCCGCGAGAAAAGATGTTTTCTGGGAGCTCGAAGACGCCTCGAGCGAACTTAAGAAAACAAGGCCGCTTCTTGAGAACCAGAAGTCGCTCGCCGGTTATGCTAAGGAGGGCGTGAACATGGTGCTGGTGCTTTATGACAGGGGTGAAGGCAGCGAATGGGATGTCATAGACGCGCACAGAAATTATATAAGGGCGGAATCGAATCTCGCGAGGTTTGTAAGGGATTATAATGTTCTGGCGGCGAAAATAAATTATCTGATTTCGGAAAATTAAACAAGAGGTGAAATTATGGAAAAGGCAAAAGTTTTGCTGGTCGACGACGAAATGGATCTCATTATGATCATGGGGAAAAGGATAAAGAAATGGGGTTACGATTTGATGGAGGCTGCAGGCGGCAAAGAAGCCCTTACCGCCGTAAAGTCCGGAGGCCCTGATATCGTGATTCTGGATTACATGATGCCCGATATGGACGGTATCAGCACTCTAAAGGAAATACGTAAAGTAAATGCGGACATACCGGTTATCATGTTTACCGCATTTCCGGACAAAAAATCCATCGAAGGCACAGAAGCGCTCGGCGTAAGCGCGTATATTCCGAAACTTAGCATGTTTCCCACCGGCGAATCCGCGCTGAAGGCAGCCCTTAATATGGCGGAGAAAAAATTAAGGAAGAAAGGTGACTGAACAGCGGGAAACCTGGAAATCGCACTGGGGCATGATAGCGGCTATGATAGGGACCGCTATCGGCCTCGGTAATATCTGGAGATTTCCTTACCTTTGCGGCAAGTACGGCGGAGCGACCTTCCTTATTCCTTACGTAATCCTTCTATTCGGAATAGCGATTTTCGCGATGATGTGCGAGTGGGCCCTCGGCCGCCACACCAAGCGCGAGGCCCTCGGCGCTTTTGACAAGATAAAATTTCCGTTCGGAAGGGACATCGGCGCCTGGGGCATAATCGGGCCGTTCTTCCTGTATTCCTATTATATAGTCATAACAAGTTGGGTTATATTTTTCATATTCGCCTCCCTTGAAGGGCTTTATTTCGGTAAAAACACCGAAACCTTTTTCGCCTCTTTTCTTGGAAGTAAATGGATATTTGCCGTGCATTTCGCTTCCGTCTGCATTACAAGCTGGATCCTTGCCATGGGCGTGCAAAAGGGCATAGAGAGGGCGTGCAAAATTATGATACCCGCGCTTTTTGTGCTCCTTATAATTGTGGCGGCAAGAAGCGTGACGCTTCCGGGCGCGGCAGAGGGCGTGGAATTTTACATGAGGCCGAGGTGGGATGGGCTGCTTAACATTGAGACATGGGTTGCGGCGCTGGGCCAGGTATTTTTTACGCTTAGCCTCGGCATGGGCGCGATGCTTATTTACGGCTCCTATCTTAAAGACGAATGGGGCATACCGGCGAACGCCATGAGCGTGGCGCTGGGGAATACCTCGGCGAGCATCCTCGCGGGGTTTGCTATTTTCCCCGCGGCCTTCGCGCTCGGATTCGGAAAGACCATAGGCGGGGCAGAGTCCATAGGCCTTACTTTTTTCGTCCTGCCGAAGGTATTTGAGATGATGCCCGGAGGCCACTTCTTCGGGGGGCTATTTTTTATCCTGCTTGCCTTCGGCGCCATATCGAGCGCCATAAGTATCCAGGAGCCGGCCATAGCGTGGCTGAAAGACGAGGCCGGATGGTCAAGAAAGAGATCGGCATTTTTTACCGGCGTTATATTGTGGATAATGGGGTTTCCTTTTATTCTTAACGGCTTTATTAAAGGCACCCTCGGCGCGAAACTGGCGCTGCTTTCGAAAATGGATATTATCATAGGGCAGCTCGCCATACCTGTATTCGGTATTCTTGCGATAATCGCCGTCGGGTACTTCATGAAAGACCGCGGCTTTGACGAAATGAATAAAAACGCGAGAGTCAAACTCAGCCATACCTGGCTTAAGCCCTGGATCAGGGCAGTCGTGCCGATTTTCATCGGGCTTTTATTCATATTGACGCTTCTTAAAATTTTGCAGGAGAAAGGCGTCATACCGCCTGTAATTCCTTCGAAAGCGGCGCTTGAGTTTACCCCGATAGGCATAACGCCCGTTACGATCGTCATGATCGTATTCATATGCGTTCTCTTCTGGGGCGGTTTTCTGTACACGACGGTGAAGGTGCTGACGGTAGAGAAAGACAAGAAACGGAGAGTAAAACGTGGACTTCACCATTCTCGCTGATGCGCGCTTCGGCTGGACCTTCGTTATATCCGAAATTATCCTTCTATACCTCCTCTTCCTCCTTATCCACCGCCTCGTCGAGCGGAAGCTTAAAGGCAAGTAACCGGAAAATTTAGCAATATAGGCCTCCGGGGGATGCCTGCGGCGGCTCACACAAAAAATTGTGTAAAGCTCTCTCCGTAGAATTTCTGCGCTGTGCTCGTTGGATTTAAGGAAATACAAAAGAAATAGCCGATGGTTTTCTTGTCCGCCGAAGCCTTGGCGTAGGCGGAAACCATCGGCTATTTCTTCGAACTAGACCTGTATACCAACTGCGCAAGCGCGAAATTCTATTGTCGAGAGCATTCGCCGCCTGGCAGGCATCCCCCGGAGGCCTATTCTTACTGTACATTTGAAAGCTAATCCGACAGATCTAACCAGGTTAGAATGCCGTCTATATCGACACCTACGGACGGGAGAGAGTCTGTGTGAAGAGCCTTAAAAATTAAGGCGTAGTTTTATGCTTTTTGAGGTTTCCTTTTGTCACATGTTATGAGACAAAAAGGATTGCAGTTGTCTGAGGCCCACACCGAGCGTATCACCAGCAAGGCGTGTGTGGGCCGAGTTCTGCAATCCCCTCAAAAAGCTTAAAACTACACCGACCCCCACACCAATTACTATTGGTGTGGGGGATAATTTTTCTTATCAGCTTTAGCAGAAGGCTCTCACACAGGCTCTCTCCCGGCCGGAGGTAAGTGTGTGAGCCGCTTGGAAAGCATACCCGGAGGTTTATTTTATGCTTGACAATACGGCGGGAATGTGGTAAATTTAGCGTTCTTATGCGGAGCTTATTATGAAGACAGTGTATGTAAGGCAGGAGGACGTAAAGAGGGAGTGGCACCTGGTGGACGCCAGCGAAAAGGTGCTGGGCAGGCTTGCTACGGGGATAGCGTCCCTTCTTAAGGGCAAGGGCAAGGTCGCTTATTCTCACCACGTGGACATGGGCGATGGCGTAGTTGTCATAAATGGCGGTAAAATAAGGGTTACCGGCAAAAAGCCCCAGCAGAAGGTATACAAGAGGTTCTCCGGTTACCCGGGCGGCTTGAAACTCGAGACATACGAATCCTTATTTAAAAGAAGGCCGAATGAGGTGTTGAGGCACGCCGTAAAGGGCATGCTTCCGAAGAACAAGCTCGGCAGAAGAATGATAAAGAGATTAAAGATTTACGCAGACGACAAGCACGACCAGGCGGCGCAAAAGCCGAAAAAAATTAAGCTGTAAGAAAGAATCATGACAGAACAAGCGAAAACAATGCAAATAATGGCGACGGGGCGGCGGAAAGAATCCACGGCACGGGTTTATTTACGCGAGGGGAAAGGCAAACTCCGCGTGAATAAACGCGAATTCCGCGATTATTTTCCGCGGGAGTCACACAGGCTGATCATAAACCAGCCGATTAACGTAGCCGATCTCCAGAATAAACTGGACATTTTTGCCACGATAAAAGGCGGCGGCGTAAGCGGTCAGGCGCAGGCCCTAAGGCACGGAATTTCGAGGGCGATCATAAAGCTTGACGAAACGAAGCGGCAGGTTATGAAAAAAGCCGGATTCCTCACGAGGGACCCCAGGGCCAAGGAGAGAAAGAAATACGGCAGAAAACGCGCGAGAAAAAAGTTCCAGTATTCCAAACGCTAATTTTTTAGAAAGCCCACTCTGTTAAGTTCCCGACGAGGAAATGTGTTGACAGTGTGGGCTTTTTTTATTATAATGAGGCTAGATTTACGCCGACGGAAACGTCGACGGAAATTAGAAGGCCGGATGATAATTTAAGGAGGTAGATGTGCTAAGGGTAGGTGTAATAGGCGCAACCGGATATACGGGCGAGGAAATCATAAAGATTCTTGCCCGGCATAAGGATGTCAAGATAACGGTTCTTCAGGCGGTCGTGGAAAGCGAGGCCCCGATATCGAAAATATTCCCTCAGCTTGCGGGAAAAATCGACTTAGTCTGCAAAAAGCCCGACGTGAAAAAAGCAAAAGATTCGGCGGACCTGTTTTTTCTCGCTCTGCCGCACACGGTTTCGATGTCAGTCGCGCCGGAATTTCTTAAAGAGGGAAAAAAGGTCATAGACCTTAGCGCGGACTACAGGCTGGACGTCAACGAATACGAGAAATGGTACGGGGTGAAGCATAAAGACGCCCTGAATATCAAAAAGGCCGTGTACGGGCTGCCGGAACTTTTCAGGGACAAAATAAAGAAGGCGAAGCTCGTAGCGAATCCCGGCTGCTACCCGACGGGCGCCTCGCTCGGCGCCCTGCCGCTCGTTAAAGCCGGCCTTATAGATCTAAGCACTATAATAGTCGACGCGAAAAGCGGCGCGACCGGAGCCGGCAGAAAAGCGCACATTTCCCTTTCGTTTTCGGAAGTTAACGAAAATGTGAAAGCTTATAAGATTAATGAGCACCAGCACAAACCCGAGATTGCCATGGTAATAGGCGGCGTAGCCAAAGAAGCGGTGAATATTGTATTTGTGCCGCATCTCATTCCCGTAAACAGGGGAATACTTTCAACGGTCTATATGGACCTTGACAGGGACGTCGGCGCCCTTAAGATAAACCAAATTTATGAAGATTTTTACAGGAAAGAACCGTTCGTGAGGGTTATGGAAGAAGGCGAACTTCCGGCGCTCAGGGATGTACAGCATACGAATTTCTGCAACATAGGGATTAAGGTAACGGGAAAAAAAGTAATCGCCGTAAGCTGTATCGATAATCTTCTGAAGGGGGCGGCGGGGCAGGCTGTCCAGAATATGAACATAATGTGCGGATTCACAGAAGGCGAAGGATTATGAGATACGCATTGCCCAAGGGCTTCCTGGCAAGCGGAACGCATTGCGGCATAAAAAGGTTTAAAAAGGATCTCGCCCTGATTTATTCAAAGACGGGGTGTAAGGCGGTCGGCGTATTTACGAAAAACAGGGTAAAGGCCGCGCCCCTTGCGGTTTCAAAGATGATTTTAAAAAAGGGCGCGCCGATAAGAGCCGTTGTAGTAAACAGTGGCAACGCCAACTGCTGCACGGGCTGGTACGGCGTAAGGGACGCGAAGAGAATGATTAACGCCGCCTGTCAGAACCTAAGATTGAAATTTAACAGCGTCCTGGTATCGTCCACGGGGATTATCGGCAAGAGGCTGCCCATAGACATAATAGAAGAGGCCATGCCGAAGCTTGCAGGGAGGCTTTCTCACAAAGGGCTTGTCACAGCGGCGAGCGCCATAATGACCACTGATAAAAAACTGAAACTTTGTGTAGAGAAAATTAAAATCGGAAGAAAACAGGTCATTGTAAGCGGTTTTGCCAAGGGCGCGGGCATGATACACCCCAATATGGCGACGATGCTTTGTTTTGTGATGACTGACGCCAGGATAGACAAGAGCGCTTTAAAGTCCGCCCTGAAGAAAGCGTGCGACGGATCCTTTAACGCCATAACGATCGAGGGCGACATGAGCACAAATGACATGGTGCTTCTTCTTGCCGGCGGCCTGGCGGGCAATAAAACGATAAAGAAAGGAACCAGGGAGTATGACACGTTTTCAAAAGCGCTCGAAAACGTGACTTTAAAACTCGCGAAAGATATAATTCAGGACGGAGAGGGCGCCACTAAGTTTGTAACGGTTTATGTCGAAAGCGCGAAGACTTCCGGCGACGCCGAAAAGGCCGCAAGGGCAATCGCCAATTCATGCCTTGTAAAGACGAGCATACACGGCGAGAACCCGAACTGGGGCAGGGTCGCCTCCGCGGTAGGCGCAAGCGGCGTAAAAGGCATAAGACAGAACAGGTTCGAAATATATCTGGACGGGATACTCGTTTTTAAGGGCGGTAAATTTACCACGCCCGCGAAGACGAAACTTTCAAAGATATACAAGAGAAAAAACGTTGAGATAGCGGTGAATCTTAATATGGGCAAAAGCTCCGCGGTAATCTGGACGTGCGATTTGTCTAAGCGCTACGTCGAGATCAACTCACATTACATGACATGAGGCAGGTATGGAAGACGCGATAAAGAAATCGAGCGTTTTGATAGAGGCTTTACCTTACATAAAGAAATTTTTTCATAAGATATTCGTGATCAAGTTCGGCGGCTCGGCGCTCGCCGATAAAAAAATAAGGAACAGCGTGCTTGAGGATATCGTGTTCATGAATTACGCCGGCATGAAGCCGGTGCTTGTCCACGGCGGAGGGCCTTTTATAAACGAAAAACTCAAAGACGCGAAGAAAAAGATCAGGTTTGTCGATGGCCTCAGGGTTACCGACAAAAAGACGATGGAAATCGTAGACAGCGCCCTTACGGAAGTAAACGCTGTCCTGGTGGATGAGATAAAAAAGATGGGTTCGGAAGCTTTCGGGCTCAGCGGAAAAGAGAACAAGCTTATAATTGCGAAAAAGATAAAGCACAGGGAGGACATCGGTTTCGCAGGCGCCGTTGAATCCGTGGATACGACAGTGCTCGGGAAACTTATAGACGATAATATTATTCCGGTGATCTCACCGGTAGCAATGGGCGCTGACGGCGAGCTTTATAACGTAAACGCCGACGAAGCGGCAAGCCGTATTGCCATGGCCCTTAAGGCCGAAAAGCTTTTTATCCTTACCAACGTAATGGGTATTATGAAGGAGCAGGGTGATCCCGGGACGCTTTATCGTTCTTTAAGCCTTTCGGATGCGGAGGTGCTGATGAAAACGAAGATCATATCCGAAGGGATGATCCCGAAGGCAAGGGCGTGCACCAACGCCCTGGAAGACAAGGTAAGGAAAGCGCACATTATCGATGGCAATCTGTCTCACGCGCTTCTTCTCGAAATATTTACGGATAAAGGGATAGGTACGGAAATAATTAAGCTGGGAAGGCGAACGAAAGCGACGGAAGGGTTATGAACGCCAGAAACGTTATAGAGTTATACGACAAATACGTGATGCGGACATACACAAGGGTGCCGCTTGTTCTTGAGAAGGCGAAGGGCGCTCTTCTAGAGGATATCGAAGGAAAAAAATACCTGGATTTTTTTCCGGGATGGGCGGTAAGCGGGATAGGGCATTGCCACCCGAGCGTTGTGGCGGCAATTTCAAAGCAGGCGAAAAAGCTTATTCACGTTTCCAATAATTATTACAGCGCGCTTCAGGGGGCGCTTGCCGAAAAGATTATCGGGCATTCTTTTCCGGGAAAGGTGTTTTTCTGCAATTCCGGGGCAGAAGCCAACGAGGGAGCCGTTAAACTCGCCAGAAAATACGGCCATAAAAGGGGAAGATACGAAGTTATAACTATGGATAAGTCCTTTCACGGAAGGACGCTCGCGATGATAGCGGCTACCGGGCAGGAGAAGGTTAAGCTCGGTTTTGAGCCTTTACCCGAAGGCTTCAGACATGTTCCGTTCGGCGACGCGCTCGCCCTGGAAAATGCCGTAACGAAGAAAACCGCGGCGGTAATGATGGAGCTTATCCAGTGCGAGGGCGGTATTAATATCGCGAAGGCCGAATACGTAAGAAAGGTGCGGGAAATCTGCGATAAAAACGATATAGTGCTTATTTTTGACGAGGTCCAGACAGGCATGGGTAGAACGGGCAAGATGTTCTGCTATCAAAATTATGGAATAAAGCCCGACGTGATTACGCTCGCGAAATCACTCGGCGGCGGGCTTCCCATAGGCGCCATTGTGGCAAGTTCCGAATTCGCCGATGTGCTGGGTCCCGGTTCACACGCCTCGACCTTCGGTGGTAGTCCCCTTGCCTCGGCCGCCGCGCTCGGGGTATTTAAAGCCATTGAAAAAGATAAATTGCTGCGAAACGCCGTAAAGCAGGGCAGGTATCTGGCGGGAAAGCTCAAAGCCCTTAAAAAGAAACACAATGTTATAAAAGGAGTGAGGGGCATTGCCCTGACGATCGGAGTTGAATTAACCATAGACGGCCAGGCGATATACGAGAAATGCCTCGAGAAGGGGCTTCTTATAAACTGCACGCAGAAAAATGTTTTAAGAATAATGCCCTCGCTTACTGTTACTAAGGCCGAGATCGATAAGGCGATGGCTATTTTGGAAAGCGTCATTGCGAGGGCGCGATAGCGCCCGAAGCAATCCCAAACGATGAGATTGCTTCGGCGCCTTTGGCGCCTCGCAATGACAAGATGGGAATAAACAAATGAAAATGACCAAAAGGAACCTGATATCTATAACAGACTTAACAAAAACCGAAATAGAAAACCTTTTTAAAACGGCAAAGGTCTTTAAAAAGGATCCCTTTTTAAAGAAAAGTGCGCTCGATTCAAAATCGATAGCGCTCGTATTCCAGAAGCCCTCCAACAGGACAAGGGTTTCTTTCGAGGTGGGCATGGTGGACCTCGGCGGGCACGCTACGTATCTGGGCCCGGAAGAGCTTGAATTAGGCGTCAGGGAATCCGTCAAGGACGTGGCGAGGGTTCTCTCAAGATATCTGGACGGCATCGTGGCAAGGACCTTTAAGCACAAGGACCTTCTTGACATGGCGAAGTTTTCCTCTATTCCGGTTATAAACGGGCTGACGGATCTTCTTCATCCGTGTCAGGGCCTAAGCGACCTTTTTACGATTGAGGAAAAATTCGGCAAGAAAAAAATTAAAATATCATTTGTGGGAGACGGAAATAATGTCCTGAACTCGCTCCTTTTGGGCGCTGGCACGCTCGGAAGAGACATATTTGTCGCGACGCCGAAAGGGCACGGGCCAAAGGCCGAAATTCTGAAAGAGGCGAAAAAAATCGCCGCCGCGAACAAATCACTTGTGGAACTAACGAACGATCCCGGGGAATGCGTAAGGGGGGCGGACGTAATTTACACCGATGTATGGGTCAGTATGGGCCAGGAAAAAGAAAAAGAAAACAGGATAAAAACGTTCAGGGGATTTCAGGTAAACAAAGAGCTGGTTTCGCGCGCTAAAAAGGGTGTTTTAGTCATGCATTGCCTTCCCGCGCACAGGGGCGAAGAGATTACCGACGAGGTTATCGATGGAGAGAGTTCCATTGTTTACGAGCAGGCGGAAAACAGGCTCCACGTGCAGAAGGCGATATTGTTAATGTTTCTGAACCAGGTTCAGACGTAAGCTTACGCGTGGACCCGGTTCATGAGGTGATGAAAGGGTATGGTAATGAGTAAAAAAGTGGTGTTAGCCTATTCCGGCGGGTTGGATACCTCGGTTGCCGTAAGGTGGCTCAAGGAAAAAGGGTTCGAGGTTATCTGCTATCTGGCGAATGTGGGTCAGGGCAAGGATATTGCCGCTTCGAAAACGAGGGCAAAAAAAGCCGGCGCGAAGAAACTTATAGTGGGCGACTTAGAGAGGGAATTCGTCGAAGATTTTGTCTGGCCGAGCCTGAAGGCGAACGCGGTATATGAATCAAAATATTTTCTCGCTACGGCCCTTTCAAGGCCGCTTATCGCGAAAAAACTTGTTGAGGCGGCTCATAAAGAAGGCGCAAAGTACGTCGCCCACGGATGCACGGGCAAGGGCAATGACCAGGTAAGATTTGAGGTTACGATAGGGGCGCTTGACCCCTCCATCAGCGTGATAGCGCCCGTAAGGGAGTGGGAACTTGCCACCAGGGAAGCGGAGATAAGATACGCCGAGGTTCACGGCATACCGCTGGACGTTACGAAGAAAAAGCCATACAGTATAGACAGAAATATCTGGGGCGTGAGCATAGAAAGCGGAAAGCTCGAAGACCCGTGGTACGAACCGGCCGAAGACGCCTATCAGCTGACGGGGCCGGTTGAGAAATCGCCGGACAAACCCTGTTACCTTAAGATAGAATTCAAAGGCGGCATCCCCGGAAAGATAAACGGGAAATCTTTAGGGGCCGTCGCGCTCATAAAGAAGCTGAACGAAATAGGCGCGAGGCATTCGATAGGCAGAACCGATTTGGTCGAGGATAGATTGGTCGGGATCAAATCAAGGGAAGTCTATGAGGCGCCGGCGGCGAGCATACTGCTCGAAGCGCACAGGGCGCTGGAGGCGCTCGTGCTGGACAGGGAGACGATTTATTTCAAGGAAATCGTCTCCCTGAAATACGCAAGGCTCATATACGACGGTTTATGGTATACGCCGCTTAAGGAAGCGATAGATAAATTCGTGGATTATACGCAGAAAGTCGTTGATGGGACGGTAAATGTGAAGCTCTACAAGGGAAGCGTTTCGGCCCCCGGCAGAAAATCGCCCAAATCCCTTTATAATAGGGAGCTTGCGACTTACGGCGAGGGCGACAAGTTCGACCAGTCCATGGCGAAGGGCTTTATCGAGCTTTTCGGGCTGCCGTATAGGAAGCGAAAAACGTAAAGCGAAAAGCGAGAAACTAAAACTCAAAATTAAAAACTGGAGAAAAAAATGACTAAAGAAGTATGGGGCGGGAGGTTTAAGAAAGATCTGGACCCCGAAATAAAAGAATTTACTTCCAGCATATCATATGACAAAAGGCTCGCTCATTATGATATAAAAGGCAGCATAGCGCATGCAAAGATGCTGGGCAAATGCGGGATTATTTCTAAACAAGAAAGTGCCAAACTTGTCAAGGGCCTGTCAAAGATTGATAGGAAGTTAAAAAAAGGTAAGTTAAAGATAGCGGAATCCAAATACGAAGATATCCATTTGGCCATAACGGGACTTTTAAAAAAAGAGTTATCCGGAAATACATGGAAGAGGCTTCACGCAGCAAGATCAAGGAATGATCAAGTGGTCCTGGATTTAAGAATGTATTGTAAAGATGAAATAATTAATCTTGCAAAAACAATAAATTCTTTGCAAGTATGCATACTTTCCGGGGCGAAGAAATTTAGCAAAAAAAATACAACTATGCCATCGTATACACATTTGCAGCAAGCACAGTGCATTCTGTTGTCTCACCAGTTGCTTGCATATCTTGAAATGCTGGAAAGAGATAAGGAAAGATTGCAGGATGCATTCAAAAGAGTTGATGTAATGCCGCTTGGCAGCGGTGCCCATAGGGGAACGGCTTTGCCGATAGATAGATTTTATGTGGCAAGGCAATTAGGGTTTTCTAAAGTTTCGGAAAACAGCATAGATGCAGTCAGCCAAAGAGATTTTGTAGCAGAGTTTCTTGCCGTACTAGCAGTACTTGCAATGCATCTATCGAGAATAGCGGAAGACTTTATTCTATGGTCCAGCACTGAATTCGGGTACATTACAGGAGACGATGCGCATTATACCGGTTCAACTATGATGCCTAATAAGAAAAACCCGGACCCATTGGAGATTATACGGGCATCTTCAGGCGAAGTTTATGGGAATCTTGTATCCATTCTTACACTGATGAAAGGATTGCCGCAAACCTATAATAGAGATATGCAGCTTGATAAACCGGCGTTGTTTAATGCAATAGATAAAACAAAAAAGTCATTAAAGATTCTAACGATAGTTCTATACGGCATAAAGATCAATGAGAACGTTCTTGAGAAAGCCTGTAAGAATGAATATATTTTTGCAGCTGATATATGCGAATATTTAGTGAAAAAAGGGTATTCCTGGTTTGATGCGCACAGGATAGTAGGTGAGCTGGTAAGATATTCGTTGGATGAAAAAAAAGAAATAAGTGAACTTTCCGACTCAGAGCTTGAAAAGTCTTCTAAATGTTTAAATGAAAAAATTATAAAAAAGTTACTAAATCCCGTTAGCTCTGTAAATAGCGTTAAGTCATATGGCGGTACAAGCCCGTCTTCGGTAAAAAGACAGATAAAAAAGTGGAGTAAGACCTTAAGGGGATAATATGCATCGCTTCAAATACAGAGGACGCTCGCTTTATTGCGAGAACGTAAGGATCGATGAAATAGCAAGGCGCGTGGGAAGCCCTCTGTATATTTACAGCAAGAACACCCTTCTTGATCACTACAGGCGCATAGAAAGGGCGCTTAGCGGCGCCTCACCCCTTATATGCTTCTCCGTGAAGAGCAATTCGAACCTTGCCATTCTCAAGGTTCTTCTCGGCGCGGGCGCGGGTCTCGATATTGTTTCCGGCGGCGAACTTTACCGCGCAAAAATGGTAAATGCCGATCCGAGAAAAATTGTATATGCCGGTGTAGGCAAAAAGCGGGATGAAATCATTAACGCCATAAGGTACGGCATATTTTTCTTCAATGTAGAGTCGCAGGAAGAGCTGGAGCTTTTAAATAAGTGCGCCGCGGAGATGCAGAGAAAAGTAAACGTCGCCGTGCGCATAAATCCGGACGTTGATGCCGCGACACATGATTATATAACCACGGGGAAGGCTCATACGAAGTTCGGGGTTGACTTCAAAACCGCCCGTGGTATCTTTCGTTCAAGCTGGAGGTACAGAAACGCCGTAATAAAAGGCGTGCATTTACACATAGGATCCCAGATTCTGAGTTCCCAGCCGTTCCATAACGCGATAAAAAAGGTGCTGGATTTCCTAAAAGAAAACAGAATTTTCATTGAATACCTCAATATCGGAGGCGGAATGGGGATTGTGTATTCGCTTGAGAGGCCCCAGACGGCGGCGCGCTTCGCCGGGAGGATACTGCCGCTGGTCTTGAAAACCGGCCTGAAACTTATTCTCGAGCCCGGCAGGTTCATTTCCGGCAATAGCGGGATAATGGTAACAAGGGTGCTGTACAGAAAGAAAACGTCACGTAAGAGATTTGTCATAGTGGACAGCGGCATGAACGACCTTATGAGGCCGAGCCTTTACAGCGCCCATCATACCCTTTTACCGGTTACGAAGCCGGCGAAGAACGCAAAGAGGGTAAAGTGCGATGTTGTGGGCCCTATCTGTGAGACGGGTGATTTTCTCGCCAGGGACAGGCTCCTGCCGCTCTTTAAGCAGGGAGACCTTATCGCCGTGATGGGCGCGGGCGCGTATGGCTATACCATGTCGTCAAACTATAATTCAAGGCCGCGCGCCCCGGAAGTAATGGTTGACGGAAGCAGATTTTCCGTTGTCAAGCGCAGGGAAAACTACAGGGATCTTGTGAGGGGAGAGTCTTCCGGGATATGAAGATAGATTTCACGAAAGCCCAAGCCGCCGGGAACGATTTTATTATAGTTGACAATACCGCCGGGGCCGTTACCGGGAAAATCGAGGATCTGGGCCGTTTCGCGAAATTCGCTTGCAAGAGGAAATATTCCCTCGGCGCCGACGGACTGCTTGTCCTGGAGGATTCGGCGGCGGCTGATTTTAAAATGAGAATTTTCAATCCCGACGGCTCCGAAGTTACAATGTGCGGAAACGGCATTCGCGCGAGCGCCCTCTACGCTTATAGCAGAAAATGGTGCAGCCTTTCCATGAAGATCGAAACCGGCGCCGGGATACTGGAGGCGTCCATAAACGGCGAAGCGGTCAGGGTAAAAATGACGCCGCCTAACAATATCGAGCTCGACCGTAACATAGGCGCCGGGAAGACAATAATTAATGTCCACGTGCTGAATACGGGCGTCCCGCACGCGGTGCATTTTGTAGATGATGTGGAAAAATACCCTGTTACGGAGATGGGCGGCAAGATAAGGTACCACAAGGTATTTGAGCCGGATGGGACAAACGCGAATTTTGTGCAGATTTCAGGAAAATCCGCGATAAAGGTGAGGACGTACGAAAGGGGCGTCGAGGACGAGACGCTTGCCTGCGGTACCGGCGTGGTCGCGTCGGCCGTTGTTTCGCATCTCGCGAACGGCATACAGCCGCCCGTAAGCGCCGTCACAAAAAGCGGCGACGTTCTAACCGTGCATTTCAAGAAAGAGCGCGACGCCTTTAGCGATGTTTATTTAGAGGGAAAAGCGCATATAGTTTTTAAGGGAGAGGTAGATTATGTTTAAAGGATCATTTGTCGCCATAGTAACCCCTTTTAAGCGGGGAAAAATAGATTACACAAAGTTCAGGGAGCTTGTGGAATTCCAGATCAAAAACGGCACCGACGGAATCGTGCCCGCCGGCTGCACCGGCGAGGCGGCAACGCTTGCCCACGAGGAACAGAAAAAGCTTGTCAAATTTACGTGTGAAATAGTGAATAAAAGGGTTTCGGTTATAGGCGGAGCCGGCTCGAATAGCACTGCCGAGGCGGTTTGCCTGACAAAATACGCCAAGAGATCCGGCTGTGACGGAGTGCTATCCATAACGCCGTATTATAATAAGCCGACCCCCGAAGGCCAGTTCAGGCACTACAAGGCTGTCGCGAAAAGCGCGGACATACCCGTTATGGTTTACAACGTGCCTTCGCGCACGGGCATATCCATAAGTCCTCAAACCATCGCGCGGCTTTCAAAAATAGAAAATATCACCGCCATCAAGGAAGCCTCCGGCAGCCTGGACCAGGTAAGCCGGATTCTTTCGATGTGCGATATAACGGTATTAAGCGGCGACGACTCTCTTACGCTGCCGATGATGTCTATCGGAGCCAAAGGCGTGGTAAGTGTCGTGGCAAACCTCGTTCCCCGGGAGGTCCACAACATGGTATCCTGCTTCCTTGAGGGAGACCTTGAACGGGCAAGAAAATTGCATTACCGGATACTGCCGCTCGCCGGGGCGATGTTCATAGAGACAAACCCGATACCGGTTAAGACGTCGATGAGGATGCTTAGAAGGCTGAATGGGGAATTCAGGCTGCCTCTCTGCGGCATGGAAAAAGAGAACGAAACAAAACTTAAAAAGGCCTTGAAAAAGTACGGACTGATATAAGAAAGACCTGCGAGGTCAGACAGGTAAAAATGACCAGGATAGTAGTCAGCGGCGCCGAAGGGCGAATGGGCAGGAGAATTACCGAGCTTGCCCGAAAAAACCCTGAATTTGAAGTTGTAGCCGGACTCGAGTTAAAAGCGAATCCCGGTTTAAACATAGTGAGCGGTTTAAACGATATCAAGGTCGATTATGACTGCATTATAGAATTTACAACACCCGAGGCAACGCTTAAACACCTAAAAGCGGCCGAGAAAGCTAAAAAAGGCATGGTTATCGGCACGACAGGTTTTTCAGAAGAGGAATTCGGCGCCATAAAGAAGGCGTCGGGAGCCATACCGGTTATTTTTTCGCCGAACATGTCGGTCTCCGTAAATCTTTTGTTCAGCCTTATAAAAAAATCAGCCGGGATACTGGCCGCGCCTTACAGCGTGAGAATAAAGGAAACGCACCACGTACATAAGAAAGACAAGCCGAGCGGGACCGCGCGGGCCATGGCAGATATTGTAAGGGAAAATTCATCAAAGACAGACGTGCCGGTAGAGGCCGTGCGGGAAGGCGAAGTTGTCGGCGAGCATGAGATAATTTTCGAAAGCGGTGAGGACGTGTTAAGAATTTCGCACAGCGCCAAGACAAGAGACATATTTGCGCTCGGGGCCTTAAAGGCGGCCGGATTTCTCGCGAAGAAAAAGAAGGGCCTTTTCTCCATGTCGGACGTATTGGGATTGAAGGAGTAAGAATGGGCATAAAAATAGAACTGTCGAATAAGCTTACGAGCCTGCCGCCGTATCTTTTTGTGGAAATAGACAGGGCGAAAAAGAAGGCCAGGGAAGAGGGCAGGGACATAATAGACCTTGGGGTGGGCGATCCGGATCGGCCGACGCCCAAATTTATTGTCGAAGCGCTCCACAGAGCGAGTCTCAATGCCCAGACGCACCACTACGCCCTTGACAAAGGGCTGCCGGAACTCAGGATCGCGATCGCGCGGTGGTACAAGGCGCGATTTAACGTAGATCTGGACCCCGACGGTGAAATACTGCCGCTCATAGGCTCAAAAGAGGGAATATCCCACATGCCGCTCGCTTTTATCAACTCCGGTGAAATCGGGCTCGTGCCAGATCCGTGCTACCCGCCGTACAATTCAAGCATAATTTTTGCGGGCGGAACGCCTTATAGGCTGCCCCTTCTTGAGGAGGCATCGTTTCTGCCGAACCTGCGCCACCTGAAGCCGGGCGTTCTAAATAAGGCGAAGATGATGTTTCTGAATTATCCAAATAATCCCACCGCGGCCGTATGCGATAGGTCTTTTTTCAGGGAAGTCGTGAAATTCGCAGAGAGGCACAATATAGTGGTGTGCCACGACGCCGCCTACAGTGAACTTTCTTTTGAAGGCCTGAAGATACCCAGCTTTCTCGAGACAGAGGGCGCTAAGGACGTCGGGGTGGAATTTCACTCTTTTTCTAAAATATTTAACATGACAGGCTGGAGGCTCGGCTTTGCCTGCGGAAATGCGAAAATCATAGGCGCGCTTACAAAAGTTAAATCCAATATCGATTCCGGCGTTTTTAATGCGATTCAAATGGCCGGCGTTGAGGCGCTCGGGAGAGTGGATAAGATTACGGCGGACATAAAATCCCTTTATGAAAAGCGCAGGGATGTTTTTGCCGAAGGATTACGCAAGATCGGCTGGAATGTCCCGAAGCCTAAGGCGACATTTTACGTGTGGGCCCGGGTTTTCGGAAGATACACGTCCGTAAGCCTCGCGAAGGAACTGCTGGAGAAAGCCGATGTGGTGATTACCCCCGGCAACGGGTTCGGCGCAAGCGGCGAGGGTTATGTGAGGATGGCCCTAACTGTCGATGAAGCGCGCCTGAAGGAAGCCGCCGCGAGGATCGGAAAAGTCATATAAATTAAAAACGGAAGATGCAAAATCGGAAAAATCGGACATACATAGCGATAGGCTCGAATTTAGGCGATAGAAGGGCCAATATCGGCAAAGCGATAAAGCTTGTAAAGTTAATAAATGGAGTGAAGTTAAAACGGACATCCACGATTTACGAGACGGATCCCGTAGGCGGGCCGCCGCAAAAAAAGTATTTAAACGGCGTTTTCGAAATAGAAACAGCCCTCGATCCCTCCGGGCTTTTAAAGGAACTCCGGAAAATCGAAAAAGAACTCGGCAGAAAAAGAAAAGTAAAAAACGGCCCGCGGACGATAGATCTTGATATTCTGATCTTCGGAGATGAAAAAATAAACAGGAAAGACTTAAGCGTCCCGCATCCGAGAATGCATGAAAGGGAATTTGTTTTACGCGGCCTGCGGGAATTACTGCCCCATGCTTATGCGTGGGGAATCTGCAATAAAACGAAGCGCCCCGCACGCGTAAGCGCGGGGGGGGATGAATGAAAGTAATCGCCGATATAGATAAGATGAGGACCTACGCCAAAATCATGAAAAAGGAAAATAAGCTTGTCGGCTTTGTTCCCACCATGGGGTATCTGCATGAGGGGCATTTAAGCATTATAAGATCCGCGCGCAAGCAATCCGACGTTGTTATATTGAGCATATTCGTTAATCCCATCCAATTCGCGCCGGACGAGGATTTCAGAAAATACCCGCGTGACATAAAAAGGGACGAGGAGCTCGTGAAATCCTGCGGGGCGGACGTCCTGTTTTACCCGAAGAAAGAAAGTATGTACCCGGGCGGTTTTTCGACATATGTGAACGTGGAAAAGCTGACCGAGCGGCTCTGCGGTAAATCGAGGCCCGGTCACTTCAGGGGTGTTACGACCGTTGTAGCGAAACTTTTTGAAATTATCAGGCCCGACATAGCGTATTTCGGCCAGAAGGACGCCCAGCAGGCGCTTGTTATCAGCAAGATGGTTGAGGACCTGAATATGGATGTAGCGGTAAAAATATTGCCCATAATACGGGACAAGGACGGTGTCGCGGTCAGCTCCAGAAATACCTATCTTTCGAAATCGGAAAGGAAGGATGCGCTCGTCCTGCATAGATCGCTTGAAGCCGCGCACGAGGCGTTTGATTCCGGAGAAAGGGACGCTAAAAAAATCGTAAAAAGAATGCGCGAGATAATTTCCGCTGTGCCCTCGGCAAAATTAGACTACATCTCGATAGCCGATGTGAAATCCCTTAAAGAAACCCCCAGCATCACAGGCGAGGTCCTGGTGGCGCTGGCTGTTTTTATAGGAAAAGTACGGCTGATAGATAATGTGATTCTGGATACGGAGAAGCCGGAGAAAATACATGCGGGACAAAAGTAACCCTAACGTCGATACGTTATACAAAGAAGAGCTCAGGCGAAATATAAAAAAGCTCAAAAAAGAAAAAAACGCTATCGTGTTGGCCCATAATTATCAGCGCGACGAAATACAGGAAATAGCGGATTTCTCCGGCGATTCGCTGGAACTGGCACGGGCCGCCGTCAACACAAAAGAGGATATCATAGTATTTTGCGGCGTGCATTTTATGGCGGAGAGCGCCGCGATCCTGAACCCGGGGAAAAAAGTGCTTCTGCCCGCCAAGGAAGCCGGCTGCCCCCTGGCGGACATGATTACCGTCCGGAAGCTCTGCGAGAAGAAAAAAGAATTCCCCGATGCCGCGGTGGTATGCTATGTTAACTCCAGCGCTGAAATCAAAGCCGAAAGCGATATAAGCTGCACATCTTCCAACGCGATAGAAATTGCCCGGTCCGTAAAAAACAAGCGCGTTATTTTCGTCCCGGACAAAAACCTCGGCAGGTACGTAAAAACACAGGTGCCGGAGAAAGATATAATTCTCTGGGAGGGATTTTGCTCCACGCATATACGGCTGACGGAAGAGGATGTCGTAAAGGCAAAGCATAATTTTTCGAAAGCCAAGTTTATTGCGCACCCCGAATGCAGGCCCGAGGTGCTCGCGTTGGCCGACCACATTTGCTCGACAAGGGGGATGCTGGATTACGCAAAGACTTCTAAGGCGAAAGAATTTATTATCGGCACCGAAAGCGGCATGCTCTACCGGCTAAGGGAAGAAAACCCGGATAAGCAATTTCACATCCCTACAACTCACCTTATATGCGCGAACATGAAACTAACGACATTGGGGTGGGTGGCGCATTCGCTGGAAAACATGGTCTATGAGGTAAAGGTTCCTGAGCGCGTAATGGAAAAAGCCCGTCAGACACTGGAGAGGATGCTCAGCGTAACGGGAAAAACAGTGCCTCAGGTGAAATAATATGAAAAAACTTAAACTTGGGATCATAGGCTGCGGCACCATAGGGGCCGCCATAGCCGAGGCGTGCCTTACGAAGCTGAAAGATAAAGTTGAGCTCGCGGCGTTATACGATATTGATGAGCGCAAAGTAGATGAGATTTCGCGACTGACGGGCAGTGATATAAAAAAGGATTCAATGGAGGCGGTTTTTAATAAAGCGGATCTTGTGATAGAAGCCGCCGCAAGCAGTGTCTCGCGGGATGTAGTAAAGAAAGCCGTAGAAAAATCGAAAGACGTCATGGTGATGAGCGTCGGAGGGCTTGTTGAATCCGAAACCCTTCTGGAAGAGGCGAGAGGAAAAAACGTGAAGGTTTATTTTCCGAGCGGCGCGATATGCGGAATAGACGGCCTGAAGGCCGCCGGCCTCGACGGGATAAAATCGGTGCGCCTGACTACGAAAAAACCGCCGAAAAGCCTGGAAGGCGCCCCTTATGTTAAATTAAAGGGAATTGATTTGAATTCCATAAACGGCGAAGAGGTTTTATTTGAGGGCAATGCCCGGGAGGCGATAAAGGGCTTTCCCAAGAATGTTAATGTCTCGTCGGTTTTAAGCCTGGCCGGCATCGGCGCGAAAAAGACGGTTGTAAGGATTATCGTTTCGCCGGAGTACACGAAGAATACGCACGAGGTGGAAATAGCGGGCGATTTTGGCAGAATTATGACGAAAACAGAGAACGTTCCCTCAAAGAAAAATCCGAAGACGAGCGAACTCGCGATTCTTTCGGCTGTCGCGACCTTAAAAGGTATAGTCGATAGCGTGAGGATCGGGACCTAATGTTTGAAATGAAAGGGGGTGAAATAAATGGCGAAAGTGTTATGCAAATGCGGCATAAAGAGGAAGAAAGGCTACCTCTATTTTGTCGGTAAGAACGGCTGCGCTTATGAGACAAAAATGGCGCGCGGCAAAAAAAAGGGCGGCGGAAGGAAAATGATACACAACTGTCGCGTAAAGAAGCAGAAAGGCTATCTTTATTTTATCGATAAGAAAGGCAACGTCTCCTGCGCAAAAATGCAGTGCGGCGGCAAAAAGAAGAGAAGAAAGAGATAGGCTTATTAACAGCAGCCAGTCCCGAATGGAGGGGCTCCATGAAGATCCTTTATTCAGGACTGGCTGCTTCCTCCGTAATGAAACTCGATAAAGAAAATTTTCTCGTTCAGGTGAAGTATTCTGACCTTGCCTCGGATGCCGATATGGGAAGGTATTTCCCGGGATTCGGGGGAGAGCTCTACCTCAATGCCGCGGAGATCAGTAATTACGATCCCGCGCTTATCAAGGGCATAAAGGCCTTCGTTAAAAGAAACCGCTTTCCGCTCAGGCTCCACGCCCCCATTACCGATATAGATTATTCCCGTATTCATCCCGCCATATCCGGGATGCAGTCTTTGTATAACAGGGTGTTTAAACTCTGCAGATGCCTGGATATACATTCTGTCGTCGCTCATGCGGAATTTCCGGTAAAGAAGCAGTTCAAAAATGCTGTCTCGCTATGGCGCGTAATAAGCGCGGGCTTAAGCGTTCATGATATAGGCTTGAATATAGAGAATCACTGCGAGGCCGAGCCTGATTCTCTGATAGGGCTCATGAAGGAAGTCGACTCGCCTTATTTCGGAATGTGCGTTGACATAGGCCATTCTAATGCGTTTGGCAAAACGGGGATGGAGGCATGGCTTGAGAAATACCCGGCCGGTTCCATCAGGGAAGCGCATTTAGCCGATAACGCCGGTGACGATGACACCCACCTTCCGCTGGGGAAGGGCAATATAGATTTTGAGGCCTTTTTCAGGGCGCTCGAGGCAAGGGGGGACGCCTGCACTTTTGTGCTGGAGCCGAGGGATGTCGGCGAAACAGAGAAGAGCCTGTCATTTCTCAGAAAGGCGGGCTTGCTTGAGTAAGGCGCGAACGCTGCTTGAGATTTACAGCCTCCTTTACGGGCACTTCGGGCCAAGGCACTGGTGGCCGGCCCGGGATCCTTTCGAGGTTATGATAGGGGCAATACTTACGCAGAATACGGCGTGGCCGAATGTGGAAAAGGCCATAATTAATCTGAAGAAAAAAAAGCTTCTCTCGCCGCGTAAGATTAAACGCGTAAGCGTAAAAACCCTGCAGAGAGCCATAAGGCCGTCCGGTTTTTATAAAGAGAAAACGAAAAAGCTCAAAAATTTTGTCCGGTTCCTGAACAAATCCTGCGGCGGAAACATAAACAAACTGCGCGCTTATGACCGGGAGGCGCTCAGGGAAAAACTTTTGAAAGTAAATGGAATAGGTCCTGAGACGGCCGACAGCATCCTTCTTTATGCGCTCGGCAAGAGTGTTTTTGTTGTGGATGCCTATACGAAGCGGATATTCGTAAGGCATAAACTGATACCCGACAATGCGACATACGCCCGGATGCAGGAGTTTTTTACGCGCAATCTTCCGGAGAAAAAAAAGCTCTTTAACGAGTACCATGCCCTGATCGTGGAGACAGGCAAAAATTACTGTAAGAAGAAAAAGCCGCTTTGCAAAATTTGTCCATTAAGAGTGGTCAAATAGGGTGAAAGTATGATATACTATCCTACGGGTAACAAAGGGGGTGTGCCATGATATTCGGATTATTTAAGAAAAAGAGAAGCGTGGAGGAATTAGGCGAGCCGATCGGCGAGGTAATCCATTTTTTTCCGCATGTAAAAGCGGGGGTTATCAAACTGAAAAAAGACACGCTATCGGCGGGGGACACCATTTACATAAAGGGCCACACAACGGATTTTGAGCAAAAAATAAAAAGCATGCAGGTTAACCACACGCCGATAGAAAAGGCCTCAAGGGGCCAGGAAATCGGCATGAAGGTAAGGTCAAAAGTAAGGCACGGGGATAAGGTATATAAACTGTAATTCGTAAGCTTTAAGCTATAAGCAAAATTTTGTGCTTGTCATCGTATCAAGTATGTTATATAATCTGGCAATATGAAAAATCGAGTTTTCAAAAAAGTCCTTCTGGGGCTTGGCTTTGACAGTAAGGACGGGCACGTGCGTATAACAAAAGGCGGCAACTTCCGTATTTACGGCGGTTCAAAAAAAACCCACGAGCTCATGCAGGAAAAAGCGGTAAAGTTCAACGAGCAGCTCGAAAAAAAGCACAAGACGCTCCAGGGCCTGAGCAGGAGAGAATTTTACGATATCGCCAAAAAAATCGGACTCCAGGTGCCCGAAAAATTCGAAGAAAAATAATCCCCTCTGTTCCCCCGCCATGAAAGATATGAAAGTATCCTTAATTGTTGTAAAAGCGTTAAAGGAGGTGAAATAATGGCAAAGATTACAATCGATAAAAGCCTTTGCACCGGTTGCGGGCTCTGCTCTTCATTGTGTCCGGAGGTCTTTGAAATCGCGAATGACAATATCGCGAAAGTTAAAGGCGATTCGTGCGGAGATCATGATATAAACGAGATTGCTTCACAGTGCCCGGTTGAAGCGATAAAAGTGGGATAGGATGCAAACCGTTCAGTTTAGAAAAGCCGCTGTAGGCGCCGTGCTTAAGGCCGGCAGATATATCAAGAAGAATATCGGCAGGGTAAAGCAGGTGCGCTATAAGAGCGAAATCAACATTGTAACCGAGGTTGACAGGAAATCGGAAGATATAATCGTCGGCGCGATAGGCAAATCCTTTCCGCGCCACGATTTTCTTGGCGAAGAGGGAGGGCATAAAGGGAAAAAGTCGGACTTCAAGTGGATTATCGACCCGTTGGACGGCACGACGAATTTCCTGCATACCTTTCCGTTTTTCTGCGTATCCATAGCCCTGGCGCACAAGGGCGATATCCTACTCGGCGTCGTATACGATCCTACCAGGGACGAACTTTTTTACGCGGAAAAGGAGAAAGGCGCGTTTCTGGACGGGAAACGTATACGGGTGTCTAAAATAAGGGATATCGATAAAGCCATCGTGGCCACGGGGTTCGCTTACAACGTGAGGAAATCCGGAAAGACAAACATTCGCAATTTCACCAGACTCCTTAAGACCGCTCAGGCGGTAAGAAGGGCCGGCTCGGCGGCGCTTGATTTGTGCTATGTTGCCTGCGGGCGTTTTGACGGTTTCTGGGAGTATTACCTTCACGCCTGGGATACAGCGGCGGCCGCAAGAATAATCGAAGAAGCCGGCGGGAAAATTACAAAGTTAGACGGAGAAAAATTTAGTATTTACGACAAAGAAATGCTCGCCTCAAATTCCAAAATTCACGCCCAAATGATTCGGGCCCTGTCGGGTTAGTAATCAAAAAAGGTAGATAATCTGCTTGACAGCCATCCTTTTTCTTGTTATAATTAAGCAACAAGAAAGGGAGATATGAAATACCGGACAGTTATCGAGATTATCACCGAAGCCAAAGACAAACATGAGGCGATGGACATAGCGGGTGAGTACCTGAACGGCGGCATTGAAACCGGCGTGCGTATGAAATGCCGCACAGCGCTGTTTAGGCCATATATTTTGCTGCGCGCCGGATTTTTTTTCACCCTGGCGTGCGCATTACTCGGAACGGTATCTTTAAGGTATTTTAAGAATAGCGCCGGCGTATTCCGGGGTGCAAGCAATACAAGCGCCATCCAGCCGCCTTTGAAGACCTCGGAGGAAGCGGCGTTCAAGGGCAAGTGGCAGGAAGAAGGGACCAGGAAGGCCCTCGAGTATATAAAAAGCGAATAAAAAATAAAGTTAACCCATTCCGCTCTTTCTACTTCGGAGAAATTCTTCGCAGTAAGAAATGGCGGATTTTTTATTGCAATATACGCGATTAGTGCTATAATAAATGAGCACATAACTTATGTCAGCCGTAGGCTGACATAAGTTATAGGTGCGAATTTACCCTTGACATTTTTTAGAAAAAATGTCAAGGGTCCAATTCGATCGTTCAGAGTAGAAATCCAGGTCTCATCGGAGGTGGAATTATGGGAGCGATTTTGAAAATATTCCTTAATTTTTTTGGAATCATATGGATTGCCTTTGGCACGCTTATGATATTTGTGCCGGACATGGTAAAGAAAAACGTGTTTTTAAAATTGAAGGATGCCCCTTTTAAAAAACTGAGCGCGATTCCGCTGGTGATCGGCGTTCTATTCCTTCTCTCGGCTTCTTACTGCCGTTACAGGCTTTTTGTAATAGCGCTGGGAATGCTTGCGCTTCTTAAGGGTATAGCCCTCATTGTCTTTACGAAAAAAATGGAAAAACTTACCAACCGGCTTATCAAGGCAAACAATAACAGTTACAGGGCGCTCGGCGTCCTATATATCATAATCGGGGCTATCGTACTAAAGGGAATTTAGCCGGTATCCGGTATTAATGCTCGTCAAAGACGACCCGCAAAGTTTTCGGTCCTATCTCGAAGATTCTTCAAATCTGAAAGGCGGCCACGCGGATAAAGTAATTATCCCGCAAAGCGCCGCGGAAATCCCCTCAATACTAAAAGAAGCAAACTCAAGGAAAATACCCGTTACGATCTCAGGCGCCGGTACGGGCCAGGCGGGCGGAAGGATTCCTTTCGGGGGACTGGTCCTATCCACAGAAAAACTGGACGGGATAAAAGAAATCGTAAAATCGAATGAAGGCGGCTACGTCATAGCCGAGCCGGGCGTTTTAATTGGGGATTTGAAGGGCGCTTGTGAAAAAGAGGGTCTCTTTTACACGTACGACCCGACAGAGCAGACAGCGTTTATAGGGGGCACAATAGCGACGAACGCCTCCGGCGCAAGGTCTTTCCGGTACGGTCCCACGAGAAAATATGTCCGGCGCCTCACGGTTATTTTAGCGGACGGGTCCTGCCTTTCCCTGAGGAGGGGGGACGTTAGGGCAAAACGGCGGGTAATGGAATTTGAATCGGGCGGAAAGCATTACAGGATCAACCTGCCGTCTTATAAAATGCCCGAGACAAAAAATTCAGCCGGGTATTATGCGGAAGACAACATGGACCTTGTGGATCTTTTCGTGGGGCAGGAGGGCACGCTCGGCGTCATAACGGAGGCGCGCCTTGGGCTGCTCGGGAAACCGCCCGCGCTTTTCAGTTGTTTCGCGTTTTTCTCCGACAGGCAGGATGCATGGGATTTTGCCCATAGCGCGCGAGCCGCCGCGCCGGTCTCAATCGAATACTTTGACGGAAATTGCCTGGAGCTTTTACGTACGAAATACGCGAATGTGCCCGGCGCCTCGGTTGCGGCCGTATTCTTCGAGGATGAAATAATCGAAGGCGAGGACGCGGTATTGGCGAAGTGGGAGAAACTTTTGTCAAAGCACGGCACATCGCCGGACAGTACCTGGGTCGCCATGAGCGAAAAAGGCCGCCGCGAATTTTTGGAAAAGAGGCGCTTTATTCCGGAACAGATGAGTGAGATGGCGAAGCGCTCGGGATTTCCCAAAGTGAGCACGGACCTTGCCGTTAGGCGCGCTAAAAATGAGATTATGCTGCGGTTCTACGACGACAAACTTAAAAAAAGCGGTCTCCGATTTTTCATATTTGGCCACATAGGTAATGCGCACCTGCACGTAAATATGCTTCCTTCCGGCAGGGCCGATTACGAGAAAGCCGGGAAACTCCGGCTCGAATTCGTAAAAAAATCCATTTCGTTGGGGGGAACGGTTTCGGCGGAACACGGTATCGGCAAGTCAAAACGCGGATTTCTTAAGTTGCTATACGGCGAAAAGGGCGTCCGGGAAATGCTGGAGGTAAAAAAAGCGCTTGATCCAAATTTGATTCTGGGAAGGGGCAATATCTTTGAGGTGCGCTAAATGACCGCCATCTGTCAGCGGGTGCCAGCTGCCGAAACGATTACACGCGTAACGCCAAAAGAGTTTTTGCGCTATAGGTAAGAAAACATATGGGTAAAATAACTGTGTTATATGACAATATTGAAGGTGATAAACGGTTCACTCAGTGTATTCCACATTCTTAAGCGTTGCTGTAACCTCGCCGATCCAGGGTATTTCCAGGACCTTAAGTACCATAAAGAGGCCGAGGCGCCTTTTATCGGCTGAGATATAGCCGCGCGCCGTTGCCCTTTTTTGCCTTTTTCCTTTAAGCTTGATATAGGGCTCAACGAGGAAGGCGCTGAAGTCCCCCAGTCCGGAAAGCCCTACATTGGCCATCTTCACGATGTTGGCGACTATTTCATAGTTGTTCTCGCATAGATTTACGGCTATTTTCACCCTATCGCCGGCTTCTAGCGGTATCGTCCTGAAGAAATAAGCCGCGCATACCGGATCGCGGACGTTTCTTAGCGTAGGGCAGGTCTTCACACTGCCGTCGGTAAGGTTTCGGTATATCGCCAGATTTTTTTTGTCATCGTAATCCACAACAAGATTTTTTCTGTAGCTGCCCTCCCTTATCACGGCTTCGTACCGGCGACTTATCAGGTTATTCTTATCCATATAACTCGTAAAGGTGTCCTCGACCTTGAAGAGTTTCGAAAGGAATTTGTTGGTCCGCGCCCGGATAACTATTTTATAGACCTCGTGGCCGTTAAGAGTGGTGAGCTCCTCCAGGGTCACGGTAGCGGTGCCCACGGGGATTCTTTTCCACGCGGCGAGATAGGTGAATCTTTCGCCGACTGTGAAGAGAGAAGCGGGCTTGACGATTTCCTGCGAAACCGGCAGGCACGCTTCTCTATGGCGTATCCTGGCCGTCCTTGCGCATCCGGCAGTGAAAATAGCCAACACCAATATTGCGAATATCCGCTTTTTCATTGCGCTATATCTTACCTGATAAACGCGCTGTTGTAAACTAGAAAAAAACGGGAAAACGGGAAAAAAACGGGACCCCCTTGACAAAGGGCAGTTTATGCCCTATAATTACGGGTCTATATTAACACAGGCGACAAGGAGGTAAAAAATGGATGTTCTGTTTACCGAAGAACAGAAGATGATACGGGATTTGTGCCGCCAGATTGCGCGGGAGAAAATAAAACCCGTAGCGGCCGAGTACGATGAAAAGGAAGAGTTCCCCTGGCCTATAGTGAAAATACTCGCTGATTCCGATATATTCGGTGTCTACATAGCGGAGGAATATGGCGGAATGGGGGGCGGCGTTTTTGAGATGGCCCTTGCCACCGAGGAACTTTCATGGGGCTGCGGCGGCATAGCGCTCGCTTTCGCGGCGACAGGGCTCGGGACATTTCCGATCATCCTTTTTGGAAACGACGAGCAGAAAAAGAAATACCTGCCGAAAATAGCCAAGGGGACAATAGCGGCTTTCTGTATTACCGAAGCTGAAGCCGGTTCGGACGCCGGTTCCATAAAGACCACGGCCGTAAAAAACGGCGATCATTATGTTCTTAACGGCACAAAACAGTGGATTACAAACGGGGGAGAAGCCGATATTTATACCGTCATAGCCATGACGCATAAATCAAAGGGCGCCAGGGGAGCTTCGGCTTTTATAGTCGAAAAAGGGACAAAAGGCCTTGAGTTCGGTAAAAAGGAAAAAAAGCTTGGCATAAGGGGTTCCGCCACCAGGGAAGTTATCTTTACCGACTGTAGGGTCCCCAAGGAAAATCTTTTGTCGAAAGAGGGCATGGGATTTATCGTTGCAATGAAGACGTTTGATTATTCGCGCCCGGGCGTTGCCGCCCAGGCGGTCGGCATCGCGCAGAGGGCCCTCGATGAATCCGTAGAATATGCCCACCAGCGAAAACAGTTTGGACAGCTCATATCCAGCTTCCAGGGCCTGCAGTTCATGCTTGCCGACATGTCCATACAGGTTGAAGCGTCAAGGGCAATGGTTTACCGCGCGGCCAAAATAGTCGACTCGGGAGAAAAAAATATAGCGAAACTTTCCGCCATAGCCAAAACTTTCGCCTCGGACGTGGCGATGAAAGTTACAACGGATGCCGTCCAGATTTTTGGCGGATACGGATACATGAGGGAGTATCCCGTTGAAAAACTTATGAGGGATGCCAAGATTACGCAGATTTACGAAGGCACTAACCAGATCCAGCGCGGAGTTATCGCGGCAAGCTTGATTAAGGAGCTGAAGAAGAAATAGGAATGAGGCGCCTCAGAGAATCATGAACGTAATTGTCTGCATAAAACAGGTTCCGAACACCACCCAGGTCCGAATAAATCCCGAGACGAATACGCTTATACGCGAAGGGGTCGAATCGATTATAAACCCCTTCGACATGTACGCCATAGAAGAGGGCATAAGGCTTAAGGAAAAGTTGGGCGGAAAACTTACGGTTATAAGCATGGGGCCGCCCCAGGCGGAAGAGGCCTTAAGGGAAGCCATTTCTATGGGATGCGACGAGGGAGCGCTTGTTACCGACAGGGCTTTCGCGGGAAGCGATACGTGGGCCACCAGCTATGTGCTGTCGCAGGCCGTGAAAAAAATAGGCGATTTCAGCGTTATACTTTGCGGAAAACAGGCATCCGACGGCGATACGGCGCAGGTAGGCCCCGGAATTTCCACGCATCTGAATATACCCCAGGTTACGTATGTGAAGAAAATAGAATCCATTGAAGAGAAGAGGGCTCGTGTCGAAAGGATGACGGAGGAAGGGTTCGAAATAATAGAGACGCCCATCCCGTGCCTTCTAACCGTTGTAAAAGAAATCAACGAACCGCGCCTCCCGTCGCTTAAGGGCAAGATGCGGGCCAAAAAGGCGGAGATTAAAAAAATGACAGCGGAAGATTTAAGCTGTGATTTCGACAAGATAGGCCTTGACGGCTCGCCGACGCGCGTTGTGAAAATTTTTACGCCCCCGCCGCGCAAGGGCGGGGTGATTCTTAAGGGTGATACCGGTGAAATTGTAGAGAAGCTTGTCGGGGAACTGAGGCAGGAAATTTGAGACCCCACGCCGGAGTTTATCCCAAGCGGCAGCGAAGGGGCGCGGGGAATACGCGGAGAATACTGCGGGCGCCTGCCTGCCGGCAGGCAGGTAAGCCCGCAGAGGAACGAATATATGCCTGAAAAAAAGATAAAGATTCTGGAAGAAGTGTGTGTGGGCTGCGGCCTTTGTGTTAAGGCATGTCCGTTTGCGGCCATCAGCATGAAGGATAAGAAGGCCGTTATTGATTATGATAAGTGCAACCTCTGCGGCGCCTGCGTTGAGCCGTGTAAATTCAACGCCATAGAGCTTGAAACCCTCGAAAAAAAATACGATCACACCTCATACAAGGATGTCTGGGTTTTCTGCGAACAGAAAAAAGGCGCGGTCCAATCGGTAGCGTATGAACTTCTCGGTGAAGGCAGGAAGCTCGCCTCCAAGCTCGGCTGCAAATTATGCGCCGTACTTTTGGGTGAAGGCGTAAAAGATAAGGCTAAGGACCTTTTCGAAAGAGGCGCGGATATTATTTATCTTGTAGATTCCCCGCATTTAAAATATTACCAGGACGATCCTTATTCAAAAGTACTCACAGAACTTATAAACGAATTTAAACCGGAGGCTCTTCTCTCCGGCGCTACAACAATCGGAAGAAGCCTCATAGCCAGGGTCGCCATAAAAATAAATACCGGCCTTACCGCCGACTGCACGGGGCTCGATATTGATCCCGAGAAAAGACTTCTCCTCCAGACGCGTCCGGCTTTTGGCGGAAACATAATGGCGACAATCGTAACCCCGAACCACCGGCCGCAGATGGCCACCGTAAGGCACAAGGTCATGCAGGAAGCGGCGGTTGAAAAGGGGCGAAAGGGCACGCTCATCGAAAAAGAATATAAAGACGAAACACTATCGACAAGAACCAGTCTTATCGACATAGTCGAAGAGATGGAGGAGACGGTTAACCTCGCCGAAGCCGATATAATCGTATCAGGCGGAAGGGGAGTGGGGCGAGCGGAGAATTTCAGCATTATACGGGAACTCGCGCTTACAATCGGCGGCGCCGTCGGCGCCTCACGAAGCGCCGTTGACGCGGATTGGATACCGTACTCCCACCAGGTAGGGCAGACAGGAAAAACCGTTTGCCCGAAAATCTACATCGCCTGCGGTATAAGCGGACAGATCCAGCATCTCATCGGCATGCAGTCCTCGAAAATCATCATAGCCATAAACAAAGATCCCGACGCGCCAATTTTCAAGGTCGCCACCTACGGCGTAGTAGGTGACCTCTTCCAGGTTGTCCCCGCCCTTACGAAAAAATTCAAGCAGGTACTCCGCAAGTAAGAAGTAAACCGGGATCCTGTCCGCAGGTGTCAGCTGTCAGCGGGCGCCCTTCCGGCGAATTTTGTGGCTCGCTGCAATTGGTGTGGGGAAGCTTTCACCACTCAATTGCGACGCTCACGCACAAAATTTTTCGCCTCCAGGGCATCCCGCCGACAGCTGCCACCAAAATTTGTAATCCCGGTTTACTTCTTAAATGCTCCGCAAGAAGAAAGAAACTATTTGTCCTTGACAACTGCAACAAAATCAGGTATACTTGCAGTGAGTTATAGAAAGATATACAAACATATATAAAGGTGATGTTTATGGTAGGGGAGCTTCCGAAAATCTCAAATAGAAAATATAATATCCAGGAAGTGGCGAACATGCTGGGTATATATAGAGGAACTATAAAGAACTATGAGGAGAAGGGGATATTTCCGAAGCCGCACCGGAACCCGATCAACAAATATCGCGAATATACGCCGCAGGAAATAGATATTTTAAAAAGAATTCTACTGAAAGGCAAATAGTTAGGGGGGCATAATGTATTTCAAGCAACTCGAGATAGTAGGTTTTAAGTCATTTCCGTTCAAGACAAAGTTAAAATTTGAGCCGGGTGTTACAGCGGTAGTCGGGCCGAACGGCTGCGGGAAATCAAATATTTCTGACGCCATACGCTGGGTTCTCGGTGAACAGTCCGCGAAATCGTTAAGGGGCTCTTCCATGGAGGACATCATATTTAACGGTACGGATTCGATAGAGCCCACAAACATGGCGGAGGTTTCGCTGACCTTATCGAACGAGAAGAAAAACCTCCCCATAGATTACGATGAGGTTATCATAACGCGCCGCCTCTTTCGTTCCGGCGAAAGCGAATATATTCTGAACAAAACCCCCGTCCGCCTTAAAGACATAAACAATTTACTGATGGGCACGGGCCTCGGTGCGAGCTCTTATTCCGTCATCGAGCAGGGAAAGATCGGCCTTATATTGAGTTCCAAGCCGGAGGACCGTCGTTTTGTATTTGAGGAAGCCAGCGGCATAACAAAATACAAATCAAAGAAGAAAGAAGCGATAAGGAAGCTAGAACATACGGAAACCAATCTGGTAAGAATAAGCGATATTATAAACGAAGTTAAAAGGCAGATTAATTCGATAGAGCGCCACGCCAAAAAAGCGGAAAGATACAAAAATGATTTTGAAGCGATGAAGGATATGGACCTTAAGTTTTCCGCTTACGAACAGGGGTGCTTAAATGCCGAACTGGCCCTCAACAAGGAGCGCCTGGAGGCCGTTTGCGAAGAGGAGAAAAGCTTAAGAGGCGAATTAAGCGAAAGCCTTGGATTGATTAACGGCTACCGGGAAGAGCTGGACGCTATCATACAGGAAATGACCGAGGCGCAGCAGAATTTGTCGGAAGCGACCATTTTTGTCGAAAAGGGCACGCACAAGATTGCCCTTAACGGCGAAAGGGTTGATGACCTGAAAAATTTTAAACAGGGCCTGGTCGGGGAAATAGAAAGCCTCGAGGAAAAAGTGAAGATACAGGAAGAAGAAATAGCGAAGATAAAAGAACGCCTGGATTCCCTCTCAAAGACGCGCGGGGAAAAAGAAGGAGCCCTCGCCCAAAGCGAAGAAGCCGCGCGGAATCTTTCGTGCGAAATTGACACCCATCAAAAGGATATAAAGCTCGCTAAAACAAGCACAGTGGATTTCCTGGCTTTCCAGACAAAAACGAAGAACGACCTCATAAAAATAGGCGCTGACCTTGTAAACAGAAAAGCGCGCCTCCGGCGTCTTCAGACGGAAAAAGAAAATGTGAGTGAGGAGAAAAAGGGCGTCGAATCGCGCCTTGAGGAAGTCATAAGGGAGCTGGATGCCTGCAAGCAAAAAACTGAAAAGACCGCCGAGGTGCTGGCAGGATTCGGGGAGAGGCTCACTCTCGGTGAACATTCGCTGGAAGAGGCAAAAAAACGCATAACCGAGTACGAAAATACCTTAAACGCCCTTAACTCGAAAGAGGAAATCCTTAAAGAAATGATAGAGAAATTTGAAGGTTTCGAAAACGGCGTGAAAATTGTCGCGGAGGCGGCAAAAAGCGGCGCGTTAAGAGGTGTGGCCGGTATCGTTGCCGATATGATGGACCCGGAAAAGGGTTACGAGGCGGCCCTGGAGGCGGCGCTTGACGGTAAGGCGCAAGCCATAGTCGTTGAGACGCGCGGCGCGTTTCATGATGCCTTTATTTACCTTGCCGGTAAGGCCTCGGCCCGTTTTATAATTTACGGGGATATAAAAGATACCGATCTTAACGGCCGGTTCGAAAAATTTATGCGGAAAGAAAACCTTATGAGGCTGTCTTCCCTTGTGAAAGTAGGGGAGCCTTACAGGGGCCTGGCGGATTACCTCCTCGGCGATATTTATGTGGCCGAGGACGCCGAAAAGGCCTACGCGATGCTTGATAAATATAAATTCGGCGGCTTTGTGACCAAAGACGGCTTCTTCATAAAGAGAGGCTATATTTTCGGCGGCTTCACAAAAAGCGAAAACACTATTTCCATTATCGGAAGGGCGGGAAAGGTGGAGGAGATCCGTGCGGAAAAAGCCCGCATCGCCGAACGGGTAGAAGCGTTGCGCTCGGAGGCCTCCGTCAAAAAAGAGGGCATCGACGGCCTGAAACGCGAGATTGCCTCAACCGGGGATGATCTGAAAAAAGAAGAAATAGAACTTGCCGGCGCGCTATCCAAAAAAGAATCGAGAGAGGCGAACTTAAAAAAGATAAATGACGAGCTGGCGGTTATAGAGCTTGAAATAAGCGAGGTGGGGGAGTTTATCGGCGAAATTTCCCTTAAAGGAAACGATCTGAACGTCCGGCTCAACGAGAACGAAAATGAGTCCGCGAAAGTACAGGAACTTATTTCCTCTTTGCAGACGGCGGTTCAATCCAAAACGAAAGCGAAAAACGATCTGATTTTCGGAATGTCAGAATTAAAGTCGGAAATAAGCATTCTAAAGAATGGTGAATCGCAGGAGTCCAAAAACCTGGATAGGGAATCATCCGTTCTCGAAGAAAGTAAAGAACAGCGCGAAAGTAAGAAAAAACGTTCCGACGAGACGGAAGAAAAGATAGCGGCGCTTCTTGTGGAATCGGTGTCTCTTGAGGAAGAAATCGTGCTGAGAAAAGAAGAAAAGTCCCGGCTGGATGAAAAGCTGAGCGAGATTTCAGGGAAGAGGTCGGCTGTTTCTGCAAGTTTGCGCGAGAAGGAAAAATTCGCGCGGGGAAAAGAGGAGCTTATAGAGGCTTTAAGAAATAAAATCCGCAACCACGAAATAAAGAACAGGGAAAAAGAGCTTAAGGTCGTAAATATCACCGACAGGGTTCGTGAGGCCTACAAAACGGATATCGCGCAGGCGAATATAGAAATACCGCAGGATGCAAATTGGGAGGAAATCAAAAACCAGATAGAGGTCTTAAAGATCAAGCTGGAAAAATTGGGAACGGTAAATCTTGTGGCGATCGTTGAACACAAGGAATTGAAGGAAAGGCACTCTTTTCTTACGCAGCAGCGCGAGGACCTTTTAATGGCGAAAGAATCGCTTCATAAAGTCATAATCAAGATAAACAAGACCACCAAGATCATGTTTCTGGAGACATTTGAGAAGATACGGGTCGAGTTCAAGGACTATTTCAGGATGCTTTTCGGTGGCGGCCATGCGGAACTCCTGCTTCTGGACGAGGGCGACGTACTGGAAAGCGGGATAGAAATCGTGGTAAGGCCGCCCGGCAAAAAATTGCAGAATTTGCTTCTATTGTCCGGCGGTGAAAAGGCGCTTACCGCGATAGCGCTCCTTTTCGCCATATTCAAAGTGAAGCCGAGCCCCTTCTGCATTCTTGACGAGGTTGACGCGCCGCTCGACGAAACAAACATCGGAAGGTTTGCGGGGATACTGCAGGATTTTCTGAAGATCTCGCAGTTTATCGTGATTACGCACTCAAAAAGGACCATGCAGATGGCGGATCTTCTCTACGGGATCACTATGGAGAAAAAAGGGATTTCAAAGATAGTATCGGTCAAATTTGGAGAAGACGAAAAAAGCAAACCGCCAAAGAAAGAAGAGGTTCTGGTTTAAGTTTTTTTTCCGAAACCGAAGAGGCCTTTTTCCATACGCCGACTATAGGCGCATACCCTGTTTTTACCTGCTCTCTTTGCCTCGTAAAGGGCGATATCGGCCATGTGCATTAGCTTATCTTTGTCGGCGGTATCGTAGGGGAATGTAGAGATCCCGATGCTGACGGTAAGGTTTGGAGCGCCTTTCGGAAGCGCTCTGCCGGCGAAGGTTTCCTCGATGTGCTTTCTAAGCCGCTCGGAAATGGCAAGGGCTATTTCCGGGCTTGTATCAGGCATGATAATGGTGAATTCCTCGCCGCCGTACCTTGCCACAAAATCGACGTTACGCGATTTCTTGCTCAAAATATCGGATATTTTTCTGATCGCCGCGTCGCCTTCCCCGTGGCCCACGGAATCGTTATAGGACTTGAAGTTGTCTATGTCTATCATGAGGACGCTCAAATTTTTATCCCCGATCCTGCTTTCCTCAAGCTGTTTTGCCAACGTCTTGTGAAGTTCGCCGGAATTCCAGAGTTTTGTGAGCCAGTCTGTTTTTGAGAGATATTCCGTTTCCTCGTAGAGGCGTGAGTTTTCGATAGCAAGCCCCGCGTGGTTGGCGAACATTGCGAGTATTCGCATGTCCGATTTTGTTATCGGTTTCTTCGTAAAAATGTTGTCAACCAGGATAGCGCCGAGGGTTTTATCCTTGGATTTTAAAGGCACCGTAACGAAGAAGTCCGTGTTAAAAGCGTTTTTGATTACAGGAGAGACCATTTTCTTGGCTTCCTCGGTCGTTACCTCAAAAGGCATTCCCTCCAGTATCGTGAGGGCGAGTATCCCCATCTCCTCGGTCAGGGCGATTTTCACCCCTTTTACGAGAGTGTTTAATTTTGACTCGGAATCTTTGCGGAATTTATCATACGAATTAAGCAGATCCTCGAGGCTCAGCTTCTCTTCCTCTATGCCCTTCCAGATCCTGTCGGCCTCCTCGCCGGAATGCGGCCCTATTCCCATTTTGCCCTCAAGGAAGCTTTCCTTTTCGTCTACGAGAAATATCATCGCGCGGTTAAAACCGAGGCCCTCGTGGGAAGTGAGCGCGGTCAATATCATGTAGAAGCTCTGGTCGAGCTTGAGCGTCGTGCGCATTGCGTTGGATACCTCGTAGAGTATGCTAAGCTCGCGCTTTATTCTCTCTGAATCCCTGTGTCCAAAAGGCGGTATTGGTGCCATAACGAGCATAGTGTAGCATAACGGGTATTCGTGTCAAGTGTTATCGTTGGGTAGGCGTTTCCTCGGTTTGTCATCCTGAGGCGCCCTGAAAGGGTGCCGTCTCCGACCCTACGGGTCGTAGACCCGGAGGGAAGGATCTTTCGTTAAGATTCTTCGGCACTGCGTGCCTTAGAATGACAAGGGTGAAGGGCTCGCTCAGGATGACACAAGGAGAAAATAGGATAATGTAAAATATTGTGGGCACTTTCAACATGTCATTGCGAGGTCTGCGAAGCAGACCGAAGCAATCTTTTCGTTTGAGATTGCTTCCTCCTTCGCCACATTGCTTACGCGTGTGGCTTCGGAGGACAAGTCGGCCACTATCGCTTGTAGGGCGGCCTCGCAATGACGGAGAAGCAAAGTGCCCAATCATCTTGACGTTACTTGAAAACAGAAAGATATTGGACTTGGTTTGCGCTTATGATACAATATTGCACTGTGAAGAAGAAAGTCATATTCATAAAGGGCGCGAAGGAACATAACCTGAAGGATATTGATGTCGAGATTCCGCGAAACACGCTTTGTGTAATAACGGGCCTTTCCGGCTCCGGGAAGAGCTCACTCGCATTTGACACGATATACGCCGAAGGGCAAAGACGTTATGTCGAGAGCCTATCGAGCTATGCCCGGCAGTTTCTCGAGCAGCTCCAGAAACCGAACGTTGAATACATCGAAGGCCTCTCTCCCGCTATAAGCATCGAGCAGCGCACCGCCGGAGCAAATCCCCGTTCCACCGTCGGCACGCAGACCGAAATCTATGACTACCTGAGGCTTCTTTTCGCGAAGATCGGCCTCGCGCACTGTCCGAAATGCGGAAAAAAAATCACACGCCAGAGCTCCCAGGAAATTACGGAAAAAATATTGGAAATTCCGCGCGGCAGAAAGATCATGCTTCTTGCGCCCAAGATCAGGGGGAGGAAGGGTGAATACCGGGAACTCTTTAACCAGTTGAGAAAAGACGGTTTCTTAAGGGCGCGCGTTGACGGAAAAGTAATAAACCTCGAAGACGAAAACGTCAAATTGCACAAAAATAAAAAACATTCAATAGAGATAGTAATAGACAGGCTCGTTATTGCCGACGACGTAAAGAAGCGGCTTACCGACTCCGTTGAAACGGCTCTTGCGATGGGCAGCGGTGTTGTGATTGTGAATTCCGGAGGTGACATCCTTTTCAGCGAAAAAAACGCCTGCGTAACCTGCGGCTTAAGTTTCGAGGAACTCGCGCCGAGAGCGTTTTCCTTTAACAGCCCCTACGGCGCATGCGGCCTCTGCGGCGGGCTCGGAAATAAAATAGAAATAGACCCCGAACTCATAATACCCGATAAGTCAAAACCCCTTATAGCAGCGATAGAGCCGTGGAGAAGGGGAGGAAAGGGCCTTATACTTTATTTCCGGCGCTACTTGAGGGCTCTGGCGAGGAACTACGACTTTGATGTTGAGGCGCCGTTTAACAGGCTGCCCAGGCAAACGAGGCGAATTATTCTATACGGCGACGAAGGCAAGGGCGGGGATTTTGAAGGCGTGATACCGAATCTTGAACGCAGGTTCCGCGAGACCGAATCGGAGTTCATTAGAACGGAAATTAACAAATACATGTCGATTCTGCCGTGCCCCTCATGCGGGGGGAAGAGGCTAAAGCCGGAGGCGCTCTCGGTTACTATCGGCGGGAAAAATATAATGGAGGTGACGGAATTATCTGTCAAGGAAGCGAAGAATTTTTTCGACAGCCTGAAACTTACCCCCACCGAGAAGCTGATATCGCACCAGGGCTTGAAAGAAATTATTTCGCGGCTTACGTTTATGAAAAACGTAGGCCTGGAATATCTCACCCTTGACAGAAGATCGAGTACACTCTCCGGAGGCGAGGCGCAGCGCATACGGCTCGCCACTCAGATCGGCTCGCGGTTGACC
>CAZYPU010000003.1:0-44299 GCA_964649665.1 uncultured Planctomycetia bacterium
ATCATAGGGTATATTAACGCAATAAGAGAAACCATGGGAAAGAAAGAACTACTTGAGGATATGATATGAAAAGAATCATAGCATCTCTTTTATTTACTATATGTATCTTCGTTTTTTCGGACACCAAGGGATTTTCAGATTCGGGTCACATTGCCTCTTCAAAGAAACACGACAACGATCTGATACATGTAGAAGCAAGAGGAATGGGTATATTTTTTGATCGTAGCAGTGATTTTCAAATTGCAAATACCGGTGATTGGGCTGCGGACGTTCTTCGGCAACATGGTGACGAATCCCACCTTTCTTATGGGATAAATAAATGGGGCGGCGGATATGGGGTCGATGTGCTATTGCCGAACAAAGAACTAGTTGACATACAAGTCTCGTTCGAGCAGTATTTTATGTCAGGAAAACAGAACGATTTAGTGCCGGGAAATGCTGCAAGCCTTTTTGCGACAATGGCTTTTATTGATGGAAAGCGCCGTGGTCCTCGAAACACACATGGTTTTTTTATCAGCGCAGCTCCGGTGGGGAATGCGCCGGGAGAAGTTAATCTGAGTTACACGCTCAATCACTATATGATATCATTGGCGGCAGTTCGCAATCTTTGGAAACAGGATTCAATAGCCGTAGATCTGTTTGTAGGTCCGTCATATGCCGTTTTCTCGCAGGAATATTTATTCAAAACCAGAGGTTGTGAGCCCGGCACAAACACTGCAGCTACTTCGTCTACCAAGGAGGAATTAAGCGATTATCTTTTTGGCGGAGAAATCGGTGTTAAAGGAAAAATGAATGTTTGGAAAGGATTTTTCATTTCACTCAAGCAGGACTTCGGTCTTTTCGCTCGACGCAGCCATTTTTATGGCAGACAAAATGTCGTGAATGTAGCTGTGGCTGCGCCAGGTGCTTTTGCCGGTTTGACGGCCCTTATCAATGCCCGTGATGTTGACACCGGTTTCACGTCACGCTTTACCAGCAATGCGGCTTTTGGCTATGATCTTGCGGATTGGATATCAATAAAGGTTTTCTATGAATTTGACATGTGGCTCAATCTAACACGCATTAATAACATCGTTGTTTCAACTGATTTAATGAGAGAAATCCCTGGTGCTACCCTGATCAAGGGGGACGATCTTCGTGCCAGCATGATTGGCGGATCCGCGGTTATCAAATTTTAGTTCTTCAAACCCCTTTAATATCGATATGAGTCAGCAGCGCTGATATAAGGAAAATCAAGTAAAGAGCCCAGCGGCTAGGAGTGAAATATCAAACGTTTATTTCAGAGATTCCACATCAGATTGCCGGCTGATGGTTGGACAACTTCTCATATGTATGCTATACTAAAGCTGTATTTGAATTTGCTAAGATAACAGTAATAAGAGATAAAAGGTGAATTTCGATCTCGTACTAAAATATTTACTCGAGCTATTCAATAAACGCAAGATCCCATATGTACTTATTGGCGGTTTAGCTTTAGGCATACATGGCATCATAAGAACCACTCAGGATATAGATTTTATAATTCCCCTAAGCGATATACAAGAAATAGAAGATTTTTTATTAACGCATGGTTACGAAAAGTTATTTAGAAATGATGATATTGCCAGTTATGTGTCCGATAATTTTGAATTGGGTAGAGTAGATTTTATACTAGCGCATAGAAAATATACTCAAAACATGCTTAATAACACCATTCCTTTTGATATAGAAGCAAGCACTTATAAATTAATGGTGGCTCCACTGGAGGACATAATAGGCCTTAAATTGCAGGCTTATTTTAACAGAAAAGATAGGAAAACCGATGATATGAAAGATATAGAGAATATAATTAAACAGTTCAAATCAAAACTTGATTATGAAAAGATAAAAGAATATGCTTCTATTTTTAATGCGCAGGATTTATTGAATAAGCTTTGGAAAAGGAAGTAATATGTTTAGTGAACGAGAGAAGAAAGAGATGCTCGAAGATGCCCTAAGCGCGAAAAGGCGGAAAGGCTTTGAAGCCGCTGATAAAAAAGCAGCGAAAATTTATAAAAAATATCTATCTTCCTTGACAGCGGATAGAGTAATCAAGTTCCTTATGGATACCCAGAAGGTCACAGGGCCATTCCCTGTCTCAAAAACCGTTCCTATCTTCGTGGGAAAATCTAAATTGTAAAAGAGCCACAAAAAACTTGACAAAATACTAATCTCGGTAATCTCGGGACGGTTCTGACGGCGAACTTGCATCTGTCTCCAACCGATTAACTAACTAAATCACTCTTGCTCGGTTAGATAACATTTATCTAACGGGGCTTGCAATTCCTGCCCGGTGTGATATAATTGTCAAGCTGTATTGATAGGCACTTCGACTGGTGGCAAATGCTTTCTAAGGGTCGCATTTGCAACACCGCTCAGTGCGAAATTTGCTTCGCAAATTTCGGGGCCATCCGCCTTCGCCGGTGGAGAAACTCACAGAAGGTGTGCTACGGCGGGATTGGCCTGTAGGCAGAAATTCAAAGATGGGTACTTCGGAAGTCATGAATCCTCTCATAGGTCGGATTCATAAGACTTCCTCAGTATCAAAAATTCTTTAGGCGAATTTTTGGGGCCATAGCTCAATTGGTTAGAGCATCTGACTCATAATCAGAGGGTTCATGGTCAAGTCCATGTGGCCCCACTCTATACGCTTAAAAAAAATGCCTTTGATTATAGTAATCAAAGGCATTTTTTACTTTCTCCGGACGGGTGGACGCTATTTCTTATTTTCTTTCCACCCCGCAACCTTGTCGTTTTTCAGGTAGAAAGTAATGCTTTCCACCTTATCGTCGTCCATCCAGCCCGAAAAGGTGATCCATTCCTGATTGCCATCCTTAGCATACGCTGTCTGGTGGTAATGGGGCAATGCTTGCTGGAGACTATCTTTTGACATTCCGATATGGATACGGCCTAAAGTCTGCGTAAGTCTTTCAGCGGCCATTTCTTCGGCGGGGGTAACTTCGGGCAGTGGCTCATAGCCGCCTTCTGTTTGGGCAAAGGCGAGGGAGGAAAACAGAAAACAAAGCACAAAAAGATATTTCATATAAACTTCCTTTCTTAAGACAACAAGAACACCTTCTTTTATTTCAAATATACACCATTACTCCGGAATTTGCAAATCTCTAGAATGGTATGCTACGGAGCTTAAACAGCAATTTTAGCGAGCGGACATTTTAACTTTGGTAAGAACCGGACATTTTAACTTTGGCTTGACAATTCAATTTACACACCTTGCAATTTCGCCTGATTATGGTATAATACTCCGCTTAAAAGGGCACGGATGGGCACATGGCTTAGCTGGTTAAAGCGCTGCCCTCACATGGCAGAGATCGAAGGTTCAAATCCTTCTGTGCCCACCAGATCTTGTAAACGTAGCGAGCAAAATCCGACCCTAACGGAGCGAGGGGCAACGTTAAAAAATTTATGACTGAAACAAGTATGCAAGATACGATAAAGATGCTGATAGAGTTGCAGGGGTTCGACGGTGTCATATTCGACAGGAAGAGATTACTGGAGGAAATTCCGGACAAAATAAGAGAGTTTGATAGAATGCTGGAAGAAAAATCCTTTAATCTTAAGGCCCTGGAAGAAGAGTCGAAGAAGCTGCAGGTAAGTCACAAGGAAAAAGAGGGGGATCTCAAGGAAAAGGAAGAGGCCATAAGAAAACACCAGACGAAGCTATATCAGGTGAAAACAAATCCGGAATTTACGGCGCTTGAAAAAGAAATAGGGAGCATAACCGCTGACAGCTCTCTCCTTGAAGAGGAAATTATTATGCTTCTTGACCGGGTAGATGAAATTAAGAAAAAGGTCGCAAAAGAAAAAGAAATTCTTGATGGAGAAAAGAAGAAAGTGGATGAGGAGAAGGAGAAGATAGATCTCCAGAGGAAAGCGGCAGAAGCGGAATACAACGATTTGAGCGGAAAGCGCAAAGAATTTGCCTCCGGGATCGATAAAGGCGTGCTGGCAAAATACGAAAGAATATTGCACAAGAAAGACGGCCTGGCGATGGTTCCGGTAGTCGGCGGCGCCTGCGGCGGCTGCAACATGAATTTACCGCCACAGGTGATAAACGAGGCGCAGATGAAAAAAACGCTCACTTTCTGCGGCAATTGCGCGAGGATTTTATATTCGGAATGATGGTTTATTGTTGAAGGATGAGTAAAAAATTAAGTATATATGTGGACGGCGGTTCAAGAGGGAATCCCGGCCCATCGGGAATCGGGGTTGTGGTACTGGACGGCAAAGGAAAAAAACTCAAAGAATTTAATAAGTATATAGGTATTGCGACAAATAATATCGCCGAATATAACGCGGTGATATACGGCCTGCAGGAGGCACTGATTGAAAAAGCCGACGAGATCGAGCTCAATCTTGACAGCGAATTGGCCGCCCAGCAGCTCAAGGGCGAATACAGGGTAAAAAATACCAATATCAAACCGTTGTTCGAACAGGCGCTCCATCTTCTCTCGGGATTCAAAAAATTTACCATAAAGCATATAGCGAGGGAGAAGAACAAAGAGGCCGATAAGCTTGTTAATAAGGCAATAAACCTGGGCGGATTGTTATAATCCGCCTTCGCTCATTAAAAAAGCAGAGTAGGTCGGGCGGCCGCCCGGCCCTTTCGCGAAAAAGGGCCGGGAGGAAAGTCCGAGCTCCAGAGAGCAGTGTAGCGGCTAACAGCCGTCCACCGCAAGGTGAGGATTAGAGCAACAGAGACGAGTCCGGCGCTAATAATTAGCGCCGGGGTGAAACGGGCAATCTCTACGCGGAGCAAGGCCAAACAGATCCCGATCCAGGAACTGCTCGTTCCTATCGTATATCATCGATATCGGGAAGGGTAGGCTGCATGAGGCCGCCAGCAATGGCTGTCCCAGATAGATGGCTGCCGGGTGGGCGACGAGTCCACTCACAGAACTCGGCTTATAGACCTACTCTGCTGCTTGTCCCGTTGGCGATTTTTCGCCAACGGGTTTTTTTTAAGAAAAGGTGCCAGGCACCTTGGATAATCTCAACTAAGGTGCCAGGCACCTTTTCTTCTAACATCCCGCAATTTCAATACCTTGCGACTTAGCCGTGGCCTGCGCACTATATGTGGTATGGCCCCGCGGCGCCTGAAAATACACAAAAAAGTTAGAAATTCCGTCTTGACAAAGGTGGTTCCATGATGTATATTTGGTATTGTAAGTGGTTTAAAGTGGAGTAAAGTGGAGAGGCAAAATGTTTTACGGCGAACACGAACATAAGCTTGACAAAAAAGGCAGGATCATAATCCCCTCGAAATTCCGCGAAGCCAGCAAGGAAAACTACATCGATAAATTTTATGTAACGAGGGGGCTTGATATGTGCCTTTTCATGTTCCCGGAGGATGAGTGGAGGCAGCAGGAGTCAAAGTTCAAAGTGCTTTCGTTCACAAAAAGAGAAGCGAGAAAATTCAACCGGCTTTTTTTCTCCGGCGCGATCGAAGTCACAGCCGACAAGCAGGGTAGGATCCTGATACCGTCATATCTCAAACAATACGCCGACATCAAAAAAGACATAATCCTGATCGGCGTTTCAAACCGGATCGAAATCTGGAGCAAGGATAGATGGCGTGAATTTTACACGGCGACAAAGGAATCATTCGAGGACGTTGCCGAAAAATTGATCGACCTGGAATAAAAGGAATGAAAGGCGGTAGCTATGTTTACATTTAGTGTCGTGAAGAAAATAGGGGAAGGCAGCTATCTTGATGAAGCGCTTTTTATCATCGAAAGAGTCAGAAGGGAAAGGTCCCTCGGCGCGCACAGGATGAAAAGCGAAAGCGGTAAACACAAGCCCAAATCTTCTACCGGAAATGAAAAGGGCAAGTCCTCATAAACCGGTAATGCCCGATGAGGTTCTTGGGTTCCTGCGTTTAAAGAACGGTTGCAGAGTTTTAGACGCAACTTTGGGTTGCGGAGGGCATGCCGCGCTTATACTTCAAAAGATCCTGCCCGACGGATTACTTATAGGAATCGACAGGGACAAGGAGTCACTCGAGACCGCCAGAAGCTATCTTGACGCGCCCGAGAAGGCATTCAGGTTAATACAGGCTAATTTCAGGGATATAGACACGGCCCTTAAGGGCCTGGGCATCAAGAAAATCGATGCGGCGCTCTTTGATTTGGGCCTTTCAAGTTATCAGTTAGAAGACCCGGTCCGCGGGTTCAGTTTTGAGCGTGACGGACATCTCGATATGCGAATGGACCGTTCGCAGACTCTCTCGGCCTATGATATTGTTAACAGGGTTAAATGGGAGGACCTGGAACGAATTATTCGCGATTTCGGCGAGGAAAGATACTCAAGGCGGGTAGCGGACTTTATCGTTGAACAAAGAAAAAAGGCCCCTATCGCCTCGACAGGCGAACTGACGGGCCTCATAAAAATGGCCCTCGGAAGGCGATACGGCTCGCAGCGGATACATCCGGCCACGAGGACATTTCAGGCGCTGCGGATCGCGGTAAACGGGGAGCTGGACAATCTTGACGGGGCGCTCGTTAAAATTTTAGAGGTCCTGAACCCCGGGGCAAGGCTCCTGGTTATTTCGTTTCATTCACTGGAAGACAGAATCGTCAAAAACAGATTCAGGGAATTCGCCAAAGCGGTCCGGGGACGCATACTCACAAAAAAACCGCTTACGGCAAAATCCGAAGAGATAAGGCAAAATCCGCGCTCCAGAAGCGCGAAACTTCGGGTTTTTGAGGGGCAGGGATAAAAGCTTATGGCAAAAACAAAATTTGTACGGACAATTGCCGGCATCGTACTCTCGGCCGCATTCGCGCTTTTTTACGCCCACCAGCAGGTAGAGCTTGTCAAGACGAGCTTCCTCATAAATAAACACGACCGCGAGGTAACCTTACTGCTTGACCAATACAGGGGTTTGATATATAATCTTTCCCGACTGGAATTGCCGGGGAGAATCGAAAACACGCTTAGCGTGAAAGATATCACCCTCTGCATGCCTAAAAAAAAGAACATACGCCAAAAACAGAATCTAAAATTGTAAGTGCATATTAATTTTAGCAAAACTCGCCACTTTTCCATTCTAATCGTATTCTGCGCTCTTTTCACGGTACTTATCGCGCGCCTCCTATATATCCAGATAATACGCAGTAAGCAGTTCTCTGCGCTCGCCGACAAGCAGCATAAGCTCTTCCTCAGGCTCGAGCCGCAAAGGGGGAGCATATACGACAGGCGAAACAGGGTGCTGGCCATATACATGGATGCGCCGTCCATATACGCTGTCCCCAGAGAGATAAGCGACAAGGAAAATGCCGCGGGCGTTCTGGCGGAGAAACTCGGCATCGACAGAAAACAGCTTGCACAAAAATTGCAGAAAGACAACTATTTCGCCTGGGTAAAAAGAAAAGTAGATCCTGAAACAGCGGATAAAATTGAAAAGTTGGGCATTCGCGGCGTGCTCCTGATGGACGAGCCGAAGAGGTTTTATCCCGGCGGCAAGCTCTCCTGTCATGTTTTGGGTATGACAGGCGTCGATAACGAGGGCCTGGAGGGCATAGAGCTTTATTACGACAGGGAGCTCAAGGGTGAACCCGGCTGGCGCCTTTCTTCGAGAGATGCCAAGAGGAGGGAAGTTATTTCTTTTCAAAGAGGCTTTGTGCCCGCGCGTGAGGGCAAAAGCGTTGTCCTTACCGTTGACGAAGTTATACAGCATATCATAGAGAAAGAGATCGAGTATCTCCTGCAGCAGTACAAACCCGCGGCCGTTTCCGTAGTGGCGCTTAACCCGCGGACCGGCGAAATCTTAGGCATGGCAAATTATCCCTGGTTTGACCCGAACGATATTTCCGGCGTGGACGCCTCCGCGGTAAGGAACAGGGCCATAACCGATTCGTTTGAGCCGGGCAGTGTTTTTAAAGTAGTAACCGCAAGCGCGGCGCTCGAGGAAGGAATCGTTGACTTTGACAGCGAATTCTACTGCGAGAAAGGCGCCTACAAAATCGGTAAAAGAACGTTGCACGATTACCGGCCTTATGGTACATTAAAATTCAGCGAGATAATAGAGAAGTCGAGCAATATAGGCACTGTCAAGGTGGCCGGCAAATTGGGCAGGGAGAAACTGGCGGAGTATATAAAGCGCTTTAATTTTGGCGAAACCACAGGTATTGACCTGCCGGGCGAGGCCGCGGGCATAATACGCAATCCCTCGGGCTGGACATATGTTGACATGACGACGATACCCATGGGCCAGGGCATCGCCGTTACGGCGCTGCAGCTTGCGTCCTGCGTTTCAGTTATCGCAAACGACGGCGCCTTAATGCGGCCATACGTCGTTAAAAAATTTCTGGACAAAGAAGGCGCCGCCATAGAAGAAAACAAGCCGAGAACGGTGCGAAGGGTAATTTCGAAAGAAACCGCCCGCAAGGTTAAGAAATTGCTTGCCGGGGTCGTGGAGAAGGGCACCGGGACCCGGGCGCGCCTTGAAAATTTTACCGCATGCGGGAAAACCGGCACCGCCGAAAAGGTAAATCCGAGAGGCGGTTATTACAAAAACAAATACATAAGTTCTTTTATCGGTTTCGCGCCCTGCGAGAAGCCTGCGGTGGCGCTTGTTGTTTGCGTGGACGAGCCCGTGAGGGAACATTTCGGAAGCCGCGTTGCGGCCCCCGCGTTTAAACGAATGATGGAAAAGATTTTGCCCTATTTGGAAATCGAAAGCGATAAAGGTGAAACTAAAAAAAGTTCTTGAGGGCCTGAACCTAAAAATACCTCCCCGACTCGCGGAAGCCGGCATTTCCTGTGTTTCGGATGATTCCAGGCGCGTGAAAAGGAAGTGTCTCTTTATCGCGGTAAAAGGCTTTAAGCGCGACGGGCATAAGTTTATAAATGAAGCGTTTGCCCGGGGCGCCGCGGCTGTGATCGTGGATGGAAAAAAACGCATACCGCAAAACCGGAAGAACATTATTAAAGCCGGGGATACGCGTGAGGCGCTTTCCGTAGCGGCAGAAAACTTCTACCGTTCGCCTTCAAAAAAGTTTAAGGTTATCGGGATAACGGGGACAAACGGCAAGACGACAACGTCGCTTTTGATAGAGAGTATATTCAAGGCGGCGGGCATCCCCTGCGGCGTAATAGGCACGATAGAGTACAGGGCAGGCTCGCGCAGCATGCCCGCCCTGCGAACCACGCCGGGACCGCTCGAAGCAAACGCATTACTGGATAAAATGATTAAAAACGCTTATCCCGCGGCCGTTATGGAAATTTCAAGCCACGCTCTCGACCAGAAAAGAGCCCGGGGTATTTATTTTGACGCCGCCGTTTTTACAAATCTTACACATGAACACCTTGATTACCACGGCACTTTAAAACGCTATTTTGCGAGCAAAGTAAAGATCTTCGAGAACCTTAAAAAAGGCGGTACCGCGATAATCAACGCGGACGAAAAATTCGCCGCATTGTGCGCGAGAAAGATAAAAGATCACAGAATAATCAGATACGGCTTTTGCAGAAACGCGGATGTCAGCGCGGATATCCGCAAAACGGGCCTCGCCGGATCCTCTTTTATCATCAGGGCAGGAAAGACGCTCTCGATCCCCATCCGGACGCGTCTGGTGGGCCCGCATAATGTTTCGAACATTCTCGCGGCCGCCTCGGCCGCAATCGCGCAGGGTATTGACGCGGGCGCGATAAAGAAAGGGATCGAGAGCGTTAAAAATGTGCCGGGCAGGCTTGAGCCGGTCGAAGCGCGCCAGGCGTTCAGGGTATTCGTGGATTACGCCCACACGCATAATGCCATGGAAAATGTCCTCAAGTTCCTGAGACGCGTTAAGTCAGGGAATATCATTACGGTTTTCGGCTGCGGCGGAGAAAGGGACAGAAAGAAAAGGCCCCTTATGGGCGCCGTCGCGCAGAAATTTTCCGATTTTGTAATAATAACCACTGATAACCCGCGAAACGAAAACCCCGCCAGGATTACCCGTGAAATACTGAAGGGGATAAACGGGAAAAATCGAAATTATTGTATTATTCCGGACAGAAAGGCGGCCATAGAGAAGGCTTTGGAAAAAGCGGGTGAAGGCGACATAGTGCTGATAGCCGGCAAGGGCCACGAGCGCGCGCAGATTATAGGCGGCAGGGAGATACCGTTTGACGATAAAAAGGTCGCGGAGGATGTATTAAAAAAAACAGTTCTTGAACGGCTGGATCCAAATCGGATCTCCACGGATTCTCGGACGATAGAAAAGGGCGAAATATTCGTGGCCATAAAAGGCAAGAAGTTTGACGGCCACGATTTTGTCGATGAAGTATTTAAGAAAGGCGCCCGGTGGGCTGTTATTTCAAACAGCCGCGGCATAAAATCCCGCCGCGGGACGATAAAGGTTGAAAATACCACAAAGGCATTGGGCGATATCGCTAAAACGCACAGGCGGAAGTTCGATATTCCCGTAGTGGCCGTTACCGGCTCAACCGGCAAAACAACGGCAAAAGAGATGATAGCGCATGTTCTCTCGGCGAAGTATAACGTGCTTAAGAACGAAAAATCGAACAACAGTTTCGTGGGCCTTCCGCTTACGCTGGCAAAACTCAATAAAGGGCACCAGGTGTGCGTGTTGGAGATGGGAATGAATCATGCCGGCGAAATTGATAAACTGTGCAAAATCGCAAAGCCGGACATAGGCGTAATCACAAATATAGGCCCGGCGCACATAGGGCTTTTGGGCAGCATGCGGCGCATATTCACGGCCAAGGCGGAACTTTTGAATAATCTGCCGGAAAGCGGCGCCGCGATTTTAAATAAGGACGACGTTTACCTGAAGGGCATTACGCGCCTGAGGTGCCGTAAGGTTTACTTCGGATTTGACAAACGATGCGATTTTCGCGCCGATAACCCGGAGCGCAAAGGGGACGGATGGCGGTTTTCCGTGGGGAAGGAGAGTTTTGAGCTTGGTCTTATCGGGAAACACAATATTTACAATGTCTTAATCGCGATCGCCGTCGCGCAGCAATTTAACATAAGCCTCCGCCTTATCGGCAGGATGATAAAATCCTTCAGGCAAAGGTGCCCGATGCGGCTCGAATTCAAAAACGTGCGCGGCGTAAAAATAATGAATGACAGCTATAACTCGAATCCCTCTTCCATGGCCGGCGCGATAGAGGCGCTTGCCGATTACGATACCGGGGGGAAAAGAATTATCGTAAGCGGGGACATGTTTGAACTGGGAACGCGGGCAAAGGCCCTGCACGAGGGGCTGGGAAGGGCAATCGCGAAAAGCCCGGCGGAAGTTCTCATAACGCTGGGGAAGCTCTCAAAATTTACAAATCGCGCAGCCGCGCAAAAAGGCGTGTGCGTTCTTTATCACGCCGCATCCTGCGGCGACGCCGCCGGATTTTTGAAAAAAGTCGCGAAACCGGGCGACGTGGTGCTGGTGAAAGGCTCGCGGGAAATGCGGATGGAAAAAGTCATCGAAAAGTTCAAGTAGAAAAAATGCTGTACTATCTACTATACCCCTTAAAAGACCTGTGGTTCGGGTTTAACGTATTCAAGTACGTTACCTTTAGAGCGGCGATGGCGAGCATAACGGCCTTTGTCCTGAGCGTCATAATAGGCCCGTTCGTTATCAAAAAACTTTCCCTCATGAAAATAGGCGACTCGCCGAGAAGGCAGCATGTCGAAGACCTCTATGAGCTGCACAAGCACAAAGAAGGAACGCCGACAATGGGCGGCATCGTTATCATATTATCCATGCTTATTTCCACGTTTCTCTGGGCCCGGCTCGATAACACTTTTATTATCCTCTGCCTCATAAGCGTCCTCTGGCTCGGTATAGTCGGTTTCGTAGATGATTATATAAAACTGGTCAAGGTAAAATCGCCCGGATTGAGCGCTACGGCAAAATTCGCCGGGCAGCTTGTGTTAGGCATAGGAGTAGGGCTTTACCTTTATTTTGACGCTCAGGTTTCCACGGCCCTTTATGTGCCTTTTTTAAAGCACGCGCTTTTTAATCTGGGCGTGCTGTATATTTTATTTGTCGTCCTTGTTATTGTCGGCACGAGCAACGCTGTAAACATAACGGACGGGCTGGACGGCCTGGCGGTCGGCTGCGTCAGTTTCATAGCCCTAAGCTACAGTGTGATCAGCTATCTGACCGGCCACCTTGGATTCAGTAACTACCTGAATATTTATTACCTTGCCGGAAGCGGAGAACTCACGGTATTCTGCGCAACCATAGTGGGCGCGGGGCTCGGATTTTTGTGGTTTAATTCTTATCCGGCGACGATTTTCATGGGCGATACGGGGTCGCTGCCGCTCGGAGGGGCTATCGGCATAGTAAGTGTCCTTATAAAAAAAGAGGTGCTTCTCCTTGTGGTGGGCGGGATATTTGTCGCGGAAGTCCTTAGCGTGATAATCCAAGTCGTATCGTTCAGGGTTTACAAGAGGCGTGTTTTCCGGATGGCCCCGCTTCACCATCACCTGCAGCTTTTGGGATGGCCGGAACCCAAAATTATCGTGCGTTTCTGGATAGTGGGGATTCTGCTGGCACTATTCGGGCTTGCAACACTGAAACTGATGTAAGAATGGACCTTCGCAACAAAAAAGTTACCGTAGTGGGACTCGGCAATAGCGGCATAGGCAGCGCGATCCTTTTACATTCGGAGGGCGCCGTTGTTTCCGTTACGGATAGCGCTGATACCGGGAGCGTAAGGAAAAACAAGGCGCTTCTTAGAGAAAAATATATTGACGCGGAAATAGGCGTTCATAGCGAAAATTTCCTGAAGGGGACGGAGCTGTTTGTGGTGAGCCCCGGCATAGAGAATTCTTCGCTGCCTCTCCGCTACGCGAAAGAGAACAGTATTCCGGTAATAAGCGAGCTGGAGCTGGGATACAATTTCTGCAAAGCGCCGGTAGCAGCCGTTACCGGCACAAACGGAAAATCTACGGTAGTTTCCCTGATCGGCCGCATTCTGCAGGCGGCGGGTGTTCCGGCGGTGGTGTGCGGTAACATAGGAAATTCGCTGTCAGGAGAAATATGCGCTCCCGGCCCCAAGCGCATCACAAAGAACACGGTGGTGATTCTCGAAGTAAGTTCATTCCAGCTCGAGCGGATAATCTCCTTCCGGCCGAAAATATCCGTTATACTCAATGTCAGCGAAGACCACATGGACAGGCACAGCGATTTTAAGGATTATCTCGGGGCCAAAAAAAATATATTCAAAAATCAGAAAAAAGACGATATTACAGTATTGAATTACGATGACAGCAATTCACGGAAGTTGGGCGCTTCCGGCGAGATCGCTTCCAGGGTCCTTTATTTCAGCGCCGGGAAAAAGGTTGAAGGCGCGTATCTCGAGAAAGGGGCGGTGAAGACGTTCCTGAAAAAGAAGGTGAAATGGCTTTTCGACCTGAAAGAACCGGGCTTCAAAGGCGCTCACAATGCAGAGAACATTCTGGCGGCGGTATTGGTATCGGTTCTGCTCGGCGCGGATAGGGCCGCCATGGAAAAATCGGTGAAGCATTTTACCCCGCTGGCGCACAGGTTCGAAGTAATAGCAAAAGTGGACGGAGTTGATTTTATCGACGACTCCAAGGCGACAAACGTGGATTCGACTTACCGCGCGCTCAAAGTAGCCGGACGGCGCACTATCCTAATAGCCGGCGGGAAAGATAAAAACCTTCCGTACGAGAAGATCGTACCCGCGTTGAAAAAAGGCGTAAAGAAAGTTGTCCTGATAGGCGAGGCGCGGGGTAAAATGCGGGGCATCTTCGAAAAATACGTGGACGTCGAAGAGAAGGATTCGCTTGAAGAAGCCGTTTTTACCGCCTATAAAAGCGCCTCTCCGGGCGACTGTGTGCTCCTTTCGCCCATGTGCTCGAGTTTCGACATGTTCACTGACTATCGACATCGGGGCGAGGTGTTTCGCGAAGCGGTAAAGAAATTAAAAAATGCCTGAGATAAGAAGGTCGGTTTTTATCACTGCGTTTACGCTCATAGCGATAGGCGTTGTTATGCTGTATTCCTCGAGCGCCATATACGCGTATGAAAAAAGCGGCGACGCCGCCTTTTTTTTAAAAAAGCACCTGTGGTTTTTACTGCTCGGATTTATTTTTATGTTTTGCGCCATGTCCGTAAAACTCGCAAAAGTCGAGAGGTCATCGCGAATTTTAATGTCAGCGGCGATTTTGCTGCTGCTGGCCGTGCTGGTTCCGGGCGTTGGCGTTGCGGTGCGCGGGGCGCGGCGGTGGTTCAGGATCGCAGGCGTCGTAAGTTTCCAGCCGTCCGAATTCGCAAAGTTCGCGGTTATAATATACCTGGCCTCATTCGTAAGCAGAAAGGGATACAGGATTAAAGATTTGCTCCGGGGCTACATCCCGGTCAGTGCGGTGATTTTGCTGACGAGCGGCCTTATTTTACTCCAGCCCGATTTCGGGACATCCGTGTCAGTTTTTATTATGGGATTTCTCATTATTTTTGCCTCCGGCGCAAAACTCAAACACCTGATGACAACGGCGCTTCTTGCGATTCCGTTTCTGTACTACCTGGTATTCAGCGTGCCTTACAGGCGCAAGAGAATGCTTATATTCCTTAATCCGTGGCGAGAGGCGGAAGGCGGCGGTTTTCAGATTGTCCAGTCGCTTATCGCGCTCGGGTCGGGTGGGCTGCTTGGTGTCGGCCTGGGGCAGTCGAAGCAGAAACTTTTCTACCTTCCCGAGTCTCATACGGATTTTATTTTTTCCATAATAGGCGAGGAGCTCGGTTTCGCGGGCGCGATCTGCGTTGTTATATTATTCGGCGTTTTTGTGTGGCAGGGAATGCGCGCCTTTTTCAGGGAACATCGCCCGTTTAATAAAATCCTCATATTCGGCATAACGGGCATGATAGGTTTTGAGGCGCTGGTCAATATCGGCGTAAACATGGGCGCTTTTCCCACAAAGGGCCTGCCGCTTCCGTTTGTGAGCTACGGCGGTTCGTCGCTCGTATTCCACATGGCTGCCCTGGGGCTTCTGTTAAATGCGATGAGGGAAGAATGAAGGTACTGATCGCTTCGGGGGGAAGCGGCGGCCATATTTTTCCGGCCGTTTCCCTTGCAAGGGAGTTAAGAAAAATCGGCGCCGAGATAATTTTTGTCGCCTCGAGAAGGCGCCTTGACAGGAGCATTCTTGAAAAAGAGCCGTATAAAAAGATATTTCTATCCGTCAATCCCATGCCGTATAAATTCGGCCTGCGCGCGCTTATCTTTCCCTTTAAACTGGCGCTGGACGCGCTGGCGGCTTTCGCTATCCTTGTTAAATACAGGCCGGAGACGGTTATCGGTTTTGGCGGCTACACTTCCGGCGCCATGGTGCTGCTGGGCTCGGTGATGAACGTGAGAACAATCATACATGAGCAGAACGTAATCCCCGGCAGGACAAACAGGTTTCTTGACAGAGTTGCAGGATCGGTAGCGCTGAGTTTTTCTGAAACGGGAAAATATTTTTCCAACAGGAATGTGATAATCACCGGGAACCCGCTACGGGAAGAGAGCCTCAAAGAGACCCGGACAGGCGCCCTCGGGGGTTTTAAACTCGATACCGAAAGAATGACTATCCTCGTCATGGGCGGGAGTCAGGGCGCAAGTTCCCTTAACAGGCTGGTTTCGGAAAGCGTGGTGCTTCTTCCGGCTGCGAAAAAAAAGCGGTTGCAGATTATTCATATAGCCGGCGCGAAAAAAACAGGGGAAATCCAAAAACGTTATGACGAAGAGGGCATACGCGCCCGGGTGTACGCATTTATACCGAACATAAACGAGGCCTACAGCGTAAGCGACATGGCAATCAGCCGTTCGGGCGCCGCGGCGGTATTTGAACTCGCTGCGTTCAGGAAGCCGATGATCCTGATACCTTACCCGGAGGAAAAGAATAACCAGCGTTTTAACGCGATTTATTTTGCGGAAAAAAACGCCGCGATTTACAGGGACGAGAAAAACCTGCGAATAGAAGAGCTGCGGGACCTGATATCGGCCCTTATGGACGATTCGGCTAAACGCGGGATGCTCGCGGACAATGCCGGCAAACTTAGCGTTACGGACGGGGCGAAGAAATTAGCGGAGATTGTATGCATGATAAAAAAATCCACATGATCGGTATTGGCGGTATCGGCATGAGCGCGCTTGCGTTTATCCTGGCCGAGAAGGGATCAAACGTAAGCGGCTCGGATATCGAAGAAAATAATATTGTAAAAAAACTGCACAAAAAAGGAATAGCGGCGGACATAGGCCATGACGCCTCCCGCGTGAACGGCCGGGATCTCGTGGTATTTTCCTCGAGCATCCGTGCGGATAATCCAGAACTTTTACAGGCCCGTAAGAACCGGGCGAAAGTAATATCACGGATAGAACTTTTGAAAATGGTCATGGAAAAATATGAAAGGGTTATCGGCGTTACGGGTACTCACGGAAAGACGACCATTACGGCAATGGCGGCACATCTTTTGGAGGAGGCGGGTTTTGACCCCACAGTTCTTATCGGAGGCGAATCGCCGCATTTCGCCGGGAACGCTAAACTTGGAAAAAGCGGGACACTCGCGGCCGAAGTGGACGAAAGCGACGGCAGGCTCGTAACACTTACGGGGCTTACGCATATTATCGTTCCGAATCTCGAGCGTGAGCACCTGGAGCATTACAGGGATGAGGCGCATCTCGTGAATACGTTCAGGGATTTTCTACGCGGGCAAACGAAAAAAGGAACCCTTTTCTGCAATTCTGACGACGGCAACCTGAAAAAAATAAAAGGCGCCTATGGCGGAAAGGTTACGTGTTTCGGTTTTTCCGAAGACGCGGACGCGCGCCTAAGCGCCGTGCAAAAAGGAATATTAAAAATTGATTTCGACTGTTCCGTCCGGCAAAAGAAAATAGGACGTTTTACGATAAACATACCCGGCATCCACAATGCGCTGAACGCCGCGGCAGTAATTTCCCTCGGCCTGGAACTCGGCATAGGCGCGGACACGATAAAGCGCGCGCTCGCCGGTTATAGGGGAGTTAAAAGGCGATTTGAGATCATAGGCACCCTTAACGGCGCCAGGGTAGTGGAGGATTACGCGCATCATCCAACGGAAGTAAAGGCGACTATTTCCGCCGCCTGTTCCCTGAAGCCGAAAAGGTTGATAGCGGTGTTTCAGCCTCACCGCTACACGAGGACAAAATATTTCTATAAAGAATTTGCGTCCGCTTTTTCGGGAGCGGATGAAGTCATTCTTGCGGGCGTGTATTCCGCCAGCGAGGAAAAAATAGAAGGCGCAAGCTCGAAACGCATATACGACATCATGGTGAGGGATAAGACGCTGCCCGTGAAGCTCGTGGAAACCGGTAAAATAGGGGAATATCTTTGCAGAAACGCAAAAAATGGAGACCTTGTTCTCGTGATGGGCGCAGGGGATATAGGGAAGGTAATGCGGGGTATCGGATTGTCAACATATCAGGAGGGAAGTGGCCCAAGTGGAAATGAGGCGCGTCTTTTCGAAAATAAAAGGGAAAGTATTATTTAACGAACCGCTCAAACGGCACACGACATTTCGCATAGGCGGGCCCTGCGGGGTCTGGGCCGAACCCCGCAGCGAAAGAGACTTGCGGGAAATTTTAAAGCTGGCAAAGGCAAGAAAGAAAAGAACTGTTCTGATGGGCGCCGGGAGCAATATCCTGCCCGGGGACAGGGCCGCAAGCGGCGTAGTGATTCACCTGGGAGGCAAATATTTTAAAAGGGTACATTTTTCCGGCCGGAAGGTTACAGCCGGAGCGGGGATATCATTAGCCTATTTAATCAACCTTCTGTGTGAAAAGGGGCTTGGGGGCACGGAAGGGCTCGCCGGCATTCCGGGCACGCTCGGCGGCGCGATTTTCATGAATGCCGGATACAGGGGAAACATATCGGATTGCCTGGAATCTGTGCGGGTAATGAGTAAGAAAAGCGGGAAAATCTCTGTATTAAAAAAGTCACGCAAAGAGAATTCCGCAGAAGGATCTTTGCGGGATCCCGCAGAATTTCATCAGGAGAAACTTCATGCGGGAAAAAAAATAAAATTTAGTTATCGACATTCAGGCCTGTACGGCTATATAATACTGGAGGCGACGCTCAGCCTCAAAAAATCCGATAAAAAGAAGCTGTTGAAAAAAAGAAATAAGGTCCTGAGGGTCAAAAAATCCGAGCAGCCACTCGGCTCGATGAATGCAGGGTGCGTTTTTAAAAATCCCGGAAGGGCGCTTCCGGCGGCCCTGTACATCGACATGCTGGGGTTTAAAGGAAAGAGAATAGGGGGCGCGAAGGTTTCGGAGAAGCACGCCAATTTTATAATTAATGAAAAAGGCGCGAAAGCAAGCGATGTCTTGCGTCTCATGGACATTATAAAAAAGCGCGTTAAATCCGAATTCGGAGTTGAACTGGCCCCTGAGATAGAGATATTGTAGCGTTTAGGCGTCATTGCGAGGGCGCGAAGCGCCCGAAGCAATCTCAATGGGATTGCTTCGTCGGCCTCCGGCCTCCTCGCAATGACGGAGTTTAAACTATGAAAGACTACGGTAAGATAGCCGTGTTTGCCGGCGGCCTTTCCAGCGAGCGCGAAATCAGTTTACAGAGCGGCCGCGCCGTCTACGGGGCGCTTAAAAAAAAGAATCAGGACGCGGAATTCGTGGATGTAGGCGCCGATGCGGGCGCTGTCCTTGCGAGCGCGCTCGCCGATATTGTTTTTATTACCCTCCACGGGCGCTTCGGTGAAGACGGAACGGTCCAGTCGATTCTTGAAGAGGCGCGCACTCCTTACACCGGGTCCGGCGTCGGGGCGTCGCGGCTTGCGCTGGACAAAATCGCTTCTAAAGAACTTTTTTTAAAAAACGGTTTAAAGGTGCCGTCCTGCAAGGTTATAAGAGACAATGCCGGGGCGAATGGCGCATGCCGGGGATTTGAGACGCCGCTTGTGATAAAGCCGCAGCGCGAAGGTTCGAGCATGGGGCTTTCCATCGTAAGCGACAGGGCACACATAAATACGGCTTTGGATATGGCGTTCGGCTACGGCGGGGCGGCTATTGTGGAAGAATATATACACGGCAGGGAGCTCACTGTGGGCATTCTGGAGGAGAAGGCGCTGCCCGTTGTGGAAATCGTGACCGAACGCAATGTTTACGATTTCAGGGCGAAATACCTGGACGAGGGAACAAAGTATTTCGTTCCGGCGGCGCTCGGAGCGGATGAATTTAAGCGGGCGCAGGAATCCGCGCTCAAGGCCCACCGAATTCTTGGCTGCAGGGATTTTTCGAGGGTCGATATGAGAATGGATCGTGACGGCAACATTTATGTCCTGGAGGTAAACACGATTCCGGGCATGACCGAACGCAGCCTCCTGCCCAAGGCGGCGATGGCTGCAGGTATAAGTTACGAAGGTTTGTGCATGAAACTCATTGATTTAGCGCATGAAAGAAGGGGGAAAAAGGATGGCGAAAAGTAGCAGGAAGAAAGTAAGGAAAGAAGTGAAAATACCGGACAGAAAAAAAACACTGATTAAAAAGGCCCTGTGCGCAGCGGTTGTTCTTGCCGTTATTGCCGCGGCGGCGCTTGCAATAAGGAATTCGAGCTATTTTAAACTGGAGAGCGTAGAAGTTCTTGATGTAAGCCGCGCCGCCGGCAGCCTGGAAACGGACGACGCGTTACAGGTAAATATGGGGCGAAACATTTTCGATATTGACATAGCCTCCCTTGCCTCGCGGATTGAAATTAACTATCCGGTTATAAAGAAAGCCGTCGTACGGAGAATCCTGCCGAACCGGCTTGAAATAGGCATCATCCCGCGGCTTCCGATCGCCAAAATAAAGGACAAGCGCGGCTATTTTCCCATAGACGAAACCGGCATGGTTTTATCGGCGGACATAAAAAGCGACAGACAGCCGGTTATAATCGGATTTTTCATGTGGCGCCCGCCAAACCCCGGCGAGCGGCTTACAAATAAACAGCTGGAAAACACGGTCCGCCTTATAGAAGCAATAAACGAAACGCTGGTCTTACGGGACTACGGGATAACTACTATCGACGCATCCAATCACAGAAATCTTTCTTTTTACCTTGATAGCGGCATTGAAGTGAAAATAGGGGGCGAGGACTTTCCCGCAAGGCTGCGGAAGTTGAAAGAAACCCTCGCTGAAGAGGGCCTGAACAAGGATAATATCAAATATCTGGACTTAAGATTTGATAGCGTTGTAATAGGGCCCAAATAAAGATAATGGTCATTTGCGAAATCTGCGTTAAATAATATGAGTAAGTTAGTGACTGTTATAGATCTGGGGTCGCGCAGGATCGCAGCGGCCATGGCTGAAGCGGCAACCGACGGCCGCGTCAGGCTTTTAGCGCTGGAGAATATGAACTCAAACGGCATAAGCGGCGGCTGCATAACCGACATAGGCAAAACCGTCAAGGATATATCCAGCGTGATGCATAGAGTTCATAGCCGCGCGGGGCGAAAGGCAAAGAATGTGCTGGTCACAACCGGCGGCGCGGACACAAAAATGGTTATTTCGCGGGGAATGGTACCGCTGGCCGGGGCGCCGCGGCAGATTACGGCAAAAGACGTGAAGAGATGCCTGGAGATAGCGGCAATGATAAACCTTCCGCTGGACAGGGTTTGCGTAGAGAAAATCGTAAGGAGATTTTATATAGACGGCGCTTCGGCGGGCGTTAAAGATCCCGTGGGGCTTTATGGAATAAAGCTTGAGGTCGAAACTTTTGCGGCGACGGCGAATCATTCTAAAATTCAGAATATCACAAAGTGCGTAGACCATGCCGGGTTCCTGATGGATGGCATATACCTTTCGTGCACTGCATCCGCCGGGAGCGTTCTGGACGCGGAGGAAAAGACAAGAGGCGTGCTCCTGATTGCTATAGGAAGTTCCCTCACCGAGGCCCTTATTTTCAAGAACGATATTTTGCAAAGTTTTAAAATTATCGGGAAGGGAATGGCCGCGATTCTGGATAATGACATGCGTCCCGACAGCAAAAAGTCCGGCCGGCTATTAGACGAAGTTTCCTGCGTCCCGGGCCGAAGAACGGACGATTTTTCTTCGGTCGTCGTGACGGGCGGCGGCGCCTTGCCCGACGGCGTAATAGAGGAGGCGGAAAGACGATTTAATGTCCCTGCCAGAATGGGTATCGTGCGGAAAACGGGTTATAATCTAAACTCGCAGGACGCAATTATTCACACCTCGACCATCGGTCTTATAGACCGGAAAGCCCGCGAGTACAAAAACGCCAATGCCGATAAGAATACCGTTCGAAAAGCCCTCCGGAAAATAATAGACGTATACGAGAGTTACTTTTAAGCCCTCAGCGGGCGCCATTTCGGCTCGTCCTTTTTTTATACTTTGCAATTTGGAAAATGACGTGTTGTAACTTGTATATTTATGATAGATTACAGCAAAGTGAAACGTCCCCCTTTGGATATAAGTAAAAAAAGAAAACCGGGATTCTGGATGCATCTGAAAGATTTTAAAATCGTGTCGGCATCCGGCAGCAGGATGCCCTGGAGGCGAAAAATTTTGTGTGCGAGCGTTGCAATTGAGTGCTCAAATCTTGTGCACATCAATTGCAGCGAGCCACAAAATTCGCCGGAAGGGCGCCTGCTGCCGGATGCCGATCGGGTTAAAAATGAGTAAAAATCTTTCAGCGGGCAAAATCCCGGTTTTCTTCTTTAACACCCGCATCATTTTCAATTGACAGCCTATGGCTTATATGCTACGCTATCCCGAATGAAGATCGCTTCTTTAGGGGCTCTTCGGGATCCCGATGAGCATCCTAAAGACGTTTCTCCGTTCGGGAAATCGTTAAAAAATGGTCAAAAAAAACCTCGCAAACGTTAGAAAGAGGATCGCCGAGGCCGCCGAGAAGTCGGGGCGCGACCCGGAAGCGGTAAGGCTCATAGTTGTCACGAAAGAAGCCGATGCCGAAGAGATCAAAGAGGCGATCGCCTCGGGCGTGAGGGACATTGGGGAAAATCGCGTAAAAGACGCCCGCTTAAAGAAGGAACTGCTGGACAGTCATGTACTGGCCTGGCATATGATAGGACACCTTCAGACCAACAAAGCCGCAGACGCCGTTAAAATGTTTTCGATTATTCACTCCGTAGATAGCATTAAATCAGTCCATGCGATAGACAGCCAGGCCAAAAAGATCCGTAAGGTTCAGGATATTATGATTGAGGTCAATGTTTCGGGGGAGGGGAGTAAATTCGGCATTAAGCCCGAAGCGCTGGGAAATTTTCTTGAAGAAACCCGATCCCTGAAGCATGTGAAGGCGCTGGGCCTTATGACGATGGCGCCGTTTACGGATGACGCCGAAACAGCACGGCCTTATTTCCGAAAATTAAAGAAATTGAGAGATGCCTGCGGCTTGAAGGAGCTCTCCATGGGGATGACACAGGACTTTGAGGTGGCTGTGGAAGAAGGCGCTACGATGGTCCGGGTGGGCAGCGCGATATTTAAAAGTTAAAAAAACTGTCATTGCGAGGCGCCGAAGGCGCCGAAGCAATCTAAAACGATGAGATTGCTTCGGGCGCTGGCGCGCCCTCGCAATGACGGCTTAAAGTAGGTACATCATGAAATTGGGCATAATCGGTTGCGGGAACATGGGAAGCGCTATTGCCAGCGGCACTCTCTCCATGAGGGTATTGTCGTTCGGCAATATTTACGTGAGCGATAAAGATTCATCCAGGACCAGAGCCCTCAACAAAAAATTCGGTATCCGCGTGGGCACAAACGTTGAGGTTGTTAAAAAGTGCGGCATTATCATCATTGCGGTTAAGCCGCAGGATTTCAAGGCGTTGCTGCCGTCAATTTCAGATCACCTCGACAATTCCAAGTACCTGGTTTCAATCATGGCCGGCGTTACCATAGCGCGGATCGAGGAGCTCATAAAGAAGAAAATTGCCGTAACACGGGCGATGCCGAATATAGCGGCCATGGCGGGAAAGGGCATAACCGTTTTAAGCCATAACAGGATGGTGAAAAGCGAAGCGGCGGTACGCATGATTTTTGCTTCCGTAGGCGAGGTAGTGGAAATCAACGAAAAAAAGATGGATGCGGTAACCGCGGTAAGCGGAAGCGGCCACGCTTATTTCTATTATCTGACGGAAGCGCTTAAGGAAGCGGCGGTAAAATTGGGCATAACAAAAGAGCTCGCGGCAAAGCTTGCAAGCGCAACGCTTATCGGCAGCGGCGCGCTTTTGGAAAGCATGGACGAGCCCCCTGAGGTTTTAATAAAGCGCATAACTTCCAAAAAGGGCACGACGGAAGCGGCGCTTAACGTTTTTAAAATGAAAAGGCTTGAAAGAATTGTGATCAAGGCGGTAGAGGCGGCCGCGAAAAGATCCCGGGAACTTTCGAGGGAGGCGTAAAAACATGTTTGTTATAGGAAATTTCATATTTGCCGTAGCCGTTATTCTTCAATATCTGATTACGATATTGACCTGGATCATAATCATAAGGGCGCTCATCAGCTGGGTTAATCCCGATCCGTATAACGTAATCGTGCAGATTCTGCACAGGATAACGGAGCCGATACTGGCGCCGTTAAGAAGGATTATCCCGATGCAGAACGCCGGCATAGACATATCTCCGATAATCGCGATACTTCTTTTGTGGTTTGTGAGATTATTTATTGTTAACAGCTTATTAGGGCTTGCCCTTCGCCTGAGATAATGGGCCGGTTAGAAAGGTTTATATGGCAAAAATAGGCGTGATCGGCGGAAGCGGGTTATACGATATTGAAGGCATGGAAGTAAAAGATAAAAAAAGGCTTAAGACGCCTTTCGGCGAACCTTCCGGCGAATTTATCGCGGGAAAACTGGAAGGAAAAGAAGTTGTGTTTTTACCCCGGCACGATAGGGGTCATCGCATAAACCCGACTCAAATAAATTACCGGGCGAACATTTACGGCATGAAAGAGCTGGGCGTAGAGCATATAATTTCCGTTGCCGCCTGCGGCTCTTTAAGGGAGGAACTAAAGCCCCTCGATTTTGTAATTCCCCTTCAGTTTGTGGACAGGACAAACCATGCCAGGCAGTATACGTTTTTTGACGATGGGATTGTCGCGCACATAAGCTTCGCGCACCCTGTTTGTGAAAGCCTTGCCAATGTAGCGCATAACGCTGCAAAAGATAGCGGCGTTACCACCCACCTCGGAGGGACATACATTAATATGGAGGGCCCGCAGTTTTCCACCCTGGCCGAGTCAAACCTGTATCGGAGTTGGGGGATGGATGTAATAGGGATGACTAACATGACGGAAGCGCGCCTCGCGCGGGAGGCGGAAATGTGCTACGTATCCCTGGCAGCGGTTACTGATTATGACTGTTGGCATGAAACGGCGGACTCGGTTACGGTCGAGATGATTATCGATAACCTGAACAAGAACGTCGCGAACGCGAAGAAAGTATTGAAAAACATGGTCGGCCGGCTTGATGGGGAAAGGACGTGCGCTTGCAAGGACGCGCTCAAATACGCCATAATAACCGACCCAAAGGCGATCCCGGGCCACACAAAGAAGAAATTGGCCCTCATAATAGGAAAGTACATGAAATGAGTATCCTGGTCGTAGGTTCGATGGCGCTCGATACCATAAAAACACCTTTTGGCAAATGCAGGGAGGTCCTGGGCGGTTCAGCCACGTATTTTTCCGTAAGCGCGAGATTTTTCGAATCCCATGTGAATCTGGTCGCCGTGGTCGGGAAAGATTTTCCGCAAAAGTACGTAAACTTCTTAAAGAAAAAGAGAATCGATCTCGGCGGGCTGGAAGTGGGAAAAGGGAAAACGTTCAGGTGGGAGGGCGAATACGGCTGGGATTTCAGCAATCCCCGCACGATAGCGACACACCTTAATGTTCTGGCCGATTTTGACCCGGTCATACCGGAAGAATATAAGAGAAGCAAATATGTATTCCTGGCCAATATCGACCCGCATTTGCAGAACAAGGTTTTGGCCCAGATGAAAAACCCTGCCCTGGTTGCCTGCGACACCATGAATTACTGGATCGGGCACAGGCGTAAGGAGCTCGTAAGGCTGTTAAAAAAAATAGACCTTTTCTTTCTGAACGAATCCGAGGCAAAGGAGCTTACCGGCGAGTCGAGCCTCATAAAGGCGGCCAAAGGGGTATTTAAGATGGGGCCGGAGAAGATCATTATAAAAAAAGGCGAACACGGAGCGCTGCTTTTTTCGGGCGATTCCATTTTCAGCGCGCCGGCTTATCTGATGGAATCGATTTTTGATCCCACCGGAGCGGGGGATACGTTCGCGGGCGGCGTCATGGGATATCTGGCGAGAGAAAATCTGATTAACGGGACGACTCTAAGAAATGCAATCGTGCGCGGGACCGTAATGGCGACATTCGCCGTGGAAGATTTTAGCCTCCGCCGCCTGGGCGCTATTAACAAATCCGATATCGCCCGGCGGCTTAAAAATTTCAAAAAACTTACGCATTTTTAACAATGACCCTTCGACAGGCCGAGGGTCACGCTGCGCGGCCGGAGGAAATTGAAGCATGGGTTACAAGGATACACTAAACCTGCCAAAAACAGCTTTCAGCATGAAGGCCAACCTTGTGCAGAAAGAACCTGCTTTGATTGAGGCGTGGAAGAAAGAGGACGTTTACGGCTCTATAAGGAAGAAAGCCGCGGGAGAAAAAAAGCGTATCCTGCACGACGGACCGCCTTATGCCAACGGCCATATCCACATGGGCCACGTGCTGAACAAGGTCCTGAAGGATATCGTTGTAAAATCTTATACCATGAAAGGATTTGATTCTCCCTTCATACCGGGGTGGGACTGTCACGGCCTCCCCGTAGAGCATCAGCTTTTTAAGGAACTCGGGATTTCGAAACACGATATAGACCAGATCGAATTCAGGAAAAAAGCACGGGAGTACGCGCTGAAGTTTGTCGGGATACAGAAAGAGGAGTTTAAACGGCTCGGCGTTTTCGGCGACTGGGAAAACGCGTATTTAACGCTGGATCCCAAATACGAGGCCTCGACTGTGCGGGCTTTCGGGCAGCTTGTAAAAGAGGGCTATATTTACAAGGATTTAAAACCGGTAAACTGGTGCACGTCGTGCGAGACCGCCCTCGCAGAAGCCGAAGTTGAATACGAGGAACACATATCCCCGTCGGTTTACGTTAAATTCCGAGTTAGTGCGGGGACAGGTCTTTCATCAGGCGGGCATAGTGTCGGGGCAAGACCTGTCCCCGCAAGAAGTACTTATTTTATCATCTGGACAACGACGCCGTGGACGCTTTTAGGAAATGTCGCGATAGCGGTTCATCCCGACATGGAATATGTAATTTTACGCCTTGGCGAAGAAGAATGGATAATGCTTGATGGACTTGCAGGCAACGCGCTGCAGAAATTTAAAAAGCCCTACAAGGCAATAAAAAAGCTGAAGGGTAAAGAACTCGAAGGCATAATATGCGCTCATCCCTTTATTGAGAGAGATTCAAAAGTCGTTCTCGCCGGCTATGTTTCCGCCGAAGAAGGGACCGGCTGCGTCCACACCGCGCCCGGACATGGCCAGGAAGATCATGCAACCGGCAAGAAATACGGACTCCCGGTAATCATGCCCGTGAATTCAAAAGGTATTTTTGACGATACATGCGGAGAATTCGGCGGTTTAAACGTGCACAAGGCGAATTCTAAAATACTGGAACGCCTGAAAAAGGATAACGCACTCGTCCTGGCCGAAAATATCGCCCATTCCTATCCGCACTGCTGGCGCTGCAAAAAACCCATTATCTCCAGAGCGACAGAGCAGTACTTTCTTGGCATAGACCATAAAAATTTGCGAAAAAGAATGCTCGATTCAATCAAGGAAGAAGTTAAGTGGTACCCCGCCCCCGGTCAGGGGCGAATATCCGCAATGGTCGCAGAGAGGCCCGACTGGTGCCTTTCGCGGCAAAGATACTGGGGCGTGCCGATCGTGGCCTTTAGGTGCGGGAAGTGCGGCGAGGCCGTATTGGATCACAGGATAATAGGTCATGTCGCGGACATTGTTGAAAAAGAGGGTTGTGAGGCGTGGTTTATCAAAGACGAAAAGGATCTTCTTCCGAAAGGCGCACTTTGCAAAAAATGCGGGGCAAAAGACCTTCATAAGGAAAAAGATATCATCGACGTGTGGTTTGAGTCGGGCGCGAGCTACGAGCAGGTCCTGAAGAAAATGAAGGAACTCGACTTTCCCTGCGAGCTCTACCTGGAAGGTTCCGACCAGCACAGGGGGTGGTTTCAATCCTCGCTCATTATCTCCCGCGCCATAGAAGACAAAGCGCCGTACCGAAATGTCCTCACCCACGGTTTTGTTGTTGACGGGAAAGGAAAAAAAATGTCCAAGTCGCTCGGCAACGTTATTTCGCCGGAAGACGTTATGCGAAAATACGGCGCAGATATTTTAAGGCTCTGGGTCGCCTCAAGTAATTACCACGATGACGTGAGGCTTTCCGAAGAGATCCTGCAAAGGCTCGCCGACGCGTACAGGAAGATAAGAAATACTTTCAGATATCTCCTGGGCAACGTTCACGATTTTAAACCCGAAACCGATTCACCCGAGCCGAAAAACATGCTGGAAATCGACCGCTGGATGCTTTCCCGCCTTGCCGGCGTTATTGAGGAAGCGGAGAAATACTATTCCGGTTATACGTTCTACAGGGTATTTCGCTCGGTATACAATTTCTGCGTGTATGAGATCTCAAGCCTTTATCTCGATATCTCCAAGGATAGGCTCTATACGTTCGGACAAAATTCACCCGAGCGGCGCTCCTGCCAGGCCGTATTACACGAAATCCTGAGGGCGCTTCTAAAGATACTGGCGCCGATAATTCCTTTTACCGCGGAGGAGGCCTACCGGGAGCTTTTCCCGGCCGGGGGGTCCGTGCATCTCCAGCGATGGCACTGGCGGGATAAAGATTTAAAGAAATGGAAGGACAGGGCGCTGGACGAAAAATGGGCGCATCTCCTGGAAGTGCGGGAAGAGGTTCTGAAGGCGCTGGAATCCAAAAGAATCGCCGGCGTGATACGAAGCCCTCTCGAGGCAAAAATAGTTTTATACAGCAATAAACCCGATTTTAAAAAGTTCCTGAAAGCAAACATGCATAGCCTGCCCTCACTTTTCATAACTTCTCAGGCCGAGATTTCGGACCGGAAAGAAAAAGATTCGCGAAAAGCGGAAAACCTGCCTCTTTGGATATCCGTAAAAAAGGCAGAGGGTAAAAAGTGCGCAAGGTGCTGGAGCTTTGGCGAAACCGTCGGAAGTTGCGAAGAATTTCAGGATATCTGCTCAAGGTGTATAGGCGTGGTCAAATCAACAAAGGAGAATGGAAAATGAAAAAGCGAAGCAAGATGGGCAAGAAAGAGCTGAAAAGCTTTAAGGATCTTTTAATAAAGAAGAAGATCAATCTCTTACGGGAGATGAACCATCTGACTAGCGGGACGCTTAAAAAATCGCAGCGCGAAACATCGGGTGATCTTTCGGGCTACTCCTACCACATGGCGGATATGGCGAGCGACGTTTACGAAAGGGATTTCCTCCTGCAGCTTGCCGAAGGGGAGCGCGAGTTTCTTTTTAAGATCGACGATGCCTTGAAAAGGATAGAGGAGGGGGAATACGGCTGGTGTCTCGGGTGCAAAAAGAAAATATCAAAAATCCGCCTTAAGGCCATATCGCATACCGCCTACTGCCGTCTTTGCCAGGAAAAAAAGGAGAAAGAGCAAAGCAGGGGCAAATGAATAAAATGATCTGGGTTGTCGCGACCGTTGTTTTCATCCTGGACCAGTTTTCAAAATTTTTAGCCATACGCCGTTTGAATCTCAATGAATCCCTGGCTGTAATAAAGGATACTTTTCATCTCACCCTTGTCCGCAACACGGGAGCGGCTTTCGGCATTTTCAAAGGAGCGACGTTTTTTTTCATCGTTATTGCGATTTTAACGGTGACGGCAATCGTTGTATATATAAGAAAAACGGCAAAGCCGCTTTTCTTAAGGGACGCCGCCCTTGGACTGATTCTGGGCGGCGCTCTCGGCAATCTTGCCGACAGGTTGCGGTTCGGATACGTAATCGATTTTTTGGATTTCAGGATATGGCCGGTGTTTAATGTCGCCGATTCGGTCGTAACAATCGGCGCTATCATGCTTGTAATATGCATCCCATACTCTTCGAAATAGGCCCTGTCACGATACGCTCCTATGGTGTTTTTGCCGCCGCGGGGTTTTTCACGGCGTTCTCTCTTTTATACAGCGAGGCAAAAAGAAAAAATTTTTATCCGCAGAAAATTCTTGACCTGGAACTTATAATTCTCGTGTTCGGCCTACTCGGCGCGCGAGCGCTCCACGTCCTGGTTAATCTTGATTTTTATGCGAAAAATATACCCGATATATTTTTAATCTGGAGGGGAGGCCTCGCCTTTACCGGCGGATTTATTCTGGCGATCCCGGCCTGCCTGGTTTTCACCGCAAAGAACAGGCTGCCGTTCTGGAAAATCGCGGATTTCGTAGCTCCATATATGGTTCTCGGGCACGCGATAGGAAGAATCGGCTGCTTTTTGAACGGGTGCTGTTTCGGGAAACCGGCGGCATGGCCTTTTTTGGGAGTTCTTTTTCCGGGCGATGCGCTTTACCGGTACCCGACGCAGATTTACGCCTCTTTCGCGCTTTTATGTATCTTCGTCGTCTTGAAACTGGCCGGGGAGCGGCCGCATGCCGCCGGCGCGGTATTCGCGCTTTATCTTGCGCTCTACAGCGGCCAGCGTTTTTTTCTCGATTTTTTGCGCGGCGATAATCCGACTTACGCCTTCGACCTGACCGTCTCGCAGTTTATAAGTGCCGCCATCTTCGCAGTCGCGGTGTTACTGTTATTTTTCAGAAGGAAATATGGAAGAGATACAGGTTAAAGCAGAGGCGAAGGACGCGGGTGAGAGGCTCGATAAATTTCTTGTAGGGGCTCTCGCGAAGAAGTTTTCGCGAACGTTTATAAAGAAGCTGATTGACGGCGCCCATGTGACGGTAAACCGGTCGAGGACAAACGCTCACCAGAGAGTTTCCGAGGGGGATCTGATCATGGTAACGATTCCCGAGCCGAAAGTCATGGAGCTTTTGCCGGAAAATATTCCGCTCGAGGTCGCATATGAAGACAGCGACCTCATGGTTGTCAACAAACCGCCCGGGGTGTCGGTCCATCCCTCCGGAGCGCACCTCAAGGGGACGCTCGTAAACCACCTCCTTTTCCATTGCGTGGGCCTTTCGGGCATCGGCGGTGTTCTAAGGCCCGGCATTGTCCACCGGCTGGACAAGGAAACGTCCGGGCTTTTGGTGGTGGCGAAAAACGACCGCGTACACATTAACCTCTCAAACCAGTTTAAAAATCGAAAGACAAAACGGTATTATATCGCGCTCGCAAGGGGGTGCGTGCAGCTTGATAACGGCAGGATCGAGCTCGCGATTGCCAGGAAAAAAAAAGACGTGACAAAAATGGGCGTTTCGTTTGCCGGCGAAAACAGGAAGAACGCGATTACCAATTACAAAGTCCTTGAGAGGCTAAAGGGTTTCACGGTGCTTTCACTTTCTCTCGAGACGGGAAGGACGCACCAGATCCGGGTGCATCTGGCGTACCTGGGCCACCCCGTTATCGGGGATAAGCTGTACGGGTCAGCGAAAGGGTTGAACCGCCAGGCGCTCCACGCAAAGACGCTCGGCTTTTTTCACCCGGCGACGAAGAAGTTTATGGAATTCGACAGCGAAATTCCCCGCGACATGGCAGACTTGATTGCGAAGGGCGAACTGTGATAGAATAACCCCGTGCCGGAGTTTACTCCAAGCGGCAGCGAAGGACATGGGGTATGCGCGGTACAACAAAGGATACCACATACGGAAGCGTGTGAAGGGCGTAAAACATGAACAGGACAATTGAACCAATAGAGTGCCTGCGCGGAGAGATCGCGCTTCCGGGCGACAAGTCCATATCGCACAGGGTTGTTTTTGTCGGGAGTATTTCCGCGGGCAAGACCTCCGGCAAGAATTTTCTTGAGGCCGAAGACTCCATGCGAAGCGTTTCAGCATTCCGCGATATGGGCATCGATATCGAGGTTAAAAGCAAAAATGTTACCGTTATCTCAAGTGGCCCAAATGCCCTTAAAAAGCCGGCCGGGGATTTATATCTCGGCAATTCCGGGACAACAATGCGAATTCTTCCGGGCATCCTGGCGGGCCAGGATTTTGAAGCAACTCTTACCGGCGATGAGTCGCTTTCAAAAAGGCCGATGGACAGGGTTATAGAGCCGTTAGAAAAAATGGGCGTGGATATAAAATCGAAAAACAGAAACGGCTTCCCGCCGCTTGCAGTAAAGGGCGGCAAGGTAAGCCCTATACGATACGCCACAAAGGTTGCAAGCGCCCAGGTAAAATCATGTATTTTATTTGCCGGTCTCTACGCAAAAGGCATTACAGCCGTGACAGAGCCGTTTGCTTCGAGGGACCATACCGAGCGCATGCTGAAATTCTGCGGCGCAAAAATTTCCAAAAAAGGCCTCACGGTTTCCGTTGAAGGCGGCCGCCGGCTATGCGGAAAAGAATTTTTCATACCCGGCGACATCTCAAGCGCGGCGTTCTTTATCGCGGGCGCCTGCATATTGGAAGGGTCGAACCTGACGATAAGGGATGTAGGGCTAAATCCCACGAGGCTCGGATTTTTAAACGCCCTTCTAAAAATGGGCGCCGATATTAAAATTGACAAAAAAACTGAAGCGGCCGAACCCTATGGCGATATCCGCGTAAGATACGCGCCACTCAAAGCAACCGTTATAGAAGAGCGGGATTTGCCTCTTCTCATTGATGAGGTTCCGATATTGTCCGTTGTCGCCTCGCAGGCAAGCGGTAAAACCGTCATAAAAGGCGTAGCCGAGCTTAAAGTCAAGGAAACGGACAGGGTCTCCTCGATACTGACCAACCTGGGCCGGATGGGCGCCGATATAAAATCCGAAAAGAATAACATTGTTGTTAACGGCCCAAAACGCAGATTGCGCAAGGCGCGCCTGGAGAGTTGCGGGGACCACAGGACGGCCATGAGCGCGACAATAGCGGCCCTTGCTTCCGCCGGCGATTGCGTTATAGAAAATGCTGACTGCGTAAATATTTCTTTTCCGGAATTTTTTGAATTACTCAGCTGTTTAAAAAAATGAAAATAAATTTAGCACCCTTTATCATAAAAGCCATGGCGCCGGCGGCAATGGCGTTTGAGCGCGCCACCAGGGATCCGCTGAAGGCCCAGCGAAAGATCCTTTTTGAATTTTTGGCCCGCAATAAAAATACGGAGTACGGCCTGAAACATAATTTCGCCGGCGTAAAATCAATAGGGGATTACCAGCGGTTTGTGCCATTGACGGACTGCGAGCTCATGCGTCCGTATGTGGCCAGGATGACAAAGGGGGAGTCAGACGTCCTTACGCTCGAGAAACCGATCCTTTTCAGCCTCACAAGCGGATCAAGCGGGCAGCCCAAATTTGTGCCGATTACAAAGTACGCGCGGGCAAAAAAGGCGGAGGTTATAAATCTATGGGCGTACTACATATTGAAGGACCACCCGAAAATAACCGCCGGAAAAATACTGGCAATCGTGAGCCCCGAAGTCGACGGGTTTACCCCCTCCGGCATACCCTATGGCGCAGAAAGCGGGCATGGCTATAAAAATCTGCCCGATGCGGTTAAGCGCCTTTACGCGCTTCCGTACGAAGTTTTTGAAATCAAGGATTACGACGCGAGGTATTACGCCATATTACGTATAGCGATGGAGCGGAACATTGCCACCATAGCTACCATGACGCCGAGCACGATAATTCTGCTTTGCCAGCGAATAAAAAAGGTAAAAGACGATGTTATGAGCGACATAGAAAAGGGCACCCTAAAGAAGGGCCTGGACATCTCTCCCGGGATTAGAAGGGTGATAGAGGGAAATCTCAAGCCAAATCCGAAAAGGGCAAGTCAGCTGCGGCGCATTCTCGCGGAAAAGAAGGAGCTTCTGCCTAAATATTTCTGGCCCCGCCTGGAACTGATAGAATGCTGGAAGCGCGGGACGGTGGGGTTGTATCTGAGGGAATTCCCGAAATACTTCGGCGGCGTGCCCGTAAGGGACTTCGGGTATTTTTCGAGCGAGGCGCGCTGCTCTATACCGATAAGCGACGAAGGGGCGGGCGGGGTGCTTGCCGTTAATTCCAACTTTTATGAGTTTATCCCGAGGGAAGATGTCGTCAAAAAAGAAAAAAGAGTGCTTTTATGCGACCGGCTGGAAAAAGGGAAGGAGTACTTTATAGTGCTGACCACCCCGGGCGGCTTATATAGGTATGATATAGACGACGTGATTCGCGTTGCGGGTTTTTTTAATAAAACACCCGTAATTGAATTCGTCCAGAAGGGCACAAACGTTACTTCCATAACAGGCGAGAAGCTCTACGAATCGGAGGTGGTCGAGGCGGTGGAACGGGCGCAGGATCGGCACAAGCTGTCCATCGAGTTCGTTACGGCCTCGATAGAACTGAGAAAGATGCCGCGATACATATTCCTGGTGGAGTTCAGCGAAAATCCGCCCGCGCGCAAGAAGAAGGATTTTTTGAAGTCGGTCGAAGAAGAACTTTGCAGCATAAGCGAAGAATATGACTTTAACAGAAAAGCTCAGGAACTCCGGCCCCCGGCGCTGAAGGTCGTTGCCAGCGGCGAGTTCGAACGCTTCCGCGTCAAAAAGGTAAAAGAAGGCGCGCACGACGGCCAGTTTAAAATGCCGCAGCTGACGAGCGATATAAATTTTCAGAAAAATTTCAAAATTGAAGAAGAAATTTTTATTGATAAAGTAAAAAAATAGTTTGACCCTCCGTTTCGCGGAGGATCAAATATAATTTTAAATCGGATAAAACGAAAATTATGTTTGACAAATACCGGCCGGTTTGTTAGTATTATATCCTGATAGCACGGAGTAAAGATGAATTTTAATGCACTTGCCGAACTTATCTCAAAGGGCTTCAACAATCTGTTGGGCCTCTTTTCGAATGATATGGGTATCGACCTCGGTACAGCCACCACGCTTGTCTACATAAAAAATCAGGGCATTGTCCTTTGCGAGCCGTCCGTCGTAGCGATTCAGGCCGGCACCTCGAACGTTCTCGCTGTCGGGGAAGAGGCGAAAAGGATGCTCGGAAGAACACCGGGCAATATCGTTGCGATACGGCCGATGCGAAACGGCGTAATAGCTGATTTCGAGATTACCGAAGCGATGCTCAGGTATTTTATAAAAAAAGTTCACAATTCCCGCCGTTTAGTAAGGCCGAGAATGGTTATAGCTATTCCTTCCGGCATTACGGAGGTGGAAAAAAGGGCGGTTAAGGATTCGGCGCTTCATGCGGGCGCGCGTGAGGTTTACATGATAGAGGAGCCGGTAGCCGCGGCCATAGGCGTGGGCCTGCCGATTCAGGAGCCCTCGGGCAGCATGATCATCGACATAGGCGGCGGAACGACCGAGATGGCGGTTATATCATTGGCAGGAATAGTTTTTGCAAAGTCAATAAGGGTTGCGGGCGATGAAATGGACGAAGCGATCATCAATTATTTAAAAAAGACCTACAACCTCATGATAGGGGAGCGTACCGCGGAAGAGATTAAGGTAAAAATCGGTTCGGCCTACCCGCTGGACGAAGAATTAACTATGGAAGTAAGGGGAAGGGATCTCGTGGCCGGCCTTCCGAAAATGATTACCGTTTCAAGCGAGGAAGTGAGGGAGGCGCTCGCAGAGCCCATAGCCCAGATTGTCGAGTCCATCAGAATAACACTTGAGAGAACCCCTCCGGAACTTTCGGCGGATTTGATGGAAAAAGGCCTTATTATGGCCGGCGGCGGATCTCTCTTGCGCGGCCTGGACAAGCTAATCTCAGAGGAAACGGGCCTGCCGGTTCACATCTCCGAAGATCCCTTAACAGCCGTTGCGCTTGGCACCGGCAAGGTGCTTAGCGAAATGCGATACCTTAAAAGACTTGCCGTAAGTCCAAAAGTAGAAAGATAAAAACCTACGTGGGCGAAGTTGCGCATTTACAGGATAAGAAAGTTTCCCACCGTACTATTTCTTCTTGTTCTCGCCGTAATCATAATAGCGTTTAATTCAAAAATCCTTCCGTACCTCAGGGGACCCGCGTTTGGAATCATGACGAAACCCTTCAGCGCCTTAAAAGGCGTGAAAGCGTATTTTGCGCGGCCCGGATATTCCGAGGAAAACCTGCGCCTCAAACAGCACATCGGCGCGCTTTCGGTTACGCTGGCGCGAATGAAGGAGATAAGCCGCGAAAATGAAAGGCTGCGCGATATCCTGGATTTCAAAAAAAACCTGCCTTACACCGTTATAACCGCGCGTGTCATAGCAAGAAATCCGACCGACTGGAGAAAGGCGATAATAATAAACAAAGGCAAACGCCACGGTGTAATCAAAGGCATGCCGTGCGCGACGGCCAAAGGTCTGATCGGCAGCGTGGAGGAGGCCTCCGGCGACTCAAGCAAGATCATGCTCATAACGGATCCCAATTCCAAAATAGGGGTGTTGCTTGAGAATTCGAGAGAAAGCGGTCTTTTAACCGGTTCACCGCGGGGCGAATGTAAGATTATATATCTCCCCCTGGAAAGCAAGATCCAAAAAGGCGAGAAGGTTGTTACCGCCGGATTCGGCCAGGCGGCGCCGAAGGGCCTGGCGATAGGAAAAATTGCCGCAATCGGCGTTGAAAATTCCAACCTGTACAAATACGCGATCGTGGAGCCGATGGAGGACATGAGCAAGGTTGAGGAGGTTTTGTGTATTGATGCGGGCGAATAGCAGGCTAAAAATATACACAGTTATCCTTATTTTGTTTTTCCTTGAAGCCGCGCTCATCGGCAGGCTTCGAATCCACGGCGCAAGCCCGGGACTCTTACTGATAGCGGTTATTTTTTTCGGATTCCATTTCGGGAGAGCCCGCGGCGCCGAGGCGGGCCTTATAGCGGGTATTCTTAAAGACATATTCAGCCTGACCAATTTTGGCGTCAATGCTTTTTCTTTCTTATTGGTCGGAGCTTTGGCCGGATACCTTAGAAAGAAACTGGCCAGGGAAAATTTCGTTACGGAATTTTTTATTTCAGCAGCGGCCGTTTATCTTACCTCAAGCGTTTCCTTCCTTGACCTGTCGCGCCTTGCGGGAGAAACCGCGCTCGAGGGCTTCTGGGCGATAATTTTTTACAAAAGCCTGTATACGGCTTTCGCGGCGGCGCCGATATTTTTTGTGCTCGGAAAAATATTCGGGCCAAAGGAAACGCCGCGCATATGAGGGTAAGAATATTCAAAGCCGCTATTTTATTTACCTTCCTTTTGATTATCGCCGGACTTTTCTACACCCAGATATTAAACGGCCGTTTATACAGGACGCTCTCCGAAAATAACAGAATCCGTGTGCTCCCGCTTGAGGCGCCGAGGGGGAACATGTACGACAGGAAAGGAAGGCTTGTTGTGGGCAACAGGCTTTCCTTCGATGTCCGGGTTATTTTCCGCGAGATGAAGGACACGAAATACGCCGCCGGGCTCATTAGCAACATTACCGGTATCGAAGAGGAAACCCTTTTTCGCAGGATAAAGGCGGCGGCTAAGACGCCGTTCGCGCCGATAAAAATTGCCGAGGACGTTGAAAAAGATAAGGCGATCCGGATTGAAGAAGCCGGCAGGGATTTACCGGGCGTTATCGTGACCACAAGGCCGCTGCGGAATTACATTTACAGGGATGCGTTTTCCCATGTAACGGGCTATCTGGGCAAGATTAGCGGAGATAAATTAAAAAAGTACAGGACATACGGTTATCATATGCAGGATTTTGTAGGCAAGGATGGGCTGGAGCGTACGTTTAACGATTACCTGAGGGGCACCGGCGGCGGCCTTCAGGTCGAGGTTGATTCCAGGGGCAGGCAGCTGAGGCGGCTTGCCGTGAAAGAAGCAGAGAGGGGAAAAGACATTTACCTGAACATCGACCTGGAGCTTCAGCAGTTTTGCGACTCGCTCTTGGCCGGCAAAAAAGGCGCTATCGTCGCCATGAACCCCACAAGCGGCGCGGTTTTGGCGCTTTTAAGCCGCCCCGCTTTTGACCCCGGTGTATTTATTATGCCCGGAAATTCCGAGAAAGTGAAAGCCATTTTGAACAATTCGTCCGCATTCCCGCTCCTGAACCGAGCTATAAGCGCCACCTACCCGCCGGCATCTGTTTTTAAAATAGTTGTCGCCTCCGCCGCGCTGGATTCCGGAAAATTCAGTGAAAAGAATACGTTTTCGTGCGACGGGAGCTTTCGCGTGGGAGGCAGGGCCTTTAAGTGCTGGAAAGAAGAGGGCCACGGCCCGCAAGACATTACAGAGGCGATTAAAAATTCGTGCAACGTGTTCTTTTACCAGCTCGCGCTTCTTGCGGGTGTAAACGATATATCAAAGTACGCGTTTAAATTCGGGTTTGGGAGGGCGACAGGGATAGACCTGCCGGGGGAGGCAAGCGGCCTTGTTCCGACGGTGGCATGGAAAAAACGAAAATTAAAAATGCCCTGGTTCAAAGGTGAAACGGCAAATTACGCGATAGGACAGGGCTACCTTCTTGTGACGCCTATTCAGATTGCGCGGATGACAAGCGCCGTTGCCAACGGCGGAAAGCTCGTTCGGCCCGCCGTTTGCGAGCGGATAGAAGACATAAATTTCCGGCGCCGCGAGGCGCAGGATGTAGGGCTTGAAATAGAAACTTTGCAGACGCTGAAAAAAGGATTAAGGGATGTCGTCAACGAGCCCCGCGGTACCGGCTTGTACGCGCGGTCAAAGAAAATTATCATATCGGGAAAGACCGGCACCGCCCAGAATCCGCGCGGCCAATCGCACGCCTGGTTTACGGGGTTTGCCCCGTTTGAAAATCCCAAAATTTGCGTTGTTGTATTTATTGAACATGGCGGAAAGGGTGGGCTTCAGCCGGCGCGCTTTGCCAGGAAGATTATCGAAAAAGCGAAGGAACTGGAGCTTTTGTAATGCATTCGTCATTGCGAGCCCCGACGAAGTTGGGGCGAAGCAACTTCAAGCGAAGAGATTACGGAGCCTGTTCCGAGCCTGTCGTCGAGATTGCTTCGGTGCCTTCGGCACTTCGCAATGACAGGCGAAGGAATCCCTTCGGCCCTCCTCGCAATGACGGAGAAGTAAAATGCTCAATTGTCTTGGCACTACGAATATATGAACAAACTTGACAAGGTTCTGTTGCTTGCTGTCGCGGCGATCCTGCTCATAGGCCTTGCGGTGCTTTACAGCGCCTCAAAGGAATATGGCCAGCAAAATATCGTTTTGCGCCAGGCCTTCTGGATTTTGTTCGGTGTCGCGCTTATGTTTGCGGCGACACGCATTGATTACCAGAGGTTCATAAGTATCTCGTACCTCGCGTACGGAGTAAATATATTACTTCTTGTTCTGGTATTGTTTTTCGGGAAGGCCGCCGGCGGCGCCCACAGGTGGATAAGTTTCGGCGCGTTCAACATTCAGCCTTCCGAGCTTGCCAAGATAACTCTTATCCTGGCGCTTTCGGCGTATATGAGCCGCAGGGAAGCACGCGCCGCGAAAATAGGCTTTCCGCTCGGAGCTTTATTGATTGCCCTGCCGGCGTTCGTCCTTATTCTTATCGAACCGGACCTCGGAACAGCGCTGCTTCTTTTGCCGATAACCCTTGCAATGCTCTTTGTGGCCGGCGCCAGGCTCAAACATCTCGCTGGTTTGATTTTTCTCGGTATCGCGTCACTCCCCATTGTCTGGCACTTCTTAAAGGGTTATCAGAAACAGAGGCTTTTTGTTTTTGTGAACCCGAATGCGGATCCCCTCGGGTCGGGGTATACCATAATCCAGTCAAAAATCGCCGTTGGCTCCGGAGGGCTTTTCGGAAAAGGATGGCTTGGCGGCACGCAGAACCAGCTGAATTTTCTGCCGGAGCGCCATACGGATTTTATATTTTCAGTCGTAGGGGAAGAATGGGGTTTTTTTGGCGCGCTGATTCTGATGCTTCTCTACGCCCTCGTTATATACAGAGGCGCAAAAATTATCGGAACAACCCCGGATACGTACGGTAGTCTGATGGCCGCGGGTTTTGTGGCACTTTTTTTTCTCCAGGTTGTCATAAACGTCGGCATGACAATGGGTTTTTTGCCTGTCGTAGGCCTTACCCTGCCGCTTATAAGCTATGGCGGGTCGAGTCTCGCGGCGACGCTGGTATGTATCGGTCTCTTGCTTAACATAGGTATGCGGCGGCCGCTCTTCTGAGGCATGGGCCGGGGGCTGCGAGTTGCGGGCAAGGGGAAGTCCATAGCCTTAAGCGCACGGCCCGCGGCTCGGGACATTGACAAAACAGCATATATCAAGTATACTTGCAGGATAAACGGTAAAAAGGAGTAAAAAATGAAGAGATTTTCAATCTTAAAAAAGCTTTCGCTGCTGCCGCAGGGAATACGGTACAAGCTGCTGATTGCCTTCAGCCTGATGTCCGTCATACCGCTTCTTGTCATAGGGTACCTTGTAAATAATTTCTTGTTGCTGGAAACAAATGTCACGCTCGGCCAGGTGAGTGTCGTAGTGCTTTTCTGTGTTATCGTGGCGTGGCTCGGGCTATTTCTCGCGAAAGACATAATGGAGCGTGTCATAGATATAGCCCTGGAAGCCAAGATCATTACGAACGGAAATTTCGACAGAAAAATTTCCGTGCGCACTGACGATGAAATCGGCCAGATCGGCGAGGCGATAAACTTTCTTACCAAAAAGATAAAAACGAACATGGCCGACCTTAAGGATTACCAGGGCAAGATGAGGGAGGTAAACATGGACATACAAAGGAGGGTTTCGGTTTTGTCCAACCTCATTCAGATAGGCGAGCTTATTTCCTCCTCTGTTAAGCTGGACAGCATACTGGAGCTTGTGGCAGGCAAGTTAGCTCAAATTTATGAAAACGGGTTCGCGGCTTTATATTACTCTTCGTCCGCCGAGAGCAAGCAGTATATCCTGAAGGCCTCGTGCAATTTAGAGGGCAAGGACCTCTTGGCCGAGCCGGTGGAGGAAGGCAGGGGGCTTCTGGGAAAAGCGCTTATCCGGCGAAAGCATATTACGGTAGACGCCTCGACAAGATTTTCCTCGGTGGAACAGCAATTCAAAGCAAAATATAAATGCGAAAACATGGTTGCCTATCCCATAGTTGTTTCCAGAGATGTTCGGGTGCTCATAGTTGCCGGCAACGACATGAAGAATTTTACGTATACAAGCGATGATATAGGGATAATCAAGGTTTTTGCGGAACAAATCTCGATAGCCATAGAGAACGATATTCTTTTAAAGAAAGCCGAGAAACTGGAGATAAAAGATGACCTAACCGGCCTTTTCAACAAAACCTATATCCTAAATCGCCTGAAAGAAGAAATAGAGCGATCCGTTGTTTCGCAGAGGCCGTGCGCATTCATTCTTATGGGCATTGATGATTTCAAGGAATATGAAGACAAAAATGGAACGCCACAGGCCGAGATAACCCTCAGAAAAATTGCCGCTTTTATGACCCAGATTTCAAAGCCGCTGGGAAAGCCCGGCGTAATCGACAGGGATACATTCGCCCTTATACTGCCGGAGGTAAACAAGAAGGAAGCGATGGAAATTGCGGAAAACGCGAGGAAAAAAATAGAAAAACTTGAGCTTTCTTCCGAGAAGGCCGACAGGGTAACCGCTTCGGGCGGAGTGAGCGAGAACCCCCTTGACGGCGCGAATCTGGATGAGATTCTTGAGAAGGCGAAGGACGCGCTCGCCAGGGCCAGGCAAAAAGGAAAAAATAGAGTCGTAGGCGAGGGGCATAGCTCGAAGGACTAACCTACGAGAGACGACAAGAAGGGGAGCAGCGGATGAAGGTAGACATAAGAAGTTTGCTTAAGGTCATGATGCAGAAAAACGCCTCGGACCTGCATGTTACGGCAAATTCGCCGGTGCATTTCAGGATAGACGAAAGGCTTTACCCGGTGGATAAAAGGATCCTGGGCCGCGAGGACACTATGGAGAGCGTGTATGCGCTCCTCAAGCCCGAGCAGATAAAACAGTTCGAGAGGAACTGGGAACTGGATTTTTCTTTCGAAATCCAGGATCTGGCGCGTTTCAGAGTAAATGTTTTTTACCAGAGGGAAGCGGTGGGTTGCGCCATAAGACTTATCCCGTTTGAAATAATGACGTTCGAGCAGTGCGGCATTCCGATGGGGGTAGTAATCGACCTTTGCGCCAAGCCGAAAGGGCTCGTACTTGTTACGGGGGCCACGGGGAGCGGAAAATCCACCACTCTTGCCTCGATGATAGATTTCATAAACCAGCGCAGGGAGTGCCACATTGTAACAATTGAAGATCCGATCGAGTTCGTACATAAAAACAAAAAATCTATCGTGGACCAGAGAGAGGTTTACAGGGATACCCATTCCTTTGATACTTCTTTGAAACACGTATTAAGGCAGGATCCGGATGTCATACTGATAGGCGAGATGAGGGACCTCGAGACAATAAAAAGCGCTTTGATAATCGCCGAAACCGGGCACCTGGTTTTTGCTACACTGCACACTTCGGACGCCGCCCAAACAATAAACAGGGTAATCGACGTATTTCCCGCCCACCAGCAGCAGCAGATAAGAACGCAGCTTTCGTTTGTTCTTCTCGCTGTTCTTTCGCAGCAGCTGATTCCGAAAGCCGCCGGCCTGGGCAGAGTTCTCGGCACAGAGGTTCTCATCGCCACGTCGGCGGTCAGGAGCCTTATACGCGAGGGAAAAATTCACCAGATATATTCCGTCATACAGACCTCGCAGAGAAGCGGTATGAAGACGATGAATCAGTCGCTCGCGGAACTGTGCAACAGGGGCATCGTATCCCATGAGTTGTGCCTGTACAAGACCACGAATCCGGATGAATTTGAAAAACTGATCAAAGAGAGGTAGCAGGTTTATGCTTCCGTTCAAACGCCTTGTAAAAAAGCAGCTGGGGGAACTTCTGATAGAGAGGGGGCTTATCACTAAGACCCAGCTCGATAAAGCGTTGGAGGTGCAGCGGCAGAAAGGCGGCCTCATAGGGCAGATTCTCGTCGTATTGGGATTTACCAGGGAAGAGGAGATAGCGCAGGCCCTGACCGTGCAGTATGGATTCCCTTACCTGCCCCTTGCGAACTATGAACTCTCGAAAAACATTGTGCAGCTCATACCTGAAAACGTAGCCCGCCAGTATTGCCTGATGGCCGTAGATAAAATAGGGGACACGCTCACGGTCGCCACGGCGAATCCCCTAAACGTAAAAGCGATCGAAGACATAGAACTCTTAACCAAGTGCAACGTGCAGGTATTCGTCAGCACCATGACGGATATCTCAAACGCAATTGCAAAATTCTACGCCAAAGAAAAAAAATAAATGCGCGATGACATCCTATCCATAAAAGACAGGGTAATGGATACCCTTTGCAAAAAAAAGCTCCTTGTCGAAAATGATATTAAAAAAGCCCTCACTATACAGAAAGAAAAGGGCGGCAAGCTGAGCGACATACTGGTCGGCATGGGCCTTGTTTCAAGAAACGACCTTATTTCCGCCTTAAGCGAAGAACTCGGCATCCCGCCTATTGACCTCTCGCGTTATAAAATTTCCCCCGAGGTGATAAAGTTTCTCCCAAAGAAAGTGGCAAAAAACTACCATGTTTTACCGGTTTCGAAAATAGGTGAATTTTTGACGATAGCTATCGCCGACCCGCTTAACGTATTCGCCACCGATGACATAGCCGCCATTACCGGCTGCAAGATAAGCGTTGTCATAGCGGGCGAAAAAGACATAGACGAGGGCATAGCCGAATATTACGAGGCCGGCACGCATGAGGCGATCGAAAAGATTATAGACGGCATGGAATCCGAAGGTGACATAGAGGTGGTGGAGGAAACCGAGGATGCCGCTTCGGCCTTGCAGCTTGTAAAACTCATTCAAGATGCTCCGGTTGTCAAAATTACAAATATGCTGCTTGCCGCAGGCGTTAAAGCGCGGGCAAGCGATATTTTGATAGAGCCGCTTGAGAATACTCTGAGGGTAAGGTATAGGATAGACGGTATTTTGCAGGAAGCGCAGCATTCGCCGAAGAAAATCCACTCCGCGATTGTTTCCCGGTTAAAGGTTATATCGAATTTGAACATAGCCGAAAGGCGGCTTCCGCAGGACGGCCGCTTCAAAGCCAGAATAGACAACAAGGAGGTCGACTTCAGAATTTCCGTCATACCCTCCTCAAACGGTGAAAAGGTGGCGCTCAGGATATTGGACAAAGCTCAGGCGATGCTCGACCTGACTAAGCTCGGTTTCGAAGGAGAAAACCTGGAAAAACTAAAAAAAGCCGCCGCGAAGCCGCACGGAATGATCCTTTTGTGCGGGCCGACGGGATGCGGTAAAACAACCACCCTTTATTCTATATTGAAATTAGTGGATTCTCCGGAAAAGAACATAATTACAGCCGAGGATCCGGTGGAATACCAGCTGGAAGGCATAAATCAGCTTACGGTGAGGCCGAGCCTGAACCTTACTTTTGCCAGCAGTCTGCGTTCATTTCTACGGCAGGACCCGGATATTATAATGGTCGGCGAGATAAGGGATTTTGAAACCGTGGATATAGCGATTAAGGCGGCCCTGACCGGGCATCTTGTTTTGAGCACACTGCATACGACGACCGCCAGCGGTTCCGTGGTGCGTCTGGTCAACATGGGGGTGGAGCCGTTTCTTATAACCTCGAGCATGATCCTGGTGGCTGCGCAGCGCCTTGTCCGCAGGATTTGCGAAAACTGCAAGGAGCCGCATAGGATTGACGAGGTAACTTCAAAGAAACTCGGACTTAAACCCGGCGCGAAAAACACCGCTTACAGGGGTAAGGGCTGCAAGACGTGCCGGGATACGGGATATAAAGGAAGAATAGGCCTGATGGAAACACTCCCACTATCACCGGAGGTCCGCCGCTTTATTCTGGAGAAGTCCCAGGAGCACTTAATAAGGGAACAGGCGCGCAGAGAAGGAATGAGTACACTGCGAGAAAACGGCGTAAAAAAAATTCTGTGCGGCGAAACTACCATAGAAGAAGTGCTGCGCGTTACCGTAGGGGATCAGGATATTCCGCTTTAGCAGGCACTAATGAAAAAAAAGACGATATCGGATAAGCTTTTAGACCTCCTCCAGGAGAATAATATTCTGA
>CAZYPU010000003.1:44399-67362 GCA_964649665.1 uncultured Planctomycetia bacterium
AAAAAGACGATATCGGATAAGCTTTTAGACCTCCTCCAGGAGAATAATATTCTGAGCAAGGACCAGCTTAAAAAAGTTGTAAATATCCATAAAAAGCGCGGCGGCAGCATAGGCAAGATTCTGATCGGGGAAAGAATCATTTCGCATAAGGACCTTATGATGTTTTTAAGCGAGCAGCTGGATATACCGCCGATGGACCTTTCGAAGTACAGAGTGGATCCCCAAATAGCGAAACTCATTCCTGAAAAACTGGCCTTCAAATATAACCTGATCCCGATGTCTAAAATCGGCAATACCCTTACCGTTGCCATGTCAGATCCCACGGATGTTCTCGCCATCGATGATATAAAAATGATGCTCCCCGGCGGCATAGAGAATATTGATATCATTATCGCCGCCGGAAACGACATAAAAGATGCCTTGACGAAGACATTCGGCGCGCCTGCCGAAGATCTCTCTGCGGTAATGAAGGATGTCGGCAGCGAAAACGTGGAGGTCCTTGAAGAGGAAAGATTAGACGTAAGCGAGATTACCGCCGAGAGCAAGAGCGCCCCTATCGTCAAAATCGTTTCGCTTATATTGAACGAGGCGCTAAGGGCAAGGGCGAGCGATATTCATATCGAGCCTTGCGAAAGAGATTTAAGGGTAAGATACAGGATTGACGGGGCGCTTCGCGAGGCGCTCAGGCTGCCAAAAAAAAACCAGAACGCCGTTATCGCAAGGCTAAAGATTATGTCGAAGCTGGACATAACCGAAACCAGGGTTCCGCAGGACGGGCGTTTTAGAATAAAACTGGGCCAGAAGAAGATGGATTTCAGGGTAAGCATTTTGCCGATAGCCTTCGGCAATAAAATTGTTCTCAGGGCCCTGGACAAAGCGAACCTGGATGTAGGGCTGGATAAGCTGGGTTTTTTTGAGAAACCGCTTTTAGCGTTTAAAAAAGCGCTTGAGCGGCCTTTCGGCATGATTCTTTTAACGGGCCCTACGGGAAGCGGTAAATCCACGACACTTTACTCCATTGTCAACAAGCTGAACACCCCCGAGAGAAATATCGTTACGATAGAGGATCCGGTCGAGTACGAGGTCGAAGGCATAACCCAAATCCAGGCAAACACCGATATCGGTCTGACATTCGCCAACGGCCTGCGATCGGTCTTAAGACAGAGTCCCGATATAGTCATGGTGGGGGAAATAAGAGATTTCGAAACCGCCGACATCGCTATTAAAGCGGCCCTGACTGGCCAGATCGTTTTGAGTACGCTGCACACCAACGACGCCGCCGGCGCCATAACAAGGCTTGTAGACATGGGGGTTGAGCCGTTTCTCATAGCCGCAAGCCTCATTCTAACCGCGGCGCAGCGCCTGCAGCGAAAGATCTGCCCCAGGTGCAAAGAGCCGGTCGATATCCCGCGCTCCGTATTGGAAAGGATAGGTGGTAACATAAATATCGACGCCCTTATGAAGCGAAAACCCTTTTATCACGGCAAGGGCTGCCCCCGCTGCAATAATACCGGATATATGGGCAGAATGGGGGTTCTAGAGTCGCTGCCGATAGACGACGCTATAAGGGACATGATCATAAGGAGGGTCCCGAACGACGAGGTGAAAAAATACGCCGTTTCACGCGGAATGATGACGCTTAGAGACAGCGCGTTGGAGAACTTTGCCGCGGGCCTGACAACGCTGGAAGAAGCCTTAAGGATAACCACGGAGGAGTAAGGGCAATGACGAAATACAAATATGTGGCTAAGGACAAATCTGGAAAAACCCTGAAGGGCCTTGTTGATGTGCCGTCAAGGGATGCCGCTATTCAGTCGCTGCGGGCAAAGGCCCTAACGATAATTTCTCTCGAAGAAGGTAGAAAGTCGGGGCTTTCGTTCGGGATTTTCAGTAAAATAATGAAGAAAAAAGTAAAGGTTGATGACCTCGTCATTTTTTCCCGTCAGCTTGCCACGATGGTTGACGCGGGTATCCCGCTTGTGACCGCGCTCGACATTCTGGCCGAACAGATCGAGCACCCGGTATTTAAGCAGGTTGTCTCCATGATCCGCGATGATGTGGAAACGGGCTCGAGTCTGTCTGAGGCATTGACCAAACATGCGAACGTTTTTTCGTCCCTTTTCATTAACATGGTGAGGGCAGGTGAATCAAGCGGCATGTTAGACGAAATACTGGACCGTCTTGCCGGGTATCTCGAGAAAACAAGCACCCTGCAGAAAAAGATAAAGGCGGCTTTGGTGTATCCCGTAGCGGTGACGTTTATGGCGATCGCAATAACCGTATTTTTGCTGATAAAGGTGGTCCCTGTTTTCGGTGACATATACACGGGGTTCGGCGCCAAATTACCTGTCCCCACGCAGATCATGCTCAACATAAGCAATATCATGCGTAGGTATTTTTACCTGGTCATAGGCCTTCTCGCTCTGGGTATTTTCTTTCTGAAGAGGTATGCCAAAACAGAAAAGGGGAATATGGTGTTGGATAACCTTAAGCTGAAAATGCCCATATTCGGCACCCTTGCGAGAAAGGTGGCGGTAGGCAAATTTACGAGGACCCTTTCCACACTCATACGAAGCGGCGTCCCCATTCTGAATTCCCTTGAGATTGTCAGTAAAACGTCGGGAAATCGTGTCATGGAAATGGCGGTTAATAGTGTCCGGGCCAACATAAAAGAGGGGGAGCCGATCGCGGATCCGCTGGCGAGAAGCGGGGTATTTCCGCCGATGGTGGTGCGCATGGTTTCCGTGGGGGAGCAGACGGGCGAGCTTGAGAAGATGTTGACGAAAATAGCGGATTTTTACGATGAACAAGTAGACGCGGCCGTGAGCGGCCTTACGAGCCTTATCGAACCCCTCATTATAGCGTTTCTCGGGATCGTTATAGGCGGTATTGTTATCTGTATGTTCCTGCCCATATTGAAAATTACCACCCTCGTCGGGAACTAGCCCCTGATGCCAAAGGTGCCTGGCACCTTTGGCCTTTACTACCCTTTGCCCTGCCTTGACAATCGGCGGGTTCTGTGGTATACTTAAGACAAATGGATGTCCCTTGAGAATGCCTTTTATGGGGTATAATAAGTTTTCCCCGTGAAAGGCATCGATTACCTGGGGGAAGAAAGCGAGGTGAAAGATGATGAGAAAACTGAACAAGAAGGGCTTTACGCTGGTTGAAATTATGATCGTTGTGGCAATCATAGGTCTATTGGCAGCGATAGCCATTCCTAACTTCGTCAGAGCTCGCGTAATGGCCCGGACAAATGCCTGTATCGCCAATTTGAAGCAGATTGACGGTGCAAAACAGGTATGGGCGATTGACACGAATGTCGGGGAAGCGGCTGTGCCCACACTGGACCAGACCGCTAGCGGATTAATTCCGACGTATCTTAAAAGGACGCCTGTGTGTAATTCCAGCGGAGTATATACCGTTGGTGCGGTGTCGGCAGAGCCGTCATGCTCTGTACACGGTACGTCTGCCAATCCGACCGAAGCTTAATGGCTTCCAGCGGGCGTAAACAGTGATGCACAAACACATGCACGCAAAAGGGGCAGCGAAGAAATCGCTGCCCCTTTTGTATGTTGCGATAATCATATTATTCGGTTTAGTCACTTACCTTAATACGTTCTATAACGGCTTCGTGTGGGACGATCATTATCTGATCTTAAAAAATCCCTTCTTACACCGGCCCAATGTATTGAAAATTTTCATCCAGGACCTGGACAGCACCGGATTCGCGAGAACGCTTTTTTACAGGCCCCTTCAAAACCTGAGCTACGTTATTGATTACCGCGCGTGGGGATTTAATCCGCTTGGCTATCATCTTACCAATACCCTTATCCACATATTGAACGCCGTGCTGGTATTCTTCCTCATAGAGAATATCGCAAAAAAAAGGATGGTTTCTTTTTTAACGGCGTTATTTTTCGTTTCGCACCCCATCCATTACGGCGCGGTAACCTATTTATCCGGAAGGGCGGACTCTCTATTCGCGCTGTTTTTCCTCGCTTCATTTCTCGCGTTTATAAAATACAGGGAAAGCCCGAAACCGCGCTTTCTTCTGATGTGCGTCTCGGGTTTTGTGCTGGCGCTTTTGTCAAAAGAAATGGCCGTCATAACGATTTTTATTTTTGTGCTGTACGACGTTATCTTTGGAAAAAAACCGGCCCGCCCGGATACTGTAAAAGGTAATGCCAAACCGCACCGGTTGAATCGGGTTCTGCCGCCATACCTTGCCTGTGGCGCCATTCTTCTTATCTATGGCGCGTTTCGCCTGGGGCACTTAAGAGAATCTCTGCGGTCGGCGTTTTCGGGCGGCGGATTTTCCGGCTGCGTTCTCACGTTTCCGCTTGCCGTGGGACGGTATATGGGGACGTTAATTGCGCCGGTTGATTTATGTATGCGCAAGAGCCCCTATCTCGCTAAAAGTTTCTGGGAGCCGTATGTTGCGCCGTCTCTTTTCCTTGTCGCGCTTCTGGTTATCCTGGGCCTTCGCCTCAAAAGCAGAAAAAGGGAAGTGAGCTTCTTCATTTTCTTCTTTCTCGTGTCCCTTTTGCCCGTCTCCAATATATTCGTAAGGGTTAACGCTATCCGGGCGGACCACTGGCTCTATATACCCTCGATCGGCTTCTTTTTCCTTCTTGCGTATTTTTTGAATTTTATCCTTTTCAAGGCCTGTAAGGGAGGTTTAAAGATCCCCTTGAGGGTTGCAGAGAGGGTGGTGTTTGTATCCGGAATATGTCTCGCTGCCGTTTATTCCGCGATCGCGATACGGGAAAATACGTACTGGAAAGACGACGGGACGCTTTTTACGGAAATCCTGACTCACGCGCCGGAGGACCCCCTTGCGAGAGGAAATCTCGGGATGGTTTACCTGGGTAGGGGCGAATTTGAAAAAGCGCTGGCCGAACAGGAAAAAGTGATGCGCGCATCCCCCGATTATGCCGCGGGGTATTACAATGCCGGCATAATATATTTTCAGATGAAAGATTTTAAAACCTCACGCGCGTTTTTTCAAAAGGCGCTGGAGAAGGATCGCTCGTTTTCGGAGCCGCACATATATCTCGGCCTGATGTATAACGGGGAAAAGAAGCTTCCGGAGGCGGAAAAAGAATTTCAGAAAGCCGTAGCGATCAACCCATATTCTTCCCCCGGATGGCTTAATCTGGGCATTCTGAAATACCACAGAGGCGAATTTGATACCGCTCAAGAATGTTTTGGCGCTGCGATCGAACGGGACCCGCAGAACGCAAAGGCTTACCTGTATCTGGCCGCGGCCTATCGCAGTAAAGCAAAACCGAAAGAAGCGCTTGCCGTGCTCGAAAATGCGGCGAAAATAAATCCGCAAAGCGCCGATATTCTTATGGATCTCGGGAATACGTATAGCAGTTTCGGGCTGTTTGAAGAAGCGATCGGCAGTTTCAGGAAGGCGCTTCTTCTTTCACCGGAAAAAAGCCGAATTTATTACAACATTGCCGATACCTACCGCCTGAAAGGCGAAACTGCCAGGGCGAAGCGTTATTTGCATCGCGCGCTTGCTGTAAACCCTTCATTTAAACAGGCCGCGGAGCGCCTGGAAGAATTGAAATAAGTAGCGTCGCGACTTGACAAATAGCCCCACATGTGGTACCCTATGTCAAAATCATAGTATATATGAAAATCAAAGGGCCAGGAAATAAAGAAGTTCACGTCGGCTTGGATATAGGTACCCGACTTATCAAGGCTCTCGAGCTATCTTCGGAAAACGGAACCTCCAGGATTACGAAACTGCATTTCACTGAAATAGACCCTCCCGCGACTTCCGAGAATACCGCCAAGGCGCTCGCAAAGCTCTCGGAAACTTTTAAACCGGATACCACAGATGTTAACATTTCGCTTTCCGCGCCTTCGGCTATCGTGAGATTTATCAACATGCCGAAGATGAAAGAGGAAGACCTCAGGAACTCTCTTAATTTCGAAGCGGAAAAATATATCCCGTTTAACATAAACGAAGTTTTTATAGATGCATGCATACTTGACGGCCCGGTTGATGAAAAAAACCAGATGAGGGTTCTTCTCGCCGCGGCAAAGAAAGATGCCGTGAATTCAAGGATTGAGATGCTGAAGCAGGCGGGATTTTCCGTAGCGGTGATCGATGTCGACAGCTTTGCCTGTTTTAACGCGTTCCGCAACTCTTCGGGAACGTCGGACGAGTCCAAGAGCATAGCGCTTCTCAATATTGGCTATACGCATACGAATGTCGTGATCGCAAGGGGCGCGGAGCCGTTTTTCACCAGGGACATACAGATTGCGTCCTTGGGTATAGCTAAATTGCTTTCACAGGCTTTCCAGGCGGAGGAAAAAGATTCGGACAAGTTTATATTCGCCCCCGGCGAAAAAGAAGCGCAGGTTCTGGATGCGGCCAGGCCCGCATTGGGTAATCTTGTTGACGAGCTCAGGCTTTCCTTCGGCTACTACGAAAATCAGCACGGAAGAAGTATTGACGAAATTTACATATCGGGCGGCGCAGCGCGTCTTCCCGGTATCCTGAATTATCTGGAGGAGAATTTTGGCGTAAAACCCGTGACGTGGAATCCGTTTTCAAAATTTGAAGCGGGCCCCGAAATAGATGCGGGCCTCCTGGAGAGGGTCGGTGCGCAATTCTGCGTTTCGGCGGGCCTCGCAATAAGAAAATGATAGAATTAAACCTGCTGCCCCGGGAGTTCAAAAAAAATAAAAGACAGCTCAACCTTCCCGAGATCCCGCTTATTCCCACCGCAGCCTGTATTGTAGGCGCGCTTATTCTCGTCCAGCTTTTCCTCGGCGGTCTCATATTCATAAATAAAAGGCAGCTTGCCGGCATGGAGAAGACCTGGAAGGCCCTGGAGCCCAAAAAAGCGGAACTGGACAAGACAAAAAAAGAGATAGCTTCAAGGGCCAGAATGACCGAAGCCATCGACGGACTCATAGAGGATCAGCCTGACTGGGCGCGCCTCTTAAATGAATTGAGCAATAGCATGACCCCGAATATATGGCTTACAGAACTTATCTGCGGCGAAAAAAGCAAGAAACACTCGATGGGCTCTCCGGGGACGACACGAAAGATGCCCGTGGCCAAAGGCCCGAGGGGGGGCGTCCCGGCGGGCGCGGTCAAGCAAACGCAGCCGAAATTCGGGACATTTGTAATATCGGGCTTTGCAGCGGGCAAGGGCGAGGAAACGACCGCGAACGTGGCCCGTTTCATACGTGCCCTGAAGGAAAATAAAAATTTCTTTAAGGACTTTTCGGATGTGGAACTTGTTTCCATGAAAAAGAGCGTAGTCGAAGAGCAGGATGTGATGAATTTCACTCTGGCCTGCAAGCGCGGCCCCGGCGGAAAAGGAGAATAGATGCCTGCTTTGCCGAACTTTCTTAAAAACCTTCCCGAGCTCGAGCTGGATGAAGGTAAAAAGAAAATACTTATTATTTACGCCTCGGCATTTTTAGTTATATTGCTGGCGTATTTTTTCTTTTTCCTGAAGCCGAGCATCGGAAAACTCTTTCTTTTGATGCCGCAGGCGCGCAGGCTGCGCGTCGAGATAAAAACGGTGCGCCGGGACCTGGATTCTGAAGACCGCCTTACAAGGAGGCTGGAAACCTTGCGGCAGAAACTGGGACGCTATGAGAAGAAGCTTTCGCGGGAGAAAGAAATCCCTATGCTCCTGGAAAACTTCTCGCGCATAGCGAGGAGCTCGCGCGTAAAAATATTAAGCATAACGCCGATTGAGAAAAAGGAAAAAAGCGCATCGGGGGAGGAGGCTTCCGAAGACGGTGTCTACCAGGAAGTTCCGATAGCGATAAGGGCCCAGAGCGGCTACCATGAACTGGGCACGTTTATAAACAGGCTGGAAAACGACGATCGCTACATGCAGGTCTCGGATATAAAAATAAAATCGAATAGCAAAAATCCGAAACGGCACGATGTCGATTTTATCGTGTACGTGTACACTTTTGAGAAGTAGGCGGTAGGGAGATTATGAAGGCAGATTTTTTAGTAACGGTAATCCTGGTTTTATTGACCGGCGCGGCATACGCCGCAGAGAAAGAAGCGCCGGCCGACGAAAAAGAAATACAATCCGAATCCTACATTTATGATCATCGCGGCAAGCGCGACCCTCTTGTTCCGCTTGTGGGGCTGACCTCGGGAAAGATCGAATCGCTCGATGACATAATGAGTATTGATGACGTAATATTGCAGGGAATAGCGATTGACTCTACCGGCAGAAAAACCGTGATAGTAAACGGCGAAATGGTAAAGGAAGGCGGGGGAGGGGGCCGCCTGATAGTGAAAAAGATTTTAAAAAACGAAGTTATTTTAGTTATTGACAACGAAGAACACCGCCTCAGTATTTACGAGGAGGAAGCTAAATAAAAAGGGAGACGAAATGACCCATTCGACGCGGCCTCTCGACAAGCTCGGGGTCTTGCTCAGGGTCATCCTGAGCGTAAATCAAAAAGCGAAAGGAGTCGAAGGATGAAAAAAAGAAACGCCCTTGTGGCCATTATCGTTAACGTTTTGTTTATAGCCGTTTTTTCGGCAGTACACGTTTATTCCCAGGAGACGGTTGTGCCGGCGGAGATGGTGAAAAACGACGTTACCGCAATAAGCGAGGATGCCGCCGCTACGTACGTTAAGCCGGGCAACGTAACAGTTAATTTCAAGGACGCGGACATAAGGGCCGTTTTGAACTATCTATCCGAAGTAAGCGGCGTCGATATCGTTCCCTCCCCCGATGTGTCCGGGCCCGTAACGCTTAAACTGACGGACAAGCCCTGGAATGTGGCCCTGGACATCATCGTCAAAAATTATGGTTTTGCTTATGAGCGCGAGGGCAACATCATAAGGGTGGTAACGCTGGACAGCCTGAAACTCGAGGAGCTTTCAACCGAGGTTGTGCAGTTGAATTATACCGGCGCCGCAGACGCCCAGGAAGCCGTAAAGGACATGCTTACGGACAGGGGTAAGCTGACTTATGACGAGAGAATCAACGCCATCATAATAACCGACCTTGCGACCAATATTTATAAAATAAAAAAAGTGATCAAGGCGCTGGACCGGAAAACCCCGCAGATCATGATCGAGGCAAAGATCATCGAAACGGTGCTGGGCGACGAGGAGCGGCTGGGGATCAACTGGAATCTGGTGATTTCGGCATCCGGCGCGAAGCGCCCGACGACACTGCCGTTTGAGGCGTGGTCGACCGGGTGGCTGGGTGATACCATGCGGTCATTTTTGCCGGTTCCGCAAATTACAGGGGTAGCCGCAACGCAGAGCGGCACAAGTAGCGTAGTAGCCCAAACGACACCCGCAGACTTCCCCACCGGCAGGACATTCGAGCAGCCGTTTCCTTTCGTGCCGCAGGATCTGTTTACCTTCGGCACGCTTGATTTTTCGCAATTCGGCGCGGTTTTGGAATACCTTAAAACAAGGTCCGACACCGACATAATCTCAAGCCCCAGGATCACGACGCTTAACAATAAAACGGCGAAGATATTTGTCGGGAAAGTTTTTAATTATATTTCCGAGATAGAACAAAAGGAAGATACGGGCGGCCAGGAAAGATGGACATACGAAATAGAGAAAGAGGAAATCGGCATAAGGCTGCTGGTAACCCCGCATATAAACGAGAACGGCGATATCGAAGTAGAAGTAAAACCCGAAATCAAGGACGTGATCGGACAGCAGCCCATAACGGAATTCTTCTGGCTGCCGATTTTCTCTACCAGAGAAGCGGAGACGCAGGTGATGGTAAGGGACGCCGATACCATTTTCATAGGCGGCTTGATCAAGGAAAACATCAGAGAGTACGATAAGAAATTCCCTATTCTGGGCGACCTTCTGGGCGATGTGCCTTTCATCGGCCCGGCGTTTAAATACAAGTCCGAAACAAGGGAGAAGGTAGAACTTATCTTTTTCATGACGGTGCATGTCGTGAAAGATTTGAATGAGCTAAGGAAGTTTGCCACCAGGGACCTATCCGAACTGGTTATCGACCTAAAGGACGCAGGGGAATTGGCAGAGGAAGTGAGGGGCCAAATGCCGCCTCCGGAAGTTATCCATGCCAATAACTTTAAAAAAGACAAACTCGCAGAATCCGGGTCCCTCAAAGGCAAAACCAAATCCGGGCCGCTATTTGATTTCCGAAAAGACAAAGAATGAAGCAAATACTGATAAACGTCGAGTCTTTCGAGAAAAGAGTAGCGATTACCGAGCGGGGGAGCTTGGAGGAATTTCTTGTAGAGAGAACCGGCCAACAGCGCCTGGCAGGCAATATCTACAAGGGGGTAATTGAGTCCGTCGTTCCGGGCATAGGCGCGCTCTTTGTGAATATAGGCACGGGTAAAAACGGTTTTTTATATATCAAGGACGCGGAGGAAAACCGCGCCCGGTCGTTTCTGGACGCGGAAATAGTTCTCGAGAGATCCCCGGCGCGGCAGAGAAGCCCCCGAGGCGCCGGCGAACGGTTGAAAAAAGGCCAGGAACTTTTCGTCCAGGTCGTGAAGGAACCGATCGGCACAAAGGGCCCGCTTCTTACCACTGATATAAGCCTTCCGGGAAAATACCTTGTTTTCGTGCCTTTCAGCGACACAGTGGGAATTTCCAAGCGCGTTCTTGACAGGAATCAGAGAGCGCGGCTTAAAGAAATACTTGAAAAGCTCGCCCTGCCGAAGGGGGCGGGTTGTATAGCGCGAACCGAGTCCTCGGACGCCAGTCAGCGCCAGCTTAGCTTCGAACTGCGGCACCTCTCGGGCCTCTGGCTGCGGATACAGCGCCGCGCGGAAAAGCAAAAAGCCCCTTCCTGTATCTACGAGGAGTATGACGTTCCTCTGAGAATTATACGCGATTATTCCGACGAACACATCGAGAAAATCCTGGTGGATTCGAAGGAAGAATACCGCAAGATATGCCGCTTTGTCCATTCGATCCAGTCGGCCCTCCGTCGGAAAATTTTTTACTACAGCGCAAAAACCCCGCTATTCGAAAAATACGGCATAGAAGGGCGCATAGAGGAGATTTTTCGCAGAAAAGTGGCCTTGAAAAACGGCGGTTCCATCGTGATCGAACAGACCGAAGGGCTTGTCGCGATAGACGTAAATACCGGGAAGTTTACGGGAAAAAGAAACCCCGAGGAGACGTCCTTCAAGACAAATATGGAAGCGGCGCAGGAAATAGCGCGTCAGGTCATGCTGCGCAATATTGGCGGTATCATCGTTATCGACTTTATCGACATGAACGAGCGCCTGCACAGAAAAGACGTGCATAGCACCCTTGAGAGCGCCTTTAAAAAAGATAAGGCCAAGATAAAGATCCTTATGATTTCACCGATGGGCCTGGTTGAAATGACCAGGCAGAGGATAAGAAAAACCGTGGAAAGCGTTTCCTTCAAGGAATGCCCTTACTGCACCGGCCTGGGCCGTGTTAAGACGCCGGCCACTATAGCGATAGACACAGTCCGGCGCCTGCGGCGGGTGTTGTGGGAGAGAAGGTCCCGGGAGATAATTCTTACGCTGCATCCCGACGTAAGCGGACACCTAGAGACAGCATTTACGGAAGTTCTGCGGGATCTCGAAAGAAGGTTCCGAAAGAAGATCACGATAAAGGGCGATTCAAAACTCCATGTCGAAGATATCCATTTTGATTAGAAAAAAAGCCGGCGTTACCCTGACCGAGGTGTTATTTTCGGCGGCGATAATCGCCCTGGTTGTGGTGAGCGTTCTCTTTGTGTTCGTCCAGACCGTAGACATGTCAAAGAGAGTCGATTATGAATATGCAGGCACGAATATAGCGAAGAACAGAATTGAGAGGGTAAGGGCCCTGATGGAATCAAGCGGCTTCGATTCTTTGACCGATCTGGACGAAACGGATTCCCCGGTAAATTCAGACGGCGTGGCGGACCCGGAAGGCGAATTTAAGCGCTCGACACAGGTTACGGCGAATCACCTGGGAAATGAAAGATTGACGGAAGTGGATGTACAGGTTGTTTACAGGTATAGGGGTGAGTGGAAGACCCAGATACCCATAACGATGACGGCGGTTTTTACTAATATCGAGTAGCGATCAACATGATAATACAGGCAAGAAAGAGCAAAAGGGGCATGACGATTCCCGAAGTCCTGATTTCCGTTGCCATAGGGTCTATTCTTGTCGGAGTCATATTCAGCATGTGGTACTTTGCGTACAGAAACTGGTCCCGCGAACAGATGCGTTCGGGGATGAGAATTGACCTGGAGAAGACGCTGGAAATCATCAAGTCAGAGGTGCGCATCTCAAGCGCGACATGCACGAGCTTGTATAAACCGGTCGGAGATACCTTGTACCGGGCCATTAGCTTCCCGATGGCAACACCCGATGCAAACGGGTTTTTCACCTTTGATGCTACGGGTTATATCGAGTGGGACAGAAGCGTTATCTACCATGTATATGAAGATTCGCCGGATTCCGGCGGCGAGGAGTTGCGCAGGACCGAATTTACGGATAATAATGACATACTGACGAATACAACACAGCGCAACCTGCAGCTCGCACGCGTTTATCTTGACGGCGATGGCTCAAACGCGCCAAACAGCCAGAATGCGAGTACAAGAACAATTATCAGAGGCACGGCGGATATTACCTTTGGCATAGAGCCAAAGGAGTTCGGCGTAGACCTTTACAGTTCCGGTCTGACAGCCAAAAGAAGCGACAATATTAATTTTGGCAGCATCAGGCTGGAACCGGGCAGTCACAATTTTACATTTTCCGTAATAGGCCAAAACGACGATTCGGTCGGATACGCATTCGGCATAGATACCATTTGCGTAAGCCCGAGCGGCTGTCAGCGGGAAGCGGAGACATTTACTCCGGTGTCCTCAAGCGGCGATACGTATTCCAAAGTTTACGCTTCCGGCTGGAGCGGCGATAACTACGCCGAATATTCCTCGGATGTGGAAGATGATTTTGTTACACTGTCGCTTTACTATGATATGTGGCTAGAATGCAATTTCGACAATTCCGTAAGAGACAATACGGTTATAACTGGAAATGACCTATACGCAAAACTGGCCTCGCCGAAAGAAGGCAGCGAGATCTGCTGGCAGGCCAGCAATCAGGTGGGCAGCGAAACCGTCTCGACCGAAAGTTTCGATGGCATTACCATAAGGAATATCGTGACGAGCCCTTCGGCCGGCGCGTCAATAAGCGTCAAATTCAAGGCAAGCGTATTAAACAGCCTCGACATTGTCGACGCGTACATCATGGAGCGTTCGGGAGACGACGACGGAACCGGCGCGGGCAACCGGCTAACTTTCGGGGGTTCCTCCGGTGTTATTATACCGGCCGGGGGGGAAGTGTGTAGCGATTGGGCGCTGTTCAATGTTCAAGCGGGCAGAGACTACTTCATTACGTTTACAACTAATTCGCCAAATCCGACCGTTTTCCGCCGACAAGACACGCAGGGAAGAACGTGTTCGTACGGCCGCATCGGTACGGGTTACGCGGGTGACGCAACATGGAGCGGGTCATCCGCATTTTCGGCGATATTCGCCGCCGACGAGATGGCGATACAGGGAAGTCCGGGCTGGCTGGCGAGCACCCAAACAGGAGGCGGCGCAGAATCCAGCGAGGTATTCGGCATCACTATAAGGAACATCCTTGACGATAATTCAATCGAGCAGGACGGAAGCATGTTCAGGGTTAAGTTTGTAGCGGCCTCGGCGGAGCTTCCGATCGTGTCCGCTTATGTCATGGAGCGGGTTACCGACGATGGTGAAGACGATGGGCTCGGGCCCTCCGCTCAACTTACGGCCGCTGTCTCTATCGGCGCTTCAACCGTTTACGTTGATTCCGTTGCCGGTTTCTCAAGTTCCGGCACCGCGTATCTGTACGATCCCGGCGACTCCCAGGATACGCACATGTGTCCCTTCAGTTATACAGGCGTAACTTCGTCGCCTGCGCCCCCGTCTTTTACGGGTGTTACGGGGATAACGAGGGCGTTTTCAATAAACGGACGAGTTATGGGAAATGGCAGTTACACACAGCTTTATTTTAGCGATCCCGCCGTTCCCGTCGGAGAGGGAGAGCCGGATACCTCCGGCAGGAAGATAGGCGATGACGGCGGCGCCGCATCGGAAAGCGTGACCATCCCGGCGCCGGACGCCACAGGGCCGAACGGTTACTACGTATGGAGTAACTGGACAGAATTTTTGATTGACTTGACAAAGGATTATCTTGTCACTTTTTCGATATGTGACGCGTCGGCATCCGGCCTTTTTGTCACTTACTGGGAAGGCGCCGGCGGCGCCACGCAGTCATATTGCGGGCCCGGCAGCGCAAACGGAGAGAATACGGTGTGGGACGGCTCTAATGGATATTCGAGAATCTATGCCGCCGAAATGGCTGAAACGTGGACAGGCAGCGGGATGATTACTTCGGCGGTTTACGACACCAAACTAATCGGTCCTGTCTACAATCAAATAACCTGGGACGGTACGGCCGGATCCGGAATTATTTTAAAGGCGCGTTCGTCCGATAATGAAGATATGGCCGGGGCTCTTTCATGGGATAGCATAGCCGGGTTAAAGAGCCCGGGCGCGCTTGCGATAGGTAACGGAAGATATGTCCAGTTTCGCGCGGAGTTCGCAAAAACTTCGGATTACGATGATTACGCAAACTATCCATGGATGGACAATGTTGCCATTGACTGGCCGGGCGAGGCGCGAATGTGCGATATAAGCGGCTATTTTACAGAAAAATCAAATTACGGAATCATAAAACTTACGATAGACGGACAGGAGCTTACGAAGGGTTTGGAATTTAACCTGGCGGTCGAAGAAGATTTCAAGGGGGAATCGCAGAGCACCGCGCTCACAACCGAAGTCGAACCCAGGAATACGGGAAAATGATAAAGAACTCCAAGGGTACTATATTCACAATAGTCCTCGTCATGTCGCTTCTTATGATTTTAATCGCGGTAAGCGCCTCGAACATGTTGATGCAGGATGTGCACATGGTTAAACACCTCAAGCGTGCCACCCAGGCCCAGTATATTGCCGAAGCCGGGATAAGCGCGGCTCTCGCGACTTTAGTTCAGCTCGGGTTTACTGCCAAAGACACGCCGGGCAATTTTCCCCAAACAGATCTGGGAGAGGGCACATACGATGTCACCGTTACGCAAAGCGGAGGCAGGGTGCTTTTATCGTCGGTAGGCACCGTTAGCGGCACGTCAAGAACAGTAGCGGTGGAAGTGAAAGATGATACCCCGACCTCACTTTATTACATGATGAGCTCGGGTTCCGACCTGACGCTTCGGGCATTGCTTTTTGGCTGGGCAGATATCAACGGGAACATGCATGCCAACGGGAAGATGCGTCTTCAGACTTTATTTTTGGGCTGGATTGATATAAATACCTGCGGCAGTACTTGCTGTGACGGCAGTATTTCCGCGTGCGATACTATTACCACTACCGGCAATGTGAACTATGCAGGCAGTAAGATAGAAGGCGCGGCTGCGGTAACCTTTCCGAACTTTGACTATACATTCTATAAGGATTTGGCGATAGCAAGCGGAGATTATCATGGCGGCGATGTGACATTCACGGATGAAACGCTATCGCCGGCTAACGGCATTGTTTATGTCGAAGGGATGGCCAGATTTCGAGGGGTATGCCACATAAACGGAGGGATCGTGGCAGATAGAATATGGGTAATGGGCGAACTTCATCAACACAAGAGTGGAAACCGAAATGTGATGATAAGCAGAACAATGGATATCAGAATATTTCACAGGCTTGAAACAGAGGAAGCACTTATTTACTCAGGAAGGGATTTCAGGGTGTTTAACGTCGGTTCAGCGGTTAACGTTACAGGTATTTTAATCGCGGCAAGATACTTGAGAATGTGGGACGCGTTGACATACATAACGTACAATCACAAGCTCATCTATCCGGACGGGCTGATTATCGGTTCCGGCGGTGTCCCGATAGAAAGCGTGAGCTGGAACAGATAAGAACATGAAAATGAGGACAGGCCCCACCTTTGAAACAAAAGTGGGGCCTGTCCTCATTTTCATTGCGGCGTTTTTATTAGCGTACAATACGACGGCTTTCGCCGAGACCATCGAGCTTAAAAACGGTGAAATAATTGTCGGCGAGATCAAGCACAAAACCGAAGAAGCGGTCGTCGTAAGCAAAGAGGGCGGAAGTTTCATATATTCAATAGCCCGCGACAGGATTAAGAATATAAGGGAATCAACGCCGCGGGAATTAAAGCGCTATGAGGCCCGGCAGGGCGTTCCCGCCCCGGCCGCCAAGGGTGAGAAAAAAGAAGATACACGGCGAGAAGAACTTAAAAAATACCGCCTTGAGAAATACGAAAAAGAGGTTCAGGCGGCGAAGAAGGCGCGCGGCAGGATAAAAATCAAGTTTTCGGAAGATCGTTTCGGCGTAGTCAACGCCGTATTGAACGGCAAGGTAACGGCATCGCTTTACGTGGACACCGGGGCGTCGATGGTTCTTATTTCCGGTGAAATCGCCAAAAAGCTGGGTATCAATTTGGATGAAGAAGGGGACAAGGTTCGCGTTGTCCTGGCCGACGGGAGCACCGCCACGGCTACCGCTATTACGCTGAAGTCGGTAGAGGTGGGCCCCTCGAAGATCCGGGATGTCCCCGCCGCGGTATCGAAAACGCCTCCGGGCGGCGGCATAGACGGGCTTCTCGGGATGTCGTTTTTACGTTATTTTCACGTAAAGGTAGATGCTAAAGAGAACTGCCTGGTATTGGAGCGATACTGAACGAGAGCCGCCGCAGGCCCCTGTCTGACCTCGTAGGTCAGGCAGGGGCCTGCCGATGCGTTTTTGCTTGACAAATCACAAACTTATGATACAGTAGTCAACCTACTTATGGAGTGTATATGTATGCAGTAATAGAGGCCTCCGGGAGGCAGTATAGAATCGAGAAAAACACCGAGTTTATCGTAAGCAGGATGGAGGGCAAGCCTTCCGGCCTTGTAAAGTTTAAGAATGTGTTATTCGCGAAGGAGGGAAACACGTTCCATATAGGCAAGCCCCACATAAAGGACGCCTATGTGACTTGCGAGATTCTATCGCATATGCGCGGCAAGAAGGTGATCGCGTTCAAGTATAAAAGGCGAAAAAGCCAGAAATGGAAAAGGGGCCACAGGCAGGACTTAACCCGATTAAGAGTCAAAGAGATAAAAGTGTGATATTTGGATTTCAGATTTAATTTTACAAAAAGTGAGATAAATAAATGGCGCATAAAAAAGGATTAGGAAGTTCAAGAAACGGAAGAGACTCCAACTCGCAAAGACTGGGCTTGAAGCGCTACGGCGGCCAGTTAGTCACCGCGGGCAGTATTATCGTGAGGCAAAGGGGAACCCTGTTTAAGCCGGGCCTTAACGTGGGCCGGGGCAGGGACGACACGCTTTTTGCCAAGGCAGACGGTATTGTTAGCTTCTCACCATCAAAAGTAATAAGTATCCTACCGAAATGAAATGCTTATCGACCGGGCGAAAATCCATATCAAGGCGGGTAACGGCGGAGACGGCTGCACGAGTTTCTACCGCGATCGTTTTGTCCAAAAAGGGAAGCCGACCGGCGGCCGGGGCGGCCGCGGCGGGAACATAATATTCACGGTCGATAAGAACATTCATACGCTGCTCGATTTTCAGCACAAGAGGCATTTTAAAGCTGCGCGCGGCGGCCACGGCAGTTCCAACAACAAAAAGGGTAAAAGCGGAAGCGACCTGCGCATAGGCGTACCCCCCGGAACGATAATAGAAGACGCATCAACCGGTTTTATCCTGAGGGATCTTATGGGGGACGCGGAAGAAGTTATAGTTGCCGTAGCCGGCGCCGGCGGTAAGGGAAATTCAAAAGACCGGGACGCCACGCCCGGGGAGCCCGGCGAGGAAAAAGACCTCATTCTGGAACTCAAGCTTATCGCGGATGTCGGTATCATAGGGCACCCGAATGCCGGCAAGTCCACGCTTATTTCGCGCATCTCAAGCGCGAAATCGAAAATAGCGGGGTACCATTTTACGACCAAGGCCCCGGTGCTCGGCATAGTCAGGATGGAGTCCGGCGATTTGGTGTTTGCGGATATGCCGGGCCTGATAGAAGGCGCGCATAAAGGGCGCGGCCTGGGGGATGAATTTTTGCGCCACATAGAAAGGACAAGGGTCCTGCTTCACATGGTGGACATAGCCGCGCTTGAAGAGCGGGACGCATACGAGGATTACCTGTCGATAAATAAAGAGCTCTCGTTATACGGCCACCATGTCATGGAAAAACCGCAGGTCCTCGCGTGTAACAAAATGGATTTGCCGGAGGCGAAAAAAAACCTCGAGGCTTTTAAGAAAAAGATAAACAGGAAAGTGTTTCCCATATCGGCAATTACCGGTGAGGGGATAAAGGAACTTTTAATCGAAGTTTCGAAAGTGAAATCATGAAGCATAAAAAAATCGTTATAAAAATCGGGACCAGCGTTCTGGCAAAAAGTGACGGGAATATCGATAAGGGCGTTATCGAAGGCCTTGTTTCTCAGGTATCGCGCCTTCTGGATAAAGGGGCCAAAGCCATAATCGTTACCTCGGGCGCTATCTGCGCGGGAAGGGGTATCCTGAAAAGCACGAGCAATTCACTTTCCGATCTGCAGGCGATGGCTTCCGTCGGCCAGAGCGAACTCATGCGCCTTTACGGCGAGGCGTTCAAAAAAAAGAACTACCTTACGGGTCAGATTCTCCTGACGCAGGAGGATTTTGACGACAGGCGCCGTTACCTGAATATAAAGTACACCCTTGACGCCCTTTTATCGAAAAAGATTGTGCCGATAGTGAACGAGAACGATACTGTTTCAACCGAGGAAATCAAGTTGGGTGATAATGACAGGCTTTCCGGCCTTGTCGCCGATCTGGCCGGCGCGGATTCCCTTATTATTCTGACGGACGTCGACGGCCTTTACGACGCCGACGGAAGCGTTATCGAAAACGTTGAAAACATATCCGGCGAGATAAAAAAGCTCGTTACCAAAAAACGTCATACGTTCACAACCGGCGGCATGGCCACCAAGATCGAGGCGGCACAGAGGGTGGTTCGTTCCGGCATATGCTGTTTTATAGCCAATGCAGGAATAGAAAATATCATATTCAAGATACTTGAGGGGAAGACGCTCTGCACACACTTTAAGGCTAAGCCGGTAATAGCGAAAGCAAAAAAGCGATGGATCGCGTATTCATCAAAGGTGAAGGGAAGGATAATAGTTGACGACGGCGCGAAAAAAGCGCTTGCGGCGGGACACAAAAGTCTTTTACCGTCGGGCATTACGGGAGGGGAAGGCGCTTTCAAGGCGGGAGACGTAGTAGGCATAGCCGATTCCAGGGGGAGAGAATTCGCCAGAGGCCTTGTGAATTACTCCCGGAAGGAGATCGAAAGAATCAAGGGCCTTAAAACAAGCGAAATCGAATCGGCCCTGGGCTATAAAGACCATGATGAGGCCGTGCATAGGGATAATCTCGTTATCTTATAAAGGGAGCGCGTTATGAAGCTTAAAAAAGAAATAATAAAGATTGCAAAAGACGCCAAGGCCGCATCCGGGACGCTCGAACTGTTAAAGACAGAAGTTAAAAACAGTATTTTAAAAGCCATGGCGGCGGCCATAGTTAAGTCCAAAGTGCGTATCCTGAAAGCGAATGAAAAAGATTTGAGGCGGGCCAAAAAGAAAAAACTTTCGCCGCCCATGATAGACCGTCTCAAGCTTACCGAAAAGAGGGTAAACGCGATGGCCGATTCCCTGAAGGCGGTCGCAAAACTCGACGATCCGATCGGCACCCTGGAAAAACTGGTAAAGCGGCCGAACGGCCTTTTGATAGGCAAGAAAAGGGTTCCCATAGGCGTTATAGCGGTAATATACGAATCCAGGCCGAACGTAACCGCGGATTGCGTTGCCTTATGTTTTAAGTCGGGCAACAGCCTCATTTTAAGAGGGGGCAGTGAAGCGATAAATTCCAATATCGCGATATTTGAGGTTCTGAGCAAGGTCGCCCTGAAGCGCGGCCTTCCCAGGGGAGCCATCAATCTCATAAGGACGACTGACAGAAAAGCGGTTGACATCCTTTTGCGCGCCGAAGCCATTATCGACGTAATTATACCAAGGGGCGGGGAATCGCTCATAAAAGAGGTAGCGAGAAAATCCAGGATACCGGTTATCAAACACTATAAAGGCGTCTGCCATGTATATGTCGATGAATACGCGGAGCTAAACATGGCCGAATCCATTTCGTATAACGCCAAGGTCCAGCGGCCCGGGGTGTGCAACGCGATGGAGACGCTTCTCGTCCACAAAGACGTTGCCGCAAGGTTTCTCCCGGGAATCGCCGACAAGCTGATAGGCGCCGGCGTCGAAATAAGGGGCTGCGCGCTTACGCGGAGGATACTTAAAAAACGGAATATCGTCGCTGCGAAGGAAGCGGACTGGAACACTGAATATCTGGATCTCACGCTTTCCGTAAAAGTTGTAGATAGTATCATCGAGGCGATTCGCCACATAAACAAATACGGGACCTCCCATTCCGACGCGATCGTTACCGAAAATTACAAACACGCGATGGAATTCCTTGACAGGGTGGACTCGGGTGCCGTCTACGTTAACGCCTCGACCAGGTTTACCGACGGCTATGAATTCGGCAAGGGCGCGGAAATCGGCATAAGCACCGACAAAATTCACGCGCGCGGTCCGGTGGGGCTGGAGGAATTGACGACCTATAAATACGTGATATTCGGAAATGGCCAAATACGGGAGTAAACGCATCGGCATATTGGGCGGCACGTTTGATCCCGTTCACAACGGACACCTGTTGATGGCACGCCGCGCCCTTAAGGAGCTGCGCCTGGACAGGGTTATATTTGTTCCGGCCCGCATTCCGCCGCATAAAAAGATACAAGGGGGCGTAACCGCGCAAGACAGGCTGCGGATGCTTCTTTTGGCCACCTCCGGCAAAAAGAAATTCGAAGTGTCCCGGTGCGAACTAAAGAGAAAAGGCCCTTCTTATTCCGTCAGGACGGCCGCGCATTTAGCGAAAAAATACGGAAAAAACACGAAACTTTTTTTTCTGATAGGCGCCGACAGCGTCTCCGGGCTTTCGAAATGGAAAAAAATCGCCGCCCTGCGGAAAATTGTGCGCTTTGCCGCAGCGCCCCGCGCGGGTTACAAAATTAACCCGGGTACACCCGGAATTATAAAACTAAACATGCCGAAAAAGAATGTTTCTTCGACGGTAATCAGGCGCCTCGTAAAGAAAAAGAAAGGGGTAAAGCGCTTCGTGCCGGCGGAAATCGAGAGATATATAAAACGAAGGAACCTATACGGGTAGCTAAAACAATCTTCCTTCCGGCTTGAAATTGCACGGATTATGTGCTACACTTGGTAAAACAAAGGAGGTATGTGATGGAAGAAATGGAATTTTATGATGTTAAAACAAAAAAGAAATTCAAGGCATCGGAATTTAGGATTGTGGAAAAGAAGGGCCGGTTTTTCGCGGTGACCAAGTCCCCGGAAGGGACCCACGAGTGCTGGCGGGTCGTATCAAAAGACGCGGCCGCGAAACTGAAAAAATAATTTAGCGGTACCCTTAAAAAAGGCAAAGCAAGCATAGAGCCTGTAAAGAAAGCAAAACTGATAGGAGACGCCGCAGCCGGCAAAAGGGCGCAGTCGATTGTGATCATGGACATGCGGGCGGTCTCAAGCATAACCGATTATTTCGTTATTTGCAGCGCGCCTTCGACAAGAAGGGTGCAGGCGATAGCGGAGGCCATTGAAGAGGCGCTTAGGGACGAAGGCGTAAAGCACTGGCATATCGAAGGAAAAAAAGAAGCTCTTTGGGTGTTGATCGACTACGGCGATGTTATAGCCCACGTATTTTACGAGGATTTAAGAGAGTTTTATGACCTGGAAAGGCTGTGGCACGACGCGCCCAAAGAGTATTTTTCTGCCGCATGCGAATCACACAAGTACAAAAAGACCTGAGGCTTGCCGTAGAGGCAGCGCTTCAGGAAATCTCCGGACAAATTCTGCCGAAGGGCCTGCCCGAACGACTTAAGATCGAGCTTGAAGTACCCATGGATTGTAAGCGCGGTGATTTTACCACTAACGCGGCGCTGCGCCTGGGGAAAAATTTCTCCGTAACCCCCGTCAAACTGGCCGGGGCCATAAAAGATGAGCTGGAGAAGCCCGGCCAAAAGCGCCGTCTGCCCGGCGTCATAGATAAACTCGAGGTTTTACCTCCGGGCTTTCTCAATTTCTGGCTTAGCAGGCCGTACCTTTACAGTATGCTGTCGAACATTCTAAAGACAAAGGACGGATTCGGGCGGGCACTTTCCGGCAAGGGCATAAGCGTTAATATGGAATTCGTCAGCGCAAACCCTACGGGCCCGCTTACCGTCGCGCACGGCCGGCAGGCGGCAGTGGGCGAGGCGCTGGGGCGCATACTGGAATTTTGCGGCTACGATGTCCACAGGGAGTATTTCATAAACGACGTCGGTACGCAGATCGGCCTTCTGGGAAAGTCCATTTACAGCCGCTATCTTGCCATAAACGGGACCTCCGCCGCGTTCCCCGAAGACGGTTACCACGGCGAATACATAAAAGAAATAGCCGGCGAGCTAAACAAGGAATGCGGGAATAAATTTATCGGCGCCAAAGATGCGGATTTAAGCTTTATCGCGCAATTCGGCGCGGAGCGCATACTGGCAGGCATAAAATCCGACCTCAAAAAATTCGGCGTTTCTTTCGATAAATGGTTCAGTCAGAAAAGTCTTTCGCAAAAAGACATAGCTTCGGCGCTTAAAAAACTTAAGGATAAAGGCTATATATACGAAAAAGACGGCGCAGCGTGGTTTAAGTCCACCTCGTTCGGTGACGACAAAGACAGGGTACTGATAAAGTCAGACGGTTCATACACCT
>CAZYPU010000004.1:0-65107 GCA_964649665.1 uncultured Planctomycetia bacterium
GCTTCCTGTTACGGGCCGACCCGAAACCCATGGGATCTGGAACGGATACCGGGAGGATCGAGCGGCGGCTCGGCATGCGCCGTTGCGGTGGGGATGGTACCGATGGCGCTTGGTTCGGATACGGGCGGCTCCATAAGGCAGCCCGCGGCGCTTTGCGGGATTGTGGGTATGAAGCCTACTTACGGCAGAGTTTCACGTTACGGTTTGATCGCCTTTGCCTCCAGCCTCGACCAGATCGGGCCACTCGCGGGGAATGTAAGCGATTGCGCCAAACTTCTTAATGTGATTTCCGGTTACGACGAGATGGATTCGACGTCCGCAAAGGTTCCCGTTCCTGATTTTACAAAATCTCTTGTCAACGACGTTAAAAAAATAAAAATAGGCATACCGAAAGAGTATTTTCCCGAAGGCGGCATGGACCGGGCCGTGGAAAAGGCCGTTTCGGATTCCACTGATACCCTCAAAGCCCTGGGTGCCGAGCTTGTCGATATCAGCCTGCCGCACACCCACTACGCGGTGAGCTGCTATTATATAATCGCTCCGGCGGAAGCAAGCTCCAACCTCGCCCGTTTTGACGGCGATCAGTACGGATTGAGGGAAGAAGCGAAAAATATAATTGATATGTACACAAGGACACGCACAAAAGGTTTCGGCGAAGAAGTTAAAAGGAGGATACTCCTGGGGACGTATTCCCTTTCCAGCGGCTATTATGACGCCTACTATTTGAAAGCGATGAAAGTAAGGACCATGATTAAAAACGACTTCCTGGAGGCCTTTAAAGCATGCGATTGCATTTTGACGCCGACGACTCCTACGCCGGCGTTTAAAATAGGCGAAAAAGCCGGCGACCCGCTCAGCATGTATCTATCGGACATATTTACGATACCGGCGAACCTGGCGGGCATTCCCGGAGTGTCCATACCATGCGGATTCACAAAAAATAATTTACCCATAGGCCTGCAGCTTCTAGCGAAACCGTTCGCCGAGGAGACGCTTATAAGGGTCGCGCATACGTTTGAACAAAATACGGATTTTCATAAACGCAAACCGAAGATATGAATAAATACGAAACAGTAATAGGCCTGGAGGTGCACGCCCACCTTTTGACGGAGAGTAAGGCCTTTTGCGCGTGCAGCACGAAATTCGGGCTGCCGCCGAATAGCTCAACATGCCCCGTGTGCCTGGGACTTCCGGGCGTTTTACCTGTTTTGAACGAAAAGGCGTTCCTTTATGCGCTAAAAACGGCGCTTGCCTTAAATTGTAAGATACGGGGGCTGATAAAATTTGACAGAAAAAATTATTATTACCCCGACCTGCCGAAAAATTTCCAAATATCCCAGTACGATAAACCGCTCGCGTACGCCGGTTTCGCCGAAATCGAGCACGGAGGCAAAAAAAAGAAAATAAGAATAAACAGGGTTCACCTCGAGGAAGATGCCGGAAAATTAATACATGACGCCCGGAAGGCTGCAAGCTACATCGACTTGAACCGGACAGGCGTGCCGCTTCTTGAAATCGTAACCGAGCCGGATATGCGTTCGCCGGAAGAAGCCTCTGCCTATCTCCAGAGTCTAAAGGCCGTATTGCTTTGCCTGGGGGTGTCCAACTGCAACATGGAGGAGGGGAGCCTGCGATGCGATGCCAATATATCCGTAAGGGCGGCCGGGGAAAAAGCGCTCGGCGTAAAAGCGGAACTGAAGAACATGAACTCATTTAAGGCTGTGAGGGACGCCCTTTCCTATGAAGCAAAAAGGCAGGCTGAATTATTGCAAAAGGGAGAAAAGGTGGCACAGGAAACGAGGTTATGGGACGCTGCTAAGGCGATAAGCGTGCCCATGAGGGCAAAAGAAGAAACCCACGACTACCGTTATTTTCCCGAGCCGGACCTGGTCCCGTTTACGGTCGAGAAAGGCACAATAGATAAGCTAAAAGGTGAGCTGCCGGAGCTGCCGCAGGCAAAGAAGAAACGTTTTATGTCAGAATACGCAATCGGCGAATACGACGCGGACGTATTGACGCGCGATATGGCCGTGGCGGATTTTTTCGAGAAAACGTTCCGATTTGTGAGAAGCCCGAAGGAAATAGCGAACTGGCTTCTGGGCGACATTGCCTCGATCCTGAAGGAAGGAAGAAGCTCTATCGGCGAAGTGCGCTTTAAGCCGGCGCACCTGGCCGAAATTATCAAGCTGATACAATCAGAAGAGATTACCGGCAAGATTGCGAAGGAAATCCTGCCGGAAGTTTTTAAAACAGGGGAGGCCCCGAAAAAAATCGTCGAGAAAAAAGGCCTGAAGCAGATAAAGGACCCAAGTGAACTTACCCCGTTTGTCGAGGCCGTCTTGGCGGAGAATGAAAAATCCGTAAGTGATTATAGAAATGGAAAGAAAGGCGCGCTCACGTTTCTCGTGGGACAGGTTATGCGCAAGACCGGCGGTAAGGCGAATCCGCAGAAGGTTAACGAAATCCTCGGGAAGAAGCTGGAGGAGGCATAAGATGGCCAGATCGAAATTTTTATTTGCAAAGATCGTAGCTTGCGCGTTTTTAGTAGTGTGTGCTTCCGTTTACCTCGGCTGCTCCGGCGGGGGCGCCGCAGACGGCGACAGGGAGCTATACAAGCAGGTGGAACTATTTTCTGACGCCGTAACGATTGTCCAGTCGGACTATATAAAAGAGGTGGAGCCGAAGAAACTTGTGTACGGCGCGCTTGAGGGAATGCTTTCTTCGTTAGACGGCTACAGCCAGTTCATGGATCCTGAAAGCGTCAGAGAGCTGGAGGTTGAGACGAAGGGCGAATTCGGCGGCCTGGGCCTCGAGATAGGCATAAGAGACGGCATCCTGACCGTCATAGCGCCTTTGGACGGTACGCCCGCCGAAAAGGCGGGGTTGAAATCCGGAGACAAAATAGTCAGGATAGACGGCGAATCCACAAGGGATATCAAGCTTATGGATGCGGTCGAGAAGTTGCGCGGAAAGCCCCGTACCAAAGTTGAGCTCACAATCCTGCGCGAGGGCGAGGAAAAGCTGCTGCATTTTGTCGTAGAGCGCAGCATTATAAAGCTTGAGAGCATAAGCGCGGCAAGAGTGATTGAAGGTAAGGTGGGATACGTACGGCTTACGGAATTTCAGGAAAATACCCCGCAGCAACTCGAAGCGAAACTGAAGGAACTTAAAAAATGCGGCATGCAAGCGCTGATCCTTGACTTGCGTAATAATCCCGGCGGGCTTTTAGACGTATCTTTTGAAGTCGCCGAAAAATTTCTGCCTAAAGATGCGGTTGTGGTTTCCCTGGAGAGCCGCCGGCCGGAACAGAACAAGGTGTATAAATCCCGCGGGAAGAAAAATTTTCTGGATTTTCCCATGGTGGTCATGGTGGACGGCGGCTCGGCAAGCGCCTCGGAGATCGTTGCCGGAGCGCTCCAGGATAACCGCAGAGCCATAATTCTGGGCGCCAAGACATTCGGCAAGGGTTCTGTCCAGACGGTTATTTCGCTTAAAGATGGTTCTGCGGTAAGGCTTACGACCGCGGGTTACCATACGCCCAACGGCCGTTCAATAAACGATAAAGGCATAATTCCGGACGTGAAGGTAGACTTTAAACCGGAGCTGAAGAAAAAACCCGAGGAAAAAGAAGACGACATCTTTGACAAAGTGGAGGAAAAGCCGAAAGCGGAAGAGGAAATATATTGCGATAATCAGCTGCAGGCCGCGGTGGACGTGCTCAGGGGGATATTGATTTATTCCGCGGACAAAGATAGTATTTGATTTTTTGCGGGAATGAGGTATACTGAAAGGTGATTACTTTAGGGATCGAAACATCCTGCGACGAGACGGCGGCGGCCGTAGTTCGCGGCGGGCGGGTACGGTCCAGCGTTGTAAGTTCAAGCGTCCCGCTTCACGAGAAATACGGCGGCGTAATTCCGGAGATAGCGTCAAGGTTTCATATCGAATACATTAATCAGGTGACAAAAAAAGCTTTGAAGAAAGCAGGCGCGCGCCTTAAAGACCTTGAATTGGTGGCCGTTACCGAAGAGCCCGGGCTTTCCGGTTCTCTTCTCGCGGGCAAGGCGTTTGCAGGGGCGCTTGCTTATTCACTCGGAATACCGCTGGTGGCCGTAAACCACCTGAGGGCTCACTTATTCGCGAATTTTTTGGCTAAGAAACCCCCGGATCCGCGGTTTCCTTTTGTCGGCGTAGTTGTTTCGGGCGGCCACACTAATATATTTGTCTGTAAGTCGTTCAAAGATCTCCGGCTCATCGGGAGAACCAGAGACGACGCAATCGGCGAGGCATTCGATAAAGTGGCGAAAATCCTGGGCATAGGATACCCCGGTGGCCCGGCGATCGAAAAGTATGCGAGAAGATTTACGAAGAGACGTCCCATTAATTTTCCACGCGTCTACCTGGAGGGGGATTCTTTTGATTTTAGTTTAAGCGGAATAAAAACCGCCGTTTTCTATTACGTAAGGGGTAAGAAGTTATCCCGCGGGGAGATTTCCAGAATTTCATGGTCGTTCCAGGAGGCGGTTTTTGACGTTCTGGCGGAAAGGCTGGTAAGGGCGTGCAGAAAATTCGGCCTAAAAGAAATTGTTCTGGGCGGCGGCGTTATCTCGAACAAAAGGCTGCGCGCGAAGCTTGGACACGCCTGCGGAAGACTCGGGTATAAACTTTTTTATCCACCGCCGGCATTATGCCTGGATAATGCGGCGATGGTTGCGGGTTTGGGGGAAGTGTTGTACGAGGAGAGTTTTAAAAACGAAACTCACGGGAACCTACGAAGGAGGTAAGAAATGGGCCTAAGAAGAAAAAACGAAGAGCCGAAGGAGAAGATTCTTGACGTAGACGCCAGCATGCAGGGAACGCTCGCGTTTAAGGACCCTGTAAACCTTCGCATTAACGGCAAGTTCGAAGGCAAACTCCAGACAAAGGGAAGCCTCACGATAGGAGAGCACGCGGTTGTAAAAGCCGACATAATCGGTGAAAACATCATTATCGCCGGCAGGGTCGAGGGCGATATCGCGGCCGAGAACGCGATAAGACTGATCGCGCCGGCATGCGTTATCGGTAACATAAAAACCCCTGTCCTGAGCGTTGCCGAAGGGGCGGCCCTGGAGGGCTATTGCAATATGATGCGCGGGGAGAAACCGTCGCAAAGCGATATGGCCACGCTGACGATTGACGAAGTTGCGAAATATCTTGAGGTGGATAAGGGCATGGTGCGGGAGTGGGCCGATACGGGCAAACTTCCCGCTGTTAAGGAAGGCTCGAAGTGGAAATTCGAAAAAACCAAAATCGAAAACTGGCTTACGAGTGAGAAAATAAAATAAGCAATGCCGGAGAAACTTTTAACGATAAGCGAAACGTCCAGGCTCCTTCGTATTTCCGAGCGGGAAGTAAAGAATCTTGTGCAAAAAGGGGAGCTGCCAGCTTATCAGGTGGGCGGGCGTTTTTTGCGTTTCCGCAAGGAGCAGATAGAGGCCATTCAAAATGAAATTCTGGTCAAGGCCGCGGGAAGGTCCGAAAGCCCGGCGAAGGAATTTCCGCGAAACCGGACGGAGGCGACGTATCCCGAATCAATTTCCGATAGGCTCGCAGATTTTTTTTATTTCAACGATTTTTATATTATCGCCGCCACGATAGCCCTTTTGATCCTGTGGGTTATATTCAAATAGAAACACACCTAAGATCGCAGGGCAGGGAAAGCTGATGTTGCGAAAAATTGCCGCGTATCTCCTTTTAAGCGTTTGCATTCTCCCGGGAGCGTTTGTTTCGGCTGACACGGTCAGCCTGAAAAGCGGAGAGGGCGTTAGAGGGAGTATCGTCGAAGAATACAAGGATAGGATTGTTATATCCACTTATGAGGGTGAAAAAGGAATCCTCAAGGAAAATATCCGCGAGATCCTGTATGACCTGCCCGAGCAGAATCTGGTGAAGCTGGGTGATGCATGTGTGGGCCGCCGCGAATATGAAAAAGCCTATTTTTATTACGAGAAAGCCCATCGCGCCAATTCGTCGCACCAGATTGCGCGCGATAAGATGAATTATGTAATGGGCTTCCTTTTCCGCAGGCGGGAACAGGACAAGCTGACCGACGTTAAGAGAAGAAGGGATTTCGATAACTGGCCCCCGCCGCCGGAATCAAAAGAGGACGATTTAGAAAAACAGCTTGAGGATGTTTTCGGGATATGCCTGGACGAGAAAAAAAACCGGATAGAAATAACGAATGTTCGCAAGCCTTCGATGGCCTTCGCGTCCGGTTTGAGAAGGAACGACGCCCTGATTTCCGTGTGGGGGCGCCTCACGGGTTACATGTCTATAGAAAGCGTCGCGCGCCTTCTACTGGAGGAGAATTTCGGGGAAGTTAAAATAGGCATCGAACGCGAAATAACGGTGGAAAAGGATGGGTCTTCCGGCGGGAGTTACACGAATATGTTGGGCGTCAAGCTCGATATGCCCATAGACGGCTTGACCGTTGCCGGCGTGACGCCTGAGGGCAAGGCCGCAAAGGCCGGCCTCATGAAAGGCGACTTGATTACCGCTGTTTGCGGAGTTTCAACCCGGTATACGCCGCTTAAAAAAGTGATAAAGATGATAGAAAACCGCCGGCGTGATACCATAGCGTTTACCGCAAGGCGGGAAGTAACTATTTGGAGGAAATAGCATGGAGCAGAAGCCTTATAGGCGAAAGCATTATATCGTCAGAAAAAAATTTCAGCTGAAATATGTTGGCCTTATTGTGGCCGCTGTGCTCTTAAGCGTGTTAATCTCCGGGTATACAATATACTATAACTCGTGGGTGCTCTTGGGCAGCAAGCTGGCGAATGTGTATCCCCAGGGCATGCTCATGCAGATTTTCAGGTCAGTGAACACGAGGCTCGTTGTTACCATGGTCTTTGTTACGATGCTTTGCGCGGGAATCGGCATTCTTGCTTCCCACAGAATCGCGGGCCCGGTCTTCCATATGATAAGATTTTTGGGCAGCGTAACCAACGGCGACTACAGCAAGAGGCTTCACCTCAGGAAAAAGGATGAACTGCAGGACCTGGCCGAGGCCATAAATAAGCTGGTGGATAAGTTGGAAAGCGAAAAAAAAACTTGACAAGCGTATTTTACTGTGATAATCTGATGACGGAAAGCATAATACCCTTCCTAGTTTATTAACCGAGAAGCCAAACCAGATGCTTTTTATCCATGCCCGATAGACCAAATAAAAGATTTTTTGTCATTGACGGCAACTCGTTCTGTTACAGGGCGTATTACGCCATAAAGCACTTGTCAAATTCAAAGGGCCAGCCCACAAACGCCATATACGGGTTTATCGCCATGATCAGGAAGATTATCAAAGAGGAAAAACCCGACATGTTGGCGGTGGCGTTCGACCTTAAGGGCCCCACGTTCAGGCATGAAAAGTTCAAGGATTACAAGGGAACGCGGAAACCGATGCCGGAAGAACTGGTAAGTCAGATGCCTTACATAAAGCGGCTTCTTACCGCCTACAATATACCGATATATGAGGCGCAGGGTTACGAGGCGGACGATGTCCTGGCGACACTGGCGGAAAAATGCCGGAAAGCGAAGGGGATAGACACTTTCATAGTGACAAGCGATAAGGACGCGATGCAGCTTGTGACGGCCGGAGTGAAAGTTTACAGTCCACACAAAGACGGGGTAATTTACGGTGAAAAAGAAGTCAGGGAAAGATTTGGCGTACCCCCGGAGCGGATAATTGACCTCATGGCGCTAATGGGGGATACCTCCGATAACATTCCCGGCGTTCCGGGCATAGGGGAGAAGACGGCGGTTCAGCTCATGAAGGAGTTTAAAAGTTTGGACAATGTGCTTAAAAACACGCATAAAATAAAAAGTGCCTCAAGGCGGAAAAAGATAGAGGAGTCAAGGGACCTGGCTCTCCTCAGTAGGGAGCTGGCGACAATCAAGAAAAATACCCCTATAGAGATTGATATGGACGAACTGGAGCTCAAGGAGCCCGACGAGAAAGCGCTGGCCGAGCTTTTTAAGGAGCTCGAGTTCAGAAAACTTTTGCAAGACATAGCGCCCGCTGAAAGGCCTAAAAGGTCCTACCTGCTGGTTGATTGCCCGGAAGAGTTTTTGAAGTTCGCGCGTGAGCTTAAACAGGCAAAAATATTCGCTTTCGATTTTGAAACGACGCACTGCGACCCGATGCGGGCGCGGGCCGTGGGCGTGTCCTTTGCCTGGAAGAAAAACGAGGCCTACTATATACCCTTAAATGCCCTGAAAGGCCTGGAAGAAAAGAAAGTCACGGAAACCCTTAAGAGCGTTTTTGAAGATGCTAACATAAAGAAAATCGGGCAGAACATAAAATACGACGCCCTGGTTCTCAAAAAAATGGGCCTCACCTTAAAAGGCATTGAGTTCGACACCATGGTGGCGTCATACCTTTTGAACCCCTCTAAATCAAACCACAACCTGAGCGACATATCGCTCGAGTATCTTGGATACGCGAAAAAATCGATCGAGCAGTTGATAGGGAAAGGGAAAAACGCCCTGACCATGGATCGGGTGGATGTCGGCGAGGTGCGCGATTACTGCTGCGAGGACAGCCTTATAGCGTTTAACCTGATGAGCGTTCTGGAAAAGCAACTGAAGGAAAAAGAGCTGGAGGAGCTTTTCTTCAAGGTCGAAATGCCCCTCATAGAGGTGCTCGCGGGCATGGAACTCTGCGGCGTTAGCGTGGACTCTGCTTACCTGAAGCGGCTTTCCGCGGAGATAGAAAAAAAAATAGCGTCCTGCGAGAAAAACATTCATTCTATGGCCGGGGAGACCTTTAACATAAACTCCCCAAAGCAGCTCCGGGACATCCTTTTCGAAAAATTGAAAATGCCGGTTATTAAACGAACTAAAACCGGTGCCTCGACAAACGAGGAAGTGCTGAAAATTTTATCCGAAAAAGAAAAGCTGCCCCGTGAAATCCTGCGCTACAGGACTCTCGCGAAACTAAAATCAACATACGTGGACAGCCTCCCGGCCCTTGTAAACTCCTCGACCGGCAGGATACACACCTCGTTCAATCAGACCGTAACCGTGACGGGGAGGCTTTCATCCAGCAACCCCAACCTGCAGAACATCCCCGTGAAGACCGAGATGGGGAGGAAGATCCGGAAGGCCTTTATCGCTGAGAAGAAATCACACCTTATACTCTCGGCGGACTATTCCCAAATAGAACTGCGCATTCTCGCTCATCTCTCCGGCGACAAAAACCTGGTCGAGGCCTTTAACGAACAGCGGGACATACACGCGTTTACCGCTTCTTTAATCTACGGCCTGGAAGAAAAGGACATAACCGACGAGATGCGTCAGGCCGCGAAGACGGTTAATTTCGGCATTGTATACGGCATGAGCGCTTTCGGCTTATCGCGCGATCTTGGAATAGATGTCCGCCAGGCAGCCAGGTTTATTGAATCGTATTTCGGGCGATACCCCGGTGTAAAGGCGTTTCTGGAAAAAACAATAGACGAAGCGCTCAAAAATGGGTTTGTAACCACGATCCTCGGAAGGCGCCGCTATATCCCGGAGATTAAAAGCGAAAACATACAGATAAGAAATTTTGCCCAGCGCGCCGCCGTAAATACTCCTATTCAGGGTTCCGCGGCTGACCTCATAAAACTGGCAATGATAAATATACACCGCGTAATCGGCGATTTTGACGCGAAGCTGATTTTGCAGGTGCACGACGAACTGGTTTTCGAGGTAAGGGCAGGCGAGTTGCTGAAACTGGCGGGCGTTGTTAAAGAAAACATGGAAAACGTTATGCCGCTAAGGGTGCCTATCAGGGTAGGCCTTGAGTCCGGAAAGAACTGGCTTGAGATGGAGGAAGTGAAAGTATGACGCTTGTGGGCGTAACAGGCGCTCTTTGCGCGGGAAAAAGCACGGCCTGCGCGTTTTTCAGGGAGCTGGGCGCCCGCGTTATAGACGCGGATAAAATAGTGCACCGGTTATACAAAACCGACGGGGAAGTGGGCCGCCTTGTAAAAAAGAATTTTGGCAGCGGCGTTCTTACAAAAGGGAAAGTAGACACCGTGAAACTCGGAAAGGCTGCTTTTGCCGGCAAAAAAAACCTCGAGAAACTGTGCCGCATAGTTCACCCGAGGGTAATAAAAATAATGCGAAAAGAGGTTAAGCGGTCCCGTAGGCCCGTTACCGTTTTGGACGCCCCGCTTTTGATAGAGACGGGGCTATCGGAAGAGGTCGATTATGTGGTGGTGGTTTCCGCGCCCGCGAAAAAGCGGATTAAGCGGTGCGTGGGTAAAAGGCATACAAGAGAGGATATTCGCTTGCGCGAAGCCCGGCAAATGTGCCTTCGCGACAAGATAAGGCGCGCAGATTTCGTGATATACAATAACAGCTCAAAACAATATGTGAAAAAAGAGGCTGGGAGAATATGGAAAACGTTAAAGCGGAGGTAGGGATAATGCAGAATATCAATATCGAAAAATTGAAGGCAATGAACATGACCGAGCTAAATAAGATCGCCAGGGACCTCAAGGTTAACCAGATAAGCGGCCTCAAAAAGCAGGATCTAATTTTTAAAATTCTGCAGGGAAAGACCGAAAAAGAGGGGCTGATCTTCGGAGAAGGCGTTCTGGAGGTGCTCCCGGACGGTTTCGGCTTTTTAAGGAGCCCGAAATACAATTATCTTCCGTGCCCGGACGATATTTATATTTCGCCGTCGCAAATTAGAAAATTCAGCTTAAGGACGGGTGATACTGTGAGCGGACAGATCAGGCCGCCGAAGGAAAGCGAGAGGTATTTTGCGCTTCTAAAGGTGGAGGCGGTGAACTTCGAAAGGCCGGAAAACGCCAAAGACAAGATTCTTTTCGATAACCTGACGCCGCTGTACCCCAACGAAAGATATGTGCTGGAAACAACGCCGGAAGAGATTTCCATGAGGGTAATGGACCTTCTGGCGCCGGTGGGGAAGGGGCAGCGCGGGATGATTGTCGCCTCGCCCTACAGCGGAAAGACGGTGCTGCTGCAGAAATTCGCTAACAGCATAAGCACGAACTATCCCGATGTGATCCTGATGGTTCTTTTGATAGATGAAAGGCCGGAAGAGGTTACGGACATGATAAGGTCGGTGAAAGGCGAGGTAGTAAGCTCGACGTTTGATGAACCGGCCGAAAGACATACCCAGGTAGCCGAGATGGTGCTGGAAAAGGCAAAAAGACTTGTCGAACACAAAAAGGATGTGGTGATACTGCTGGACTCCATAACGCGTCTCGCCAGGGCCTATAACGCCGTAATGCCGCATTCCGGTAAAATACTTTCCGGCGGCGTGGACTCAAACGCCCTGCAAAAACCGAAGAGGTTTTTCGGGGCCGCGCGAAACATAGAAGAGGGCGGGTCGCTTACGATAATGGGAACTGCGCTCGTCGATACCGGCTCCCGCATGGATGACGTTATATTTGAGGAGTTCAAAGGAACGGGCAACATGGAGCTGCAGCTGGACAGGACTCTCTTTCAGAGGCGCATCTACCCGGCCATTGACATCAAAAAATCCAACACCAGAAAAGAAGAGCTGCTTGTCGAGGATAACGAGCTGAAAAAGGTGTGGCTCATGAGAAAAGCCCTCAATGACCTGAATTCCGTGGAAGCCATGGAGCTCCTGATAGGGAAGCTGGGAAAAACGGAAAGCAATAAGGAATTTCTAAAGTCACTGAACAAATGAAAACACAGATGAGCACAGATAATGTAATCTGTGTTAATCTGTGAAAACTATAGTTTAACGGAAATCTGTGCCGATCTGTGCACAAAAAAGGAGGTAGGAAATGAAAGACAAAATACACCCCGATTATAAGGAAGCCACCATAGTTTGTGCCTGCGGGGAGGTAGTGCAGACACGGAGTACAAAGCAAAATATACATGTCGAAATCTGCTCGAAGTGCCACCCGTTCTTTACGGGCACGCAGAAATTCGTTGATTCCGCCGGAAGGGTCGACAAATTCAAGAAGAGATTCGAGAAGAAACGACCGAAGGAAGTCCCGAGCACCACAGCAAAAAGTACAGACCGTGAGGGGCGACCGAAGGAAAAGAAGCAAAAAAAGACAGCGGACGAAAATAAAAAGGATGTTTGAGAAGCTGGAAGAGAAATTAAAAAGGTTCGCGGAGCTTGAGCGTTTGGTTGCTGACCCGGCGGTTATCTCCAACCCGCGGGAATACAAGAAATGCGCCAAGGAGCTTTCGCTCCTGCAGAAGTTCGCCTCCAGGTATGTGGAATACAAGAGAATCGACGCTGAAATTTCCTCTCTCGAGATCATCTTGAAAGAAAAAGGCCACGAGACGGATTTTTTGGAACTTGCGCGTGAAGAATTAAAAGAATTGAGAGCGAAGCGGGAAGCGCTCCGCAGGAAACTTGAGGAACTTCTCGCGGAAAAGGACGAAAACGCCGGTAAGGACATAATAATGGAGATACGCCAGGGCACCGGCGGCGTGGAAGCCGGGCTTTTTGCGCAGGATCTGTTCAGGATGTACTCTAAATACGCCGCCAGGAAAAACTGGAAAGTTGAAGTCATATCAACGAGCACGACCGAAAAGGGCGGTTTCAAAGAAGTTATATTTTCCGTATCCGGCGAAGGCATCTACGGCAGGCTAAAGTATGAAAGCGGCACCCATAGGGTCCAACGGGTTCCGGCCACCGAGGGAAGCGGCAGGATACACACTTCCGCGACAACGGTAGCGGTGCTGCCCGAGGCGGAAGATGTGGACATTGAGATAAAGGGCCAGGACTTAAAAATTGATGTTTTTCGGGCCGGCGGAAGAGGGGGGCAGCACGTCAACGTAACCGATTCCGCGGTAAGGATTACACACCTTCCAACGGGCCTTGTGGTGACGTGCCAGGACGAGCGATCGCAGCACAAGAATAAAGCCAAGGCCCTTAGAGTGCTCCGGGCAAGGCTTTTTGACAAAATAACGCAGGACAAGAAAAAAAAGCGTTCGCAGGAAAGAAAGGTGCAGGTCGGTTCCGGTGACAGATCCGAAAAAATACGGACTTATAATTTTCCCTCAAGGCGCGTAACGGATCACAGGATAGGATTTACCGTGCACCGCCTGGAAGAGGTTTTAAACGGCGATCTCGACGAGCTTATAGACGCGCTCCTGGAAGCAGACAGGAAGGCGAAGGTAAAGTGACCCCGCGCTTCCGCACGGGGAAGGCGAATATGGATAATATAGCGTATTTTTTAGATTTTGAATTTGATACGGGAAATACAACCTTTTATCCCCGGCCGGAAACGGAGCTCCTGGTTGAAAAAGCCGTGGATTTATTATCTGCCGCGCGCGGACACCCCGCGCCGCAGCGGATAATGGACATCGGCACCGGCTGCGGAAGCATCGCAATAAGTTTGACAAAGTACATGCCTTCGAGTAGAATAGTCGCTACGGATATTTCCGATTCCGCGCTTCAAATTGCCGGAGAGAACGCTTTAAAATACGGCGTCTCCGACAGGATCGACTTCGTAAAAAGCGATCTTTTCGCGGACATAGGCAGGAATCGGTATAAAGATTTTTTCGATTTAATAATTTCAAATCCGCCCTATGTTTCACTCGAAGACTTTCCTTCGCTTTCCGCAAAAACGAAAGAAGATCCGTACATAGCGCTTTCGGGCGGCACCGGCGGCATGGATTTTTACAGGAGGATAAAGCTCGCCGCGCCGTTCTTTTTGAAGCAAAACGGACTTCTATTAATGGAGATTGGTTATGACCAGTCTGCAAGCGTAAGGGGGATGCTGGAGAAATCCGGCACTTTTTCCCGTATAGAAATTTATAAGGATTATTCAGGTATCGACAGGATCGTAAAGGCTGAAAAATGGACAAGCTTGTAATACACGGCGGAGCCCGGCTAAGCGGCACGGTCAGTATAAGCGGCGCTAAAAACGCGGCGCTGCCGATAATAGCGGCGTCCCTCTTGACCGACGATACATGTGTAATAAACAACATCCCCGCTTTAAAAGACATCGACACTATGCTGGAAATACTGCTGGCCCTTGAAACAAGTGTCGAAAGAAAAAAATCGAGCGTCGCCATAAACGGCCGCTCGGGCAATGTCAAAGCGCCTTATGGCCTTGTCAGTACAATGAGGGCCTCCGTATGCGTTTTGGGGCCGCTTCTCGCGAAGAATAAAGCTGCCGAAGTTTCCTTTCCCGGCGGCTGCATTATAGGGACACGCCCGATAGATTTACACTTGAAGGGCCTTGAAAGCCTCGGCGCCGAAATAAAAATAAAATCCGGATATATCGTAGCAAAGGCGAAAAAACTGAAAGGCGCGAAAATCTATCTGGGAGGACATTTTGGTTCCAGCGTTTTGGCGACGGCCAATACCATGATGGCTGCTACGCTGGCGGAGGGCACCACGGTTATAGAAAATGCCGCCTGCGAACCGGAAATAGTGGACCTGGCCGATTTTCTGATTGCTATGGGCGCGAAAATTTCCGGCCACTCTACGCCGACTGTGAGAATAAAAGGCGTTAGAAAACTTCACGGCGCCCGTCACACCATAATTCCGGACCGCGTGGAGACGGGAACCTACATGCTGGCGGGCGCGATAACCGGCGGCGATATATTTCTCAAAAACGCAAGGCCCGCGCATCTCTTGGCCGTTATTGACAAGCTGCGGGAGTGCGGGGCTCTTATAAGCGAACAAAAAAACGGTATAAGGGTAAGGCGAAGCGCAAAAAGCAAGATGCGCCCCACAGCCGTTACGACGCTTCCTTACCCGGGCTTTCCGACGGACATGCAGGCGCAGATGATGAGTCTTCTTTGTCTCTCGGACGGAATCAGCGTAATAACCGAAAAGATTTACCCCGAACGCTTTATTCATGTAAGCGAATTAAGCAGAATGGGAGCGCGTATTTTAATCGAGGGCCCTAACGCTATCATAAATGGCGTGAAGCGCTTAAGCGGTGCCGAGGTAATGGCTTCGGATCTGAGGGCGTCGGCGGCACTTGTGCTGGCCGGCCTTGTCGCTAATGGAAAAACCAGCGTTCACAGGATTTACCACCTGGACCGGGGGTACGAGAGATTAGACGCGAAACTTGCAGGCGTAGGTGCGAGGATTTGGAGAGAGAAGGAGTAGTGAATATAGTGTTATGAAGGACGAGGGACGACAGTAATTAAGCAAAAAGGAGACACAAATGGCAGTAGTGTTAAGGCTAAAAAGAATGGGAACGAATAAGAAACCGTTTTACAGGATAGTGGCTACGGAAAAAACAAGTCCGAGAGACGGGCGCTTCATAGAAGAAATAGGGCATTATGATCCCAAGACGGATCCGGCGGCCGTAAAGATCGACCGGGAAAAAGCGCTTTATTGGCTGAAAAACGGCGCCAAGCCATCCGTGACGGTTCGAAGCCTGTTAAAGAAGCAGGGAATAAAACATTAAATTCGAGGCATGAGAGTGCCGGGCGCTATGAAAGTTGATATACTCACGCTCTTTCCAGGGATGTTCGAAAACGTGCTGAATGAATCCATGCTCAAAATCGCGCAGAGGAAGAAAAAAGTTATGGTAAAGGTGCGCGATTTGAGAAAGTGGACTTCGGACAGGCACAGGACAGCGGATGACAAACCCTACGGCGGGGGCGCGGGCATGGTTATGAAGATAGAGCCTATACACGCGGCTCTCGTGGGTGTGCTGGGCAAGCGGAAGATGAAAAAGCTAAGCGGCGGCGGAACCGCCAGGGGCATAAAAATAGTTTTGCTGACACCCGGGGGCCGGCGTTTCAACCAGAGAACGGCCAAAAAATTTTCAAAGTCAAATCACATTATATTTGTATGCGGGCATTATGAAGGGATCGACGAACGCGTCAGGGCGCTTGTGACCGATGAGATATCGATAGGCGATTACATAATGACCGGGGGTGAGGTGCCCGCCATGGTCATTTTGGATGCGGTGACGAGACTTGTGCCGGGCGTTCTGGGCGGGGGCGCGTCGCTGGAATGCGAATCGTTCGAAAACAACTTACTTGAGTACCCGCAGTATACGAGGCCGCGGGATTTTGCGGGGATGAAAGTTCCCGGGATACTGTTAAGCGGAAACCACGGCGCGATCAGGCGCTGGCGCAAAAAGGAATCATTAAAAAAGACAAAAGAAATGAGGAGAGATTTGCTATGGAAAAAATAAAACAGGAAGTTTCGAAATTCAGCGTGGGCGATACGGTGCTTGTTTACGTCAAAATAAAAGAAGAAGGTAAAGCCAGGATCCAGAGTTTTGAGGGCGTCGTTATAAGAAAAAAGGGCTCGGGCGCCGGAGAGACGTTTACGGTCCGCCGGGTCTCTTACGGCGAAGGCGTCGAAAGGACATTTACTCTCCGTTCGCCTTTTATCGAAAAGATAGACGTGAAGAAAAAGGGCGCCACGCGCCGCGCAAAGCTTTATTACATCAGAAACAGGAAGGGTAAAAAGTCCAAACTTGCCGAACGCGTTGAAAAAAAAGATGCCTCCTCCGAAGCCGAGCGCTAAAGCCGGGCAGACAATTTGGCGTAGGAGAATGCTTTACCACGAACGGAGGGCGCGTAAGGACGGCTATAAAAATATTGCCGGTATAGACGAAGCCGGCCGCGGTCCGCTGGCGGGCCCCGTTGTGGCCTGCGCGCTGTCCTTAAAACGCACCCGCTTTAATTGCAGGGTAGATGATTCGAAAAAGCTTACCCCTCGGATGCGCCTCATCGCCTACGACGAAATTCTTGAAAAGGCCCTCTTCGGGATCGGGATCATAAACGAGAAAATCATAGACCGGATCAACATATATAACGCGACGAAAAGGGCGATGCGCAGGGCCCTTGAAAGCTTGAGCGTAAAACCGGACCTTGTGCTTGTCGACGGGAATATCGCTTTAATTGCGCCGGGCGACAAGAAATATATTACGGGCGGCGACTCGAAAAGCCTTTCGATTGCCTGCGCTTCGATAATCGCCAAGGTTACGCGCGACAGGATAATGCTGAAATACCACGAAAAGTACCCCCGCTACGGCTTCTCCCGCCACAAGGGTTACGGCACAAAAGAGCATATGCGGCTTCTCCTAAAGCACGGCCCCTCACCGATCCACCGTCGCTCCTTCAATCCTGTCAAACAAATGGTTGCGCGATAAATAAGAAGAACTCAGGTGTTGACAGGATGCACATTATCGTATATACTAAACACTTGCGGAAAAATAAATAGATTTATATTCTCTTAACATCCATACGCAAAGAAAAGGAGAAGGTACATGAAAAAAGGCCAGCGCGGAAGAAAAAAATCGCAGAAACCGAACTTAAAACCCATAGAAGAGATTGCAAGGTCAGCCGGTATAAGGAAGAAGTATCTTGAACTGTACGGCCCGTACAAGGCCAAGGTATCGTTGGATATATTAAAAGCGATAGGGAGGGGGAAGAAGGGGAAATACGTTCTTCTTACTTCGGTTACTCCGACGCCGTTCGGGGAAGGGAAAACGCTGACCGCCATAGCGCTCTCTATGGCGTTTAAACGGCTGAAAAAAAAAGCGATTTCCTGCATAATGCAGCCTTTTTTGGGAGGAATTTTTGGAATAAAAGGGCCGGGCACCGGCGCGGGATTATCCAGGGTATTTCCTTCAGACGAGGCCAATCTCCATTTGACGGGCGATATGCACGCGGTCATGTCAGCGCACAATCTATGCGCCGCTTACCTTGATAATTCCATTTTCAGGGGAAATCCCCTGGGGATTGACCCGGCATCTATCGTGTGGACGCGCGTGATAGACACAAATGACCGTTCTCTAAGAACGATCAATACGGGGCTCGGTTCAAAAAGCGACGGCATCTCGCGAAAGACCGGCTTTGAAATAGTTCCGGCGAGCGAACTCATGGAAATTTTGACGCTGGCCGAAAGCGTGAAAGACTTAAGGGAGCGCATAGGGAGGATCATTGTCGCTTTCACGGCGAAGGGAAAGCCGATAACGTGCGACAATATCAAAGTCGCCGGCGCCATGACAGTGCTTTTAAAAGACGCACTGAAGCCGAATCTGCTGCAGACGACGGAGCACACCCCGTGCTTTATGCACCTGGGTTCCTTGGCGAACACTTCGCTCGGCTCAAGCTCGCTTATCGCGGATAAAATTGCGTTAGGCCTTTCCGATTACGTTATTACGGAAACAGGGTTTGGCACTGATATGGGCGCGGAAAAGTTTTTCGACATAAAATGCAGGGTAAGTGGTTTCAAGCCGGACGCCTGCGTAATAGTGTGTTCCACACGCTCTTTCAAGGCGCACAGCATCGATTTTGACGTAAACACGGGAAAATTGCCGCGTGAACTTTTGCGGGAGAATGTCTCAGCGGTGGAAAAGGGGCTCTCGAACCTGGAAAAGCACATCGAAAATCTCCGGACTTTCGAGGTGCCCGTCGTCGTGTGCATAAACCGTTTCCAGGGGGATACCGAAAAGGAGATTAACGTGATCTCGCGCAGGGCTCAGGGCCTCGGCGTTTTTGCCGTCGCCGTGAGCGACGCCTTTGCGACAGGCGGCCAGGGCGCAATAGCCCTTGCCGAATGCATAATACGCGCCTGCAGGGAAAAGTCCGGCTTCAGATTCCTTTACCCCCTCGATATTCCGCTAAAGGATAAAATAAGGAGAATCGCAAAGACGATTTATGGCGCTAAAGAGGTGACGTTTTCGGAGGAGGCGAACAAAAAAGTGCTCGCTCTCAAGAAGCTGAAACTGGACAACCTCCCGATATGCATGGCTAAAACGCACCTTTCAATTTCACACAATCCAAAGCGAAAGGGGCGGCCGCACGGTTTTAAATTTCCCATCGAAAATATCGCGATCCATAACGGTGCCGGCTGTATAACGACGTACTCGGAAAACGTAAAAAAGCTGCCGGGCCTGCCGAAAGTTCCGCGCGGAGCAAGAATCGATATCGACGAAACAGGAAGCGCGGTCGGCCTCTTTTAATAGACACAGATGAGAACAGATGTTATTGCGAGGCGCGAAGCCCCGAACGAATTCCGCAGATTAGCGCAAATTCCGCCGATAATGCAATTTCTTATCGCGGCGCTCGTCTTGGCGCCTCTTGCAGGCTGCGCGGAAAACACCCGCCTTGCCAAAAATATCCCGCTTATGGATACGTTTGTCCGCGTAGAGCTCAGAGATGCCGGTAATAGAAAGCTGGCGGTAGGGGCGATAGACGAAGCAATCAACCGGATGAGAAAACTCGCCGCGCAGCTTGATTACAAGTCCGGTAAATGCCAAGAGACCGCGGATACGCGAAAAGTATTGAATGAGGCGGCGCGCTTGAAGGAAATGACAGAGGGCGCTTTTGACGTTAATTTTGAAGGCGGCAGCGAAATAGACCTGGGAGGCATAGCCAAGGGGTTTATCGTCGATGAGGGAATCCTGGTTTTAAAAAAGCACGGCATAAGGGAAGCTATTATAAATGCGGGCGGGGACATGTACTGCATGGGGAAATACAGGATTGGCGTAAGAGACCCGGGCCGCCGGCGCAAAATTATCGCGGTGCTTTTGGCGCGCGATAAAGGCATTGCGACCTCGGCCGATTACGAAAGGGGAGCCCATATAATCGATCCGCGAAAAGGGCAGGCCGTTATAAAACCCGGAAAGAGCGTAACGGTTACGGCCGAAACCTGCATGCGGGCGGATGCATTAGCGACCGCACTGTACGTAATGGAGCCCCGCGAGGGCCTTTCGCTTATCGAAACCATAACCGGCGCCGAATGTTTTATCGTGGACGAAAATGGAAAGACCTATGTCTCGGGCGGCCTTAGACTGGAAGAGAAATAAAGTGGTCCCTCGCCCCGTCTCGCGGGGTTTAGGACCGAATAAAAAAGCGCCGCAGTATTCAGTAGCGCTTTTTATGTGTGGTAGCGGGGGAGAGATTCGAACTCTCGACACTGCGGGTATGAGCCGCATGCTCTAACCAGCTGAGCTACCCCGCCGCATTGTAAGATTTTACACAACTATATAGCATACTCGCAGTTTTGTCAAGTTAAGAGTGAGGGGGGTAATGTCAAGATAATTGGGCACTTTGCTTCTCCGTCATTGCGGGCCCTTGACATCAAAGATGCCAAGGGCGAAGCAATCTCAAACTAGGAGATTGCTTCGGTCTGCTTCGCAGACCTCGCAATGACATGTTGGAAGTGCCCGCAATATTTTACATTATCGTGAGGGGGATACCAGGGGTAATATGCAGCTAAGGCAGCAGGTCATAAACACCATAAATCGCTACCGGATGATTGAAAGGGGCGACAGGGTACTCGTAGGCGTTTCCGGCGGGCCGGATTCCGTATTCCTTTTGCATATTTTAAACGGACTCAAAAACACCCTCGGCATAAAAATATATGTAGCGCATCTGGATCATGGGGTAAGGCCCGGGCAGTCGCGGCGCGACGCGCGGTTTGTAAAAAAACTTGCGAAGAAACTGGGCCTTAAGGCGGCCTTTAAAGAATTGAAACCGACAAACCTGAAATCAAAACTTTCGCCGGAAGAAGCGCTCAGGGAAAAACGCTACGACTTTTTCGAAAAAACGGCAAGAAAATTCCGCTCCGGTACCGTCGCGACAGCCCACACACTGGACGATCAGGCGGAAACGGTTATGATGCGCCTTATAAAAGGCGCGTCGCTGAAAGGCGCCGTCGGAATACACCCGGTAAGAAGAGGGAAAAAGCAGAAATTCGTAAGGCCGCTCTTCGAGTTGGAAAAGAAGGACATCCTGGCATTTCTGAAAAAAGAAAAGATCGCTTTTCGCCTCGACCGCACAAATGCGGACGAGAGGTTTTTGAGAAACAGGGTGAGGAGAAAAGTGCTCCCATATTTGGCGAAGATTAACCCGCGCATAAAGAGAGCCCTTTTTAATCTGGCTGAGTCATTGCGCGAGGATTTTCAGTTCATAGAGCGTGAGAAAGAAAGAAGGAAGAAAATTATTAAAAGCGGCAAGCATTTTTTTTATATCGAACTTTGCGACATGCTTTCGCAGCCGAGGGCGCTGCGCAGGGAAATCGTGAGGGAGGCGCTTCGCGCCTCCGGGGGAAACATTAAGAAACTGACATACCGCCACTGGAAAGACATCGATGATTTCATAAGAGTGAAGCAAAGAGGAAAATCCATGGACCTTCCGGGCGGGGTTCGGATGGTAAAGGCGCGCGACAGATTGCTTTTTGCCGGATAGTATGGTATAATATTAAACTGATATGAAGACTGCGCCACCCACTCAGAAAAAGGGCCAAAAAAATCCGCCGCAGAACGGCAGGAACCTCATACTCCTGCTCCTTCTGATATTCGGAACTACCTATCTTATCCAGTGGGCGTCGGTGACGTTCGAAAAAGCGCCGCAGGAGATCTCTTACAAAGAATTTTACGACATGCTGCGGGAAAACCGCGCAAAACAAGGCATTGCCTCCGCTTTTAAAACGGACAGCAGAATAAGCGGAAAATTCGCCGACGGCCAAGGGTATATTGTTAACGTGCCGCAAGAGGATCCCGCGCTTCTTGAGCTTCTGAGAAAAAATGTAAATACATTCGATATCAAACCGCCGCGAACCTTCTTCACAAATCTTTTCTACTCGCTCGGCCCGATGATTCTTTTCATGCTGTTTTTGTGGTTTTTTATTTACCGCGGTGCGGCTGCGGGAGGCGGCCGGGTTTTTTCGTTCGGGAAATCCCGCGCCAAGCTTGCCACCGAAGAGCACCTGCTCGTTACCTTTGACGACGTCGCCGGCGTTGACGAGGCGAAAGAAGAACTTAAAGAAGTCATAGAGTTCCTTAAAGATCCGAGGAAATTCCAGCGGCTTGGCGGAAAAATGCCGAAGGGCATACTTGTCGTGGGGCCGCCGGGCTGCGGGAAAACGCTTTTAGCGAAAGCGGTGGCGGGAGAGGCGAAGGTGCCGTTTTTCAGCATCTCCGGTTCTGATTTTGTGGAAATGTTTGTCGGCGTAGGAGCGTCGCGAGTCAGGGATTTGTTTGAGCAATCAAGGAAAAGCGTAAAGCTTATGAAAAAAGGGTGTATTATATTTCTTGACGAGATTGACGCTGTGGGCAGGCAGAGGTTTGCCGGTATTGGCGGCGGACATGACGAAAGAGAGCAGACGCTCAATGCGCTGCTTGTCGAGATGGACGGCTTTGATACCCAGGAGGGCGTGATTCTGATAGCGGCCACCAACAGGCCGGACGTGCTGGACCCGGCGCTTCTCCGGCCGGGGCGGTTTGACAGGCATGTCGTGGTTGACCGTCCCGACATAGTCGGCAGGGAAGCAATATTGAAAGTGCACGTGCGCAAAGTAAAAATGGCGAAAAATTCGGATCTGAAGAGAATCGCAAGCCAGACGCCGGGTTTTTCCGGCGCTGACCTGGCAAACCTTGTAAACGAAGCGGCGCTTCTCGCTGCGCGTAGAAACAAGGACGTGGTAGAGCAGGTGGATTTGGAAGAATCTATCGAACGTGTTATGGCGGGCCCGCAGAGAAAGTCCCGCGTTATAACGAAAGAAGAAAAATCCATCATTGCCTGTCACGAGTCGGGCCATGCGCTGCTCTCGCTTGTCACGCCCGGAGTAAGCCCGATGCATAAGGTAACGATTATTTCCAGAGGCATGGCTTTGGGCTATACCATGATTCCGGACCAGGACAAACATATACACACCAAAGAGCAGCTAATGGCGCAAATGGTTGTTTCGCTCGGCGGAAGAGCCGCCGAAGAGATAACGTTTAAACACATCTCCACCGGCGCTCAGGATGATATCGCCAAGGTGTCTGACCGTGCGCGCCACATGGTCACGCAATTTGGCATGAGTGAAAAACTGGGCCATTTAACTTACGGCAAAAGGCACAACAATATTTTTCTCGGAAGGGATATTCACGAAGAGAAAAATTACAGTGACGAGACGGCAATGATTATAGACCGGGAGGTAAAGTGCATCGTCGATGACTGCTACGCGACGGCAAAGAAGCAGCTTCTCGAGCACAGGGACAGGCTGAAGCTTCTTGCCGATGCATTGCTGGAAAAAGAAGTCATGGATGACAAGGAAGTGCGCAAACTCCTTGGACTGAAAGAGGAAAAAGAAGGTGGCAGTAGCAATAAAACCGTCAGCGAGAACGCTTGAACTTAGCTCCGGCAGATTTTCGCTTGAGTTAGGCAAGAGGACGCATGTCATGGGCGTTTTGAACAGAACGCCCGATTCGTTTTCAGACGGAGGAAAATTCATGGATGAGAAAGCCGCTATTTTGCGGATTAGGGAAATGGCCCGTGACGGCGCCGACATAATAGATATAGGCGGCGAATCCACCCGGCCCGGTTCCGAAGGAATCAGCGTATCCGAAGAACTGGAGCGGACCATACCTTTGATAGAAAAGATGTCGGGCGAGTTCGAAGTCCCCATATCTATCGACACCTTGGAACATGAAGTTGCCCGCCGGGCTATACGGATGGGCGCCGCGATCGTGAACGACATTTCAGGCCTTAAGGCCGATCCGGAAATGGCCGGGGTAATTGCCGAATCGGGAGCGGCTGTCTGCGTTATGCATATGAAAGGCACCCCGAAGGATATGCAGGACAGTCCCGTATACGCCGAGATCATGGATGAAATCATGGATGGCTTAAGGGAATCGATAGACATAGCGGAGAAAGCCGGCATCCCCCCTGATAAAATCATTATTGATCCGGGCATAGGTTTCGGCAAGACCGTTTTGCACAATCTGACCATAATAAACCGGCTCGGGGAGCTTAAGGCGCTTGGCAAGCCGATACTCGTCGGTACCTCCAGAAAATCTTTTATAGGCAAGGTCCTGGACAAAGCTGTCGGGGACAGGATAATGGGCACGGCCGCTACATCAGCACTCGCTATAAAAGGAGGCGCGGACATCATAAGGGTCCACGATGTCAGGGAGATGGTTCTGGTGGCGAGGATGTCCGATGCCGTTAAGACGGCGAAGGCGGAAAAATAGCCATGGCTTTTAACTACGTCGAACTTTGCAAATTCCTTATAGAGCTGGCGATACTGTGGTTTGTTTTCTACATGCTTCTTTTGTTCATAAAAGGCACGCGCGCCGTGCAGGTTCTGAAAGGCATCATCATAATCGTCATCATATTCCTCATCACCAAGGAGATGCGTCTGGAGACGATCAACTGGATACTTACGAAACTTTTTACCATTTCCGTTATAGCGTTCCTTATTATATTTCAGCCGGAACTGAGGCGCGGCCTGGCGAGGATAGGGCAGTTCGGCATGTTTTCCCGTCAACAGCAGACGCTTGACGAAATAGTCAAGGCGGCGCTTATTCTCTCAAAGAAAAAGATAGGCGCCCTCATCGCCATAGAGCGCGAGATAGGCCTGAAGCCCTATATCGAAAGCGGGATAAGGACGGATAGCCACGTTTCAAGCGAGCTTTTAAACACGATATTTACGCCGAATACGCCTCTGCACGACGGCGGGGCAATAGTGCAGGGTTCCATTATCGTGGCTGCGGGATGCCTTTTCCCGCTTACCCAGAACCCGCATATCGCCAGCACGCTCGGCACAAGGCACAGGGCGGCGATAGGCTTGAGCGAGGAGACCGACGCCGTTGTGGCCATCATAAGCGAAGAAACTGGAGATATGTCGATTTCCGTAAACGGCCGGCTTACGCGGCACCTTGACGAGAAGGAATTCGGGCGGGTGTTAACGAATATTTTTAGGCCGAAGAAATCCAGGAAATCGATATTTGACTTCTGGAATAAGATTATTTCCAGAATGGTAGGTGGAAACGCGGCACAATGAAGATAAAAAAGATATTGTTGAACAACATAGGACTGAAGGTGCTGGCGCTGGTTCTGGCTCTTGTAACATGGTTCTATATTGGCGAGATAACCGAGGAGGGTACGAACCAGACGATTGTTCAGCGGTTTCGTTCGCCGTCTTATTTTGTTTCGAAAAAGCTTTCCATACAGCCGAATTTCGTGGGTGAGGTACCTCCCGGCTACATGCTTATACAGGATGACATCAAGGTTGACCCGGAGTACATGGTGGTTCTCGGGCCGGAGACAATACTGTCGAAAAAAGAATTTATATACACAAAGCCCATTGACTTAAGCGAATATACAAAAACCAAGACGCTGGATGTCGGCCTGGAACGCATTTCGCACGAGATAAGGATCCAGAAAACCGACGTAAGCATTTTTATACCCGTTAAAAAAATTACAGAGAAGGGGAAGTAGCCGAATCGCCGCCATGCCCAAGTTAGGCGTCAACATTGACCACGTAGCGACGATAAGAGAGGCAAGGAAGATCGATTACCCCGACCCCGTGGAAGCGGCGCTCCTGTGCCAGTCAGCGGGTGCCGACTCGATTGTATGCCACCTGCGGGAAGACCGTCGCCATATCCAGGATAAGGATCTGTATCGGCTGAAGGAAGCGCTCAGCGTGAAACTAAACCTGGAAATGGCCTGCTCCGACGAGATAATTGAGATAGCGGCCGATGTTAAACCCTGCCAGGTGACTCTCGTGCCGGAAAAAAGAAGGGAGCTCACGACTGAGGGGGGCCTGGACGTCCATTCCCTTAAAAGCCGCGTAAAAAAAACGTTGAGGAGAATGGAGAAATCGGATATCGTCGCCAGTCTTTTCATAGACCCCGATGCGCGGCAGATTAAGGCCGCGCAGCGGGCAGGCGCGCGCATTATAGAGCTGCATACGGGAGAGTACGCGAACGCGAAAAATAAAAAAGCGGCTAAACGCGAATTCGCCGCTTTAGAAAAGGCCTCGGCTCTGGCGGAAAAGATAGGACTTCTGGTTTTTGCCGGCCACGGCCTGAACTACAAGAACACAAAACCGCTGACAAAAATTACTGAAATCGCGGAGTATAACATTGGCCATTCGATTATCGCGCGCGCGGTATTTATAGGCCTTCAGCGGGCAGTGAAGGAAATGAAGGCGCTTTTGAGATGATAGTGGCAACCGGCATAGATATAGTGGAGATATCCCGCTTTAGAAAGGCGAAGAAAAAATGGGGAAAGAATTTTCTCGGTAAAATTTTTACCAAAAACGAGATTGACTATTCCAGAAAGCGCAGATTTCAGGAGCAGCATTTCGCCGCGAGATTCGCGGCGAAGGAAGCGGTGCTCAAGGCCTTCGGAGACAAACTCACCAGCATAAATAACTGGCAGGACATAGAAGTACTGAACGATAAAAGCGGGAGGCCCTACGTCCGTTTTCACGGAAGCGCCAAGAGGCTGAAGGCGAAGGAAAAAATTAATGACGTGGTCCTGAGCATGTCGCATTGCAAGGCCCACGCGGTCGCGAACGCAATTTTAATACGGGGTAAAAAATGGTAAAAGAGCACCTGTCAACAATTCCGTCGAGAAAAGAAGATACGCATAAGGGGGATTTCGGGCATGTCTTTGTGGTGGCCGGCTCGCGCGGCATGACAGGCGCCGCGTACCTGGCTTCACAGGCGGCGCTCGTTTCCGGAAGCGGCCTCGTAACCTGCGGCATACCCTTGAGCCTTAACGCGGTTATGGAAGCAAAGCTTACGGAGGTTATGACACTATCGCTCCCTGAGACAAAAGATGCGTCTCTTGCCTCGTCGGGCGAAAAAGAAATAGCGGAGTTTGCTAAAAAAGCCGGCGCCGTGGCCATAGGGCCGGGCCTGTCCGGTAATGCCGATACGCAGAAACTGGTAAAAAAATTATTAAAAAACATAAATAAACCGATTGTGCTTGACGCTGACGGCATAATGGCCCTTGTCGGCAATTGCGACATACTGAAAAAACGAAAAGCGCCGACTATCCTGACGCCGCATCCGGGGGAAATGTCCCGCCTTATCGGTAAGGACATAAGCGCGATCCGGCGTAACCGGGAAAAGACTGCGCTTGCGTTTGCAAAGAAATACGGCGTGACACTTGTTTTAAAGGGCCGCGGAACCGTTGTGGCGACTTCAAAAGGGGATGTTTATATCAATCAAACCGGTAACTCGGGTATGAGTACCGCAGGCGTAGGCGATGTGCTGACAGGCATGATAGCGAGTTTCGTTGGCCAGGGGATCAACCCGTATAGCGCGGCTGTGATCGGCGTACATCTTCACGGTTTAGCGGGGGATATCGCGGCGAGGGAAAAGGGCCAGTTCAGCATGATAGCCGGCGACCTTTTGGAGAAACTGCCGCAGGCGATACAGGAAGTGTTGTAGGCTAGCGTAGCTCAGCTGGTAGAGCACCTCACTTGTAATGAGGATGTCGTCAGTTCGACCCTGACCGCTAGCTCCAATTCCGCCTTAGGCGGAATTGATCCTGAAGCAATGAAGAAAATGCGATGAATAAGAGTATTTTCCGTTGCTATCGCAAAAATTAAGGTACTTCGGAATGGCAGATCCTCCCACAGGTCGGATTTGCGCCATTCATCAGTATCAAGATTTCTCAAAGTGAAATTTTGGGGAGATGCCGGAGCAGCTAAACGGACCAGACTGTAAATCTGGCGGTCTTTGACCTACGGAGGTGCGAATCCTCCTCTCCCCACTCTATAAGGTGCGGCCTCGGAGAAAAAAGTGAGAAAAGATTTGAGCATGCTCGAGGACGAGAGCAGGGAGAAACTCGCGGGCGTAGCCCTTCGCGTGGCTGAGGCCACGCTCAGGACGAGAGCAGGGAGAAACTCGCGGGCGTAGTTCAATGGTAGAACGGTAGCCTTCCAAGCTACACACGGGGGTTCGATTCCCCCCGCCCGCTCCGGAATAAATTATGAAAAAAATTAAACTGCAGTACAGGGTTACCGTTCTCATAGCGGGGCTGTCCCTCTTATTAATAGTCGTTTTTACCACGATACAGCTTCGCAACCATCTCGAGAGATTGCGCTCCTACAATAGGTACCGCGCGCGCGTGGGCACGATCATAGTAAAAACCACTCTTGAGATGATGCTCCGGGCCGTGCCATCCGAAGAGGCGCTCTCCGGTGTATTCGGAGCCGCGGTAGCGTCGTTTGCCAGAGAGGGTGTGGCCGAGAAGATCTCCATCATGACCCCTGACGGGCAGGCCGTAGCGACAAACGACCCCCTTGTCAAAAAATTCGGCGAAACAAAAAAAGACATCGTGGCATACTCGCGGCTCTCAAAAGCCGCCGGTAAAGACGCCTGGTTTTTCTCCGTGATAAATAAGAAAACCCAGAACATAGATATTTATATACCGCTTAACATAAGCCCGGCCCTCACGTATATCGCCAAACTCTCGTTTTCCATAGGTAATATACGGGAGGCCATGTTCGATATACTCGTCCCCGTTACCATAACCTGCGTTTCGATAATAGTCGCCAATATCATCCTGGGATTTATATTGTCGCGCACGGTGGTGCGGCCGATAAATATTCTGAACATGGCCACCAAAGATATTGCCTCGGGCAATCTCGATTGCAGGGTCGCCATACATACCAACGACGAAATACAGGAGCTGGGGGAGACGTTTAATACCATGACTATCGCGCTCAAGAAAATGAAGGACAGGGCCGAGAACGCGAACCCCTTGACCCGCCTTCCCGGCAACAACATGATAAGCGAAGAAGTTGAAAACCGGATACGAAAAGGCCTCAAGTTCGTGGCCATGCACGCGGACCTGGATAATTTTAAGGCATATAATGACCGCTATGGTATCGCCAGGGGCGACGAGGTCATAAAATTCACAAGCGAGGTGCTAAAAAACGCTATAAAAGAAAATGGGAACCGCAGGGACTTCTTAGGTCACGAAGGAGGGGATGACTTTTACGTCATAACGACCCCGGATAAGGCCGAGAGCGTCGCGGACAAAATACTCGCTGATTTCGATTCAAAAATAAGGAGCTTTTACACGAAAGATGACCGGGAGGCCGGATGCATACACGAAAAAGACAGGAAGGGCGAGATGGTAAAATTCCCATTAATGACGATGTCGCTCGCCGGCATTACAAACCAATTCCGTAAGATCTCCAGCTACGGAGAGCTTACAAACATCGCCGTAGGGGTTAAGGCGAAAGCGAAAGAGATAAATAAGAGTATCTTTATTCTGGACAGGCGCAAGGCCTGAATGTTAAAATATCAAAAAGGTAGCATGCCGCTCTTGACAATCCCGGCACATAGTATATACTTGTATTAGGGGAACGAAAAGGCACACCATCTGAAAGGGTGGGTCCCCTGCTTCGCTGAATTGCTTACGCGTTCAGCTTCGCAGGGCTCTTTGAAGCCACACGCGAAAGCAATGTGGCGAAGAAGAGGCAAAGCTCAAGAGCCCCGTGCATGGGGTAGTCAGCTGCCGAGGCTCAGAGAAGCGGACCTGTTCAGACAGACCTATTCATGCAGATGTGTGTGGATAGGTTTTTTTTGCGTGATTATCTAAAGGTTTTGAAAAGTTTTAAAGTGGAGGATGGCTAAGATGAAGACCCTGATGCGTAAGATGAAGAAAGTCTGCGTACTCATAACCATAGCGGCTTTCGGGTCGCTTATGCCCGGGGTCGCGGTTTACCCTCAGGAGGACTCCGTAGAAAGGCACATGCAAAACGGCTCACGCGTTATGGCTCCGGGTTGGCTTAACGTCGACAATCAGAAGGGCCGGGCCTTTAAGGAGCAAGTCCTGCAAAAGGGAGTTTCCGCCGAAAAGCAAATGAAAAGGATAGGCGCTGACCTTGAAAGAAGCCTTCTCGAAAGAACCACAGATACAGTTAAGCCGGATCTGAAGAAAAAAACGGCCAAGGTAAGTTCGGCGGCCCCGACAGGCGTCGCAACCTTCGAGACGTTGGTTATACAGGCAGATAACGTGATTGTCGAACAGGCCCTGGTCGAAATAGCCGAAGCGGAAGGCATAGAACAAGGCGCCATAGACTATGCCGCATTGACCACGGGGGACATCGTGTTTACATGGCAAAAAGACGGCGCGATTTATGGGCGCGTGTACGATGACACGGGGGCTATTTCCGGAGATGCGGATGCCGCATTTCAGAGCGCGCTTTTTACCCCCGGACAGAACGTTGACTATGTGATCCAGGCATTGTATGACGGAGGATTCGTTGTTGGGTATTCCTCATCAAATGACGGGTGGGATTCATCAACATCCATCTATACGACTTTCTTCAGCAGATTCGATTCTCAAAACAACACGTTTACCGGCTTTTCGGTGGGCGGCGGTTCCGGAAAAATAACTTCTATAACCGGTTTATCCGACGGGCGTTTCGCGGCGGCATGGGACGGAGGATATTTCGACACCAGCTACTTCAGAATAATAGGCGCGGATAACAACTTCGGAAGCGAAATATACCTGGGCTCCAGCTACTACCAGTCCAACTACGGATATACGCGCAGCATGCGCCCGCAACTTGTCACATTGACTAATGGCAATATAGCCGCCGCGTGGTACACAGAGAGCCATTATAACTACCCAATTATCGGCTACAGTTTCAGCGGTTACTATTCCGTATATAATCCTGATAACAATGGCATGCTGTCCTACACCTCGATAGACGGCTCGTATGGGTTTAGCCCGAACGTAATCTCTCTTTCAAACGGCGGGTTTGCCATTTCGTGGTCTAACGCCAGCGACACAATGTATTTCCGGACTTTTGACGCTTCGGGCGGTTACGACAGCTCCAGGATAGAGATAGCGAGCTTTCAATATGATTATTACACCACCTCACCCACTGGGTTTGATCAACGTTATTGCGCGCCTACCATGGTTGAGCTTTCGAACGGTAAAATCGCGGTTGTTTACGGCAATATAGCGCTTGACGGGTATCGTCTGAGCGTGTACGGGGAGGACGGTACATGGATTACCACGGCTGCCAGACTCACTTATTACGAGTGGGACCGGAACTTGCGAGTTCACGCGCTTGAAGGTGATACACTTGCGATATCATATGAACATGGGTACGATTCTCCTTGGGCTTATGGCCAGTACAGCGCCACCGGCGAAGTTTTTGGATCAGAGCAAATATTTGCCATGCCCACAGAGACGCGGACACGCGTCTCGGCCGCCGCGGATTTCGATATGAGAGGCGCCAGCGATACAAGCGCTTTTTCGAGGTTAGATGATGGATATGCCCCGAATTTATTTGCCACTCTGTCTTTCGGCAATGAATACGGCGAACCGTTAGGCGCCCGCACGCTTATATCCGCCTTCAGGGGCCTTTTGGAATTGAATAGCGCCGGCATGCTGAACGCGGAGGGAATGCCGGATGGCGTGTTGGACCCGGCGCTTCTTGCGGAGCTCTTAGCGGGAGTATTAGAGGAATCAGCGTTTATGGCGTCGATGGGTGAGCTGACATCCCAGGAGATGCAAATGGTAATGATGCTGGCAAGTATAATAAATAACCCCACGATCGAACAGCAGGAAATTCTTGACGTATTGGAAGCGCTTATCAGCCAGGTACAAAAGATGGCAGAAGATACCGGCAGCGCCCCCGAGCTTGAGCAGACTTCGGACGACTTTACCCAGATGGTTGCCGCCGTCCTTTTGGCCCAGGCCCTGCCGGGACTTCTTAAGGAAGGGGATATGTCGAATGTAAAAGGCATATTTGGCGATCTCGATAGGGAAAAATCCAATATCCTGCTTCAATACGGACAGCAGGCAAGCAGGTACTACGAGCTTATAGCGGAGGAACTCGCGGCCAATATGACCACACTTCAGATTAAGGGCCTGTTGAAAAAGAACATAACGGCAGAAGAGGAGCTGACAAAGCTTCCTTTTGATCAAATAGATGCAATCGTAAAGAAAATACGCAACGCAAAAGACAAGACCATAACCGAAGAGCGCGTATTAAAGGCAGAGGCAAAATACAGGGAAGAACATCTTATGCCCGCCAAACGGATGCTCGAACAAAATATGAAAACGCTCCTTCAGGGCTTTACCAAGAAGCTTTTCGGCGTCCTTGACGGCGCGGGCCTTGTGAAGGAGAAGGCGGAACAGGGCAAGCCGGTACTTAACATAGACTTATCGGCGAAATAAGCGGCATTTATTTCAAGGGACCGTTCCGCTTTCTCCTTATTTTTATGCCTTTTTCCGTAAACAGCTCGCACAACAGGACTCCCTACAGCCACTTGCCAGCGGCTCACACAATCAGGGCAAGGTGCCTGGCACCTCAGGGCACCTCTCGCAAACTCTACCAAAGCTTTTGGGGATGTACTTTGCAGGACTCTCTTTGGTCATTTGCCAAGCGGCGAATGCTCTCGACCGTAGAAGTTCGCAATTTGCGAATCGGACATGCAGAGGAAGTCTCTGAGTTAAAGGTTAAAACTAACATACACACCTTCCGATTAGCAAATTGCAGAAATTCAAGGGAGAGAGCTTTACGCAATTTTTTGTGTGAGCCGCTGGCAAGTGACCAAAGGGAGTCCTGCCTCAATCGCGCCTGTGAAGGGAAGTAAAAAAAAGTTAAAAAAACCCTTGACAAAAAATTTATTTATGGTATAGTGATGAACTTGTTTGCACTAAGCGGACCAGTTTCGCCTACAGAAGAGGATATGGATGCAACTACGCGATATCGTAGTAAGTTACGAAAAGGGAAATTCCATAAACGAGATAGCTTCCGCGTTCGGCCTCTCGACGAGGAAGATCAGGGGCATATTATCCACTAATAATATAGTCATGCGAAATCACAAAGAAGCCTCATACCTAAAAAACAACAAAGACGGCGACCCGTTCGACATATTGACCGAACTTACGCCGGAAGAAGAGCACCTGAAAGCAATGGCGCTCGGGCTTTACCTTACGGAAGGAAACACAAAAAACAAAAATTCCGTACGCTTTTCCAATTCGGACCCGGCGCTTGTAAAGATATTCGTTAAATTTTTAAAAGCTGTCTGTGGTGTTGAAAATGACAAGATAAGGATGTCGTTAATCGTGTATCCGGATGTCCCGCAAAAAGCGGCAAGGGAGTACTGGGCGAATTTCCTGGGTCTTCCAATAATTCAGTTTACGAAAACAACCGTTTTAAAAAACAGGAGTAACCACAGTTCAAAAAGACACTCGGAATTCGGCACCATTACTATATATGTGCACAATACAAAGCTCCTGGGTATCATAAAAGAGTGGGCGCGGGAATATGCCCATATAGCTCAGTTGGTAGAGCACATCCATGGTAAGGATGAGGTCGTCGGTTCAACCCCGACTGTGGGCTCCGCTATTAAAAGGAGGTAAAGATGGCTAAAGCAAAATTTGAACGCACAAAGCCGCACGTAAATGTCGGCACAATAGGGCACATAGATCACGGAAAGACCTGCCTTACGAGCGCCATAACCCAGGTCCTCGCATTAAAGGGCCAGTCAACCGCGAAAACCTATGCGGAAATCGCGAAAGGCGGAGCCGTAAGGGATAAGTCAAAGATTCTCACCATAGCGGTCGCGCACGTGGAATACGAAACAGAAAAGCGCCATTACGCGCATATCGACTGCCCGGGCCACGCAGACTATATAAAGAACATGATAACGGGAGCGGCCCAGATGGACGGAGCGATCCTTGTCGTATCGGCGGCCGACGGCCCGATGCCCCAGACAAGGGAGCACATTCTTCTTGCAAGGCAGGTAAATGTGCCCGCGATAGTAGTATTTTTAAACAAGGTAGACCTCGTAGACGACAAGGAGCTGCTTGACCTTGTGGAGCTTGAAGTAAGGGAGCTTCTCACGAAGTACAAGTTCCCGGGAGAGAAAACACCCGTCGTAAAGGGAAGCGCGCTTAAAGCTATGCAGAAACCCGAAGACGCGGAAGCCGCAAAGCCCATATTCGAGCTCCTGAAAGCGGTAGACGATTTCATCCCTATCCCAAAAAGAGACATCGACAAACCTTTCTTAATGCCAATCGAAGACGTATTCTCAATCACCGGAAGGGGAACTGTCGGCACGGGCCGCGTGGAAAGGGGCCAGGTAAAAACGGGGGAAGAGATTGAAATCGTGGGTCTTAAAGACACAAAAAAAAGCATCGTAACAGGCGTTGAGATGTTCAGGAAGATCCTGGACTCGGGCCAGGCAGGGGATAATATAGGAGTCCTCTTAAGAGGCGTTGAGAAAAAAGACCTCATGCGCGGACAGGTCCTCGCAAAGCCCGGAACCATAAAACCGCATAAAAATTGCAAGGGCGAGGCCTACATCCTGACCAAAGAGGAAGGCGGCCGCCACACGCCGTTTTTTAACGGCTACAGGCCGCAGTTCTACTTCAGGACCACCGACGTAACCGGATCCGTCACGCTTCCCAAGGATGTCGAAATGGTTATGCCGGGTGACAACGTTACGGTAGAAATAAGCCTCATAGAGCCCATCGCTATGGAAAAGGGTCTGAGGTTCGCTATACGCGAAGGCGGCCACACCGTCGGCGCGGGCGTAATAACGGAGATAAACGAGTAATATGCCGGCAAAGGCAAAAACAATAAAAGCAAAACCGGGTATCGCGGTAAAGATAAGGATAAGGCTTATGGCCTATGACCATAGGATTTTGGACTTATCCTGTGAGGAGATCGTTGAAACCGTGAAAAAAACAGGGGCGGTCATTTCGGGGCCGCTGCCGCTTCCCACGAGAAGGGAACTCTTTACGGTTCTGCGCTCGCCGCATATCGACAAGAAATCGAGGGAGCAGTTTCAGATTAAGACGCATAAGCGGCTCCTGGAGATAATAAATCCGACGGCGAAGACTATCGACGCCTTAAGGAGGCTCGATTTGCCGGCCGGGGTGAACGTGGAAATAAAGTAAATGAGGGCACAACTTACGTCAGCCATAGTGGTTGACGTAAGTTGTAAGCCCGAATTTATCCTGAGGCACCGAAGGTGCCGAAGGATCTAAAGGATCTCAATTAAAAGGTGAGTATGAACGGAATACTCGGAAAAAAAATAGGCATGACAAATATTTTTGACCAGGAGGGCCGCTTTGTCCCTGTGACGCTTATAGAAGCGGGCCCCTGTCTTGTCCTGGATACAAAGACGAAAGAAAGATGCGGGTACTCCGCCGTGATTTTGGGATATGGGCAAAAAAAGCCCGCACGGGTAAAAAAACCGCAAAAAAAATGGCCTGTCCGCGTTATAAAGGAAATAAGGATGGAGCCTCCCGCGGCCGTTAAGGCCGGCGACAGGATCGGGGTAAACTTGTTCAAAAGCGGCGATTACGTGGACGTAACGGGAACTACTATCGGGAAGGGATTCCAGGGCGGCATGAAGCGATGGGGCTGGCGCGGAGGAAGAAAATCCCACGGCTCTATGTTTCACCGGGCACCGGGTTCTATCGGAGCCAGCTCCTATCCGTCAAGGGTACACAAGGGCAAGCACCTCCCCGGCCATATGGGCGCGGTCAAAAGGACAACCCAGAATTTAAAAATCATGAGCGTCGACGAAGAAAAAAATATACTTAGCGTAAAAGGGTCCGTGGCCGGTCACAGGGGAAGCTTCCTCGTAATAAAGAGCGCGAAGAAACGACCACAGGAAGTCCCGAGCACCACAATAAAAAATACAGACCGCGAGGGAAGGCCGCCGAAAGAAAGCGTTACATCCGTAAACCCGTAGAGGAGTGAAGAATACGTGGTAGATACAAAGACCAAAGCGACTATAAACCGAATACCCCTGTTTGACTCTAAAGGGAAAAAAGCGGGAACGCTGGATTTAAACAAGGACATTTTTACCGGGGAGTGCAATAAATCGCTCCTCTACCAGGCGCTCGTTATGTACAGGGCCAATCAGCGAAAGGGTACCGCCAGCACTAAAACACGGGGCGATGTAAGAGGCTCCGGTAAAAAACCCTGGCGGCAGAAGGGCACGGGACGGGCGAGGGTCGGTTCAAAACGAAACCCCGTCTGGCGGGGCGGCGGCATCGCGTTTGGTCCGCACCCGCGCGATTTCCGGTATTCACTTCCCAAAAAGATGCGAAAAGGGGCGCTTGTATCCAGTTTAAACACGAAACTGACAAGCGGAAAGGTCATCGGCGTCACGGACCTGGCTTTGGGTGAGCCGAAAACAAAAAAGATTTCGGCGCTTCTTTCGGCTTTGGGCATAGACACGAGGGTTCTCTTGCTGGTAAAAAATCCAGACAGAAATCTTGTCCTTGCGAGCAGGAACATAAAACGCCTTGTGTTAAAAAAGGCTGACGAAGCTACGGCGCTGGATGTTCTCTCCAGCGACAACATCGTTATCACAAAAGAGGCCGCAGAGGGGCTCTTGAGCAAAAAGGCCGGAAAATGAAAAGCCCGTATTCGGTAATCATAAGCGCCATAAGGACAGAAAAGGGCACGCGCCTTCTACCTTTAAACAAGTACCTTTTCTGGGTTGATATGGCCGCGAATAAGACGGAAATCAAAAACGCCGTAAAAGAAATTTACAAGGTGAAGGTCGAAAAGGTAAATACCGTGAAGGCGAGAGGAAAAAAAAGGCGCGTAAGATACGTGGAAGGAAAAACAGCGGACTGGAAAAAGGCGATAGTAACGCTTAAGCAGGGCGAAAAGATAGATATTACGTAATGACAATGCTAAGGTAAAAAAATGGGAATAAAGAAATATAAACCGACATCGCCGGGGCGGAGATGGGGAAGCGGCTATACTTTCGAGGAAATTACAAAGGATTTTCCGGAAAAGCGGCTTACCGTAGCGCTGAAACGAACGGGCGGAAGAAATGTGTATGGAAGGATAACGTCCCGGCATAGAGGCGGCGGGCACAAGAGAAAATGGCGCATAATCGACTTTAGAAGGAATAAGTGCGATGTCCCGGCGAAAGTTATCGCTATCGAGTACGACCCGAACAGGAGCGCGCGCATTGCCCTCCTGGAATACCGGGACGCGGAAAGGCGCTACATCATATGCCCGGACGACCTGAAAGTCGGCGACGAGGTAATGTCCTCGGAAAACGCCGAAATCAAGGCCGGCAACGCCCTTCCTCTTGAAAAAATACCGCTCGGTATCCCTATTTACAATATAGAATTCAAGAGGGGCCAGGGCGCAAAAATCGCAAGATCCGCCGGGAGCTTAGCGGTCGTAGTGGCCAAAGAAAAGGGGTTCGCGCATATCAGGATGCCGTCGAGCGAGATCCGCCTCATTAGACTCGATTGCTTCGCGTGCATAGGCCAGGTCGGCAATATCGAACATGACAGTATATCTATCGGCAAAGCAGGCAGATCAAGACATCTTGGTGTTAGGCCTTACTCCCGAGGCGTCGTAAAAAACCCTGTCGACCACCCAATGGGAGGCGGTGAAGGCAAATCTTCGGGCGGAAGGCACCCGACCACGCCCTGGGGCAAGCCGACGAAAGGCCTAAAGACAAGAAAGCCCAAAAATTCGGATAAATACATATTAAAGAGGAGAAAATAACGAATGTCGCGCTCTACAAAAAAAGGTCCTTTTATAGACGAAAAACTGTTAATGAAGGTCCAGAAAGCCGAGAAGGCGCGCGACAGGAAGCCCATAAAGACGTGGGCGCGCCGGTCCACAATACCGCCGGACTTTATCGGGGTTACGTTTATGGTCCACAACGGCAGAAAGTTTTTGCCGGTTTTTGTCACGGAGAACATGGTCGGGCATAAGCTCGGAGAATTCGCGCCGACGCGGCTCTTCAAGAAGCACGGCTCGGCAACCGAGGTTTCGCTGGAGAAAACGTAATTCAGGGATAAGTGTTAAAGGATAAGCGATAAGAAGGATTAAAGATGATTACCAGAGCCTTGGCAAAATACATAAAGATCGCGCCGAAGAAATTGCAGCCGATAGCGAGGCTTCTGCGCAATAAAAGGGTTGAGGAAGCCGTCTATCTTTTGGCTAACATGAATAAAAAAGGGGCGTCGATTTTAAGGATTGCCGTAGAGTCCGCCCTCAACAACGCCAAGAGGATACCGGAAAAAAAGTTCAACGAAACTGATCTTTATATTTCAAAAGTCGTTATAAACGAGGGGCCGGCGCTTTCGCGGCACAGGGCAATGTCGATGGGGCGGGCCGGCACGATAAGAAAAAGAACGAGCCACGTGCTGATCGAGCTCAACGCGAAAGAAACAACGAAAAAGGCAAAAAAACCGATTAAGGCAAGGAAGAAGGGGTAATGGGTCAAAAAGTTCATCCATATGGTTTGAGAGTCGGGATAATAAAGGACTGGAGGTCACGCTGGTTCGCGAGGAAAAGCAGTTTTCATTTTACGCTTATCGAAGACCTGAAAATTAGAAAATACGTTAAAGACAAGCTGCGCACGGCGGCGGTTTCGAATATAGAAATAGAGCGAACGGGAGAGCGCATAAGGGTACTCATACATACCGCCAGGCCCGGCGTTGTAATAGGACGCAGGGGCGCCGAAATTGAGGCGTTAAAAGAGGATCTTCAGTCCATGTTAGGCGAGAAACAGCTATTTATAGACATAAGGGAAGTCAGGCAGCCCTCGCTGGAAGCGCAGCTTATTGCCGAAAACATTGCCTTGCAGCTCGAAAGAAGAATGCCGTTCAGGCGCGCGATGAAAAGATCTCTCCAGCAGGCGAAGGACGCCGGCTGCGAAGGAATGAAAATGAAAATCTCCGGAAGACTGGGCGGAGCTGAAATCGCAAGAAAAGAATCGTTGAAATACGGGAAAGTTCCGCTTCAGACATTACGGGCGGACATAGATTACGGTTTTACGGAAGCGCATACAACATACGGCCTCATAGGTGTTAAGGTATGGGTTTATAAGGGTGAGAAAATCGTCGGCGGCACAAAAGAAGACATTAAAAACGAGTTCAGGGCGAAGAATGCGCCCCGCGCGGCAGATGGAAGAAGGAGAGGATAGCGGAAATGGGCTTGATGCCAAAACGGGTTAAATACCGCAAAGCGCAAAGGGGCAGAAGAAAAGGAACCAGTTTTGCCGGCTCAGAGCTCAGTTTCGGCGAATATGGCCTTAAAGCCCTGGGCAATACCTGGATCAGGGACCGGCAGATAGAAGCGGCGCGCGTTGCCCTTATGCGCCATACAAGACGCGGGGGCAAGGTGTGGGTGCGTATTTTTCCCGATAAGCCCGTTACTAAAAAACCGGCTGAAACGCGAATGGGAAAAGGCAAAGGCGCGCCCGATCATTGGGTCGCTGTCGTAAAGAAGGGCCGCATACTTTTTGAAATGGAAGGCATTCCCCTTGAGCTTGCGAGGGATTCGATGCGTTTGGCGGCACATAAACTTCCGATAAGAACGAAATTTGTAGTGAGGTCGCATTAATTATGGGTCTTAAGCCGAACGATATAAGAAATATGACCGAAGATGAGATAAATAACAAGATTGCTTCGTTGCGAGAGGAGCTTTTTAAACTGCGGTTTGAGCAGAAAGCCGGCAGGGTCGAAAAGCCTCACCGCATAGAAGCGGCAAGGCGGGAAATTGCGCGCTGCTATACAATCTTGGTGGAGAAAAAGAATGAAAAAAAGTAAGAAGCGCCACGCGGGAAAAGAGGTCTTCGGAACTGTCGTAAGCGATAAAATGGACAAGACGATAGTGGTTGAAGTGGGCAGGGTGACGGTGCACCCCATATTTAAAAAGACGATGCGGCGGCGGAGCAAGGTCAAGGCGCATGATGAAAAGAACTCAGCGAAAACCGGGGACACCGTAAAATTGAGAGAAGCGAGGCCCGTTTCTAAAGACAAGTGCTGGCGCCTGGCAGGGGTAATCAGGAAAGCGGAATAGTTTAAAAAATGATTAGAATGCAGACAGTACTGGATGTGGCCGATAATACGGGGGCCAAAAAGGCTTCATGTATCGGCGTTATCGGGCGTTCCGGAAGGCGGCATGCCGAACTTGGCGATGTGATTACCTGTAATATTAAAGAGGCTACCCCGGAGGCGGCTGTAAAAAAAGGCGAGGTAGTAAAGGCCGTTATCGTAAGATGTGCTTTTCCGACAAGAAGGCACGATGGCTCCTACTTAAAGTTTGACAGAAACGCGGTAGTTATAATTGATGTGCAGGGCAACCCCAGGGGAACGCGAATATTCGGGCCCGTGGCAAGAGAGCTGAGGGAAAAGAACTTTCTTAAAATTGTTTCACTTGCGCCGGAGGTAATTTAAAATGGCAAAGATCAGAAAGGGCGACACAGTTGCGGTTCTCGCCGGCCGGGACAAGGGTAAGACCGGCAAGGTTCTCGCCGTGTTGCCGGTGAGGGACGGCGCCATAGTCGAGGGTGTAAATTTCGTGAAAAAACACGCCCGGCGCACCAGGGAAGATGAAAAAGGCGGGATAATATCCAAGGAATCTGTTATACACCTCTCCAGTCTCGCGCTTTTCTGTAAAGGGTGCAACCGCCAGACGAAAATAGGCGTTGACGTGCTGAAAGACGGCACGAAGACAAGATTCTGTAAAAGATGCAAGGAAGCATTCTGATGGCGCCCAGGCTTAAAGAAAAATACAAAAAAGAGATTGTTCCGAAGATGATGGAGCGCTTCGGGTTTAAAAACGCGCTGGAAGTTCCGCGCATTTCAAAGATCGTGGTAAACGTTGGACTCGGGGAGGCGGTTGCCGACAAGAAACTCCTTGACGTTGTCGTCAAAGAGATGGCGCAGATTACCGGCCAAAGGCCCGTTATTACGAAAGCGAAAAAAGCCATTGCCGGATTTAAAATAAGGAAAGACTTGCCTGTCGGCTGCAAGGTGACCCTCCGGCGCGCGCACATGTATGAATTTCTGGATCGGCTCCTCAACGTGGCACTGCCCAGGATCAGGGACTTCAGGGGCGTGCCTCGGAATTCTTTCGACGGAAGCGCGAATTACTCGTTCGGCATTAGCGAACAAGGTATTTTTCCGGAGATAGACACCGACGAAGTCCGGCTGGTGCACGGTATGGACATAACCATCGTGACAACAGCGAAAAAAAGGGAAGAGGGTTATGAACTTTTGAATCTTTTCGGAACCCCGTTTAAAAGGTGAAAAGTGGCGAAAAAGTGTCTTGTTGTAAAGGCAAAAAGAAAAGCAAAATTTAAGGTAAGGGCGTACCACCGCTGCGAACTTTGCGGCCGTAGACGCGGCTACATGCGCAGATTTAAGCTTTGCCGCATATGCTTCAGGGAATGTGCCTCAAGAGGCGAAATTCCCGGCATTGTCAAAGCCAGCTGGTAAGTTCAAGGAGAGCAATAAATGCCGGTAACTGATCCGATAGCTGATATGCTCGTGATTGTAAAAAACGGTGTAATGGCGCAGAAGGAAAGCGTTATTGTGAAAGGCTCTAAACTTAACGAGAGCATTCTGGAGATATTAAAGAAAGAAGGATTTATCTTAAACCACAAATTCGTCGAGGATAAAAAGCAGGGCACGATCAAGGTATACCTCAAATACGAAAGCGATAAGCGCCCGGCGCTTGCGGGTTTGAGGCGGGTTTCGAAACCCGGCCTGCGGATTTACGCGAAGAACGACGAGATTAAAAGCGTTTACGGCGGGATAGGCATAGCGCTTATCTCCACATCAAAAGGCGTTGTAACGGATAGAGAGGCGAGAGAAAAGAAAATCGGCGGGGAAATTCTCTGCGAGATCTGGTAGGTGCAACATGTCACGCATTGGCAAAAAACCGGTTGATATACCTGGCAATGTAAAGGTTGAGATAAAGGACGGGATAATTTCCGTAGAGGGCCCCAAGGGGCGCCTTGAGTACCGCGCCTCGGGCGGCATAAAGGTATCGCTGAAAGACAACAAGCTTTTTATCGAGAGGTCGTCCGACGAAAAAAAGGAACGCTCGCTTCACGGGTTGACGCGAGCAATTCTTTCAAACTTCATAAAGGGCGTTACGGAAGGATATAAAAAGGAACTGGAGATCAAGGGCGTTGGCTTTAAAGCGCAGATCCAGGCTGAAGGTAAGATGCAGATAATCCTCGGGTTTTCGCACCCCGTGATATACGCCATTCCGGAAGGCATAACCATAACGACGCCGAAGCCCACGCAGATAGTCCTGACCGGTATCGACAAAGTCAAAGTTGGCGAGGCAGCGGCCGAGATAAGGGATTACTTCAAGCCTGAGCCCTACACGGGCAAGGGCATTCGCTACGTCGGCGAATACGTCCGCCACAAGGCGGGAAAAACGGTAACGAAATAATGACCCATTCGACGCGGCCGCCTTTGTGGCGGCCTTGCTCAGGGTCATCCCGAGCGGACGCAATCTAAGGCAAGAGGAGTCGGGGGATGAAGAAAGTAAAAGGCAGAATAAGGCGGCACAAGATTCTTCGCAAGAAAATAATGGGGACGTCCGCCAAACCGCGGCTTTGCGTTTTCAGGAGCGGCAAGAACCTGTACGCCCAGCTGATAGACGACATAAAGGGGCACACCCTTTTTTCCGCGTCTACAAACGGCAAGACCATTAAAAATAAAGTTCGCTACGGCGGCAACGTAAAGGCAGCCGCGATTCTGGGGGAAGAATTTGCCAAAGGTGCACAGGAGAAAGGGTTTGCTAAAATAACATTCGACCGCGCCGGTTACCTTTTCCACGGCCGTGTTAAGGCATTTGCGGAATCAGCGCGGAAAAACGGTCTGATTTTTTGAGGTAAAAATGAAAGATGAAACCGGAATAATAGAAAAAGTAGTAAGCATAAGAAGGGTTGCCAAGGTCGTTAAGGGCGGCAGAAGGTTTTCCTTCAACGTCCTTGTAGTGGCGGGAAACGGTAAGGGTGCAGCCGGCATAGGTTTCGGGAAGGCGAATGAGATAGCCGCCGCTATAACCAAAGCGCTGAGTAACGCGAAGAAGGCCTTCGTTTCCATACAGATGAAAGGCTCCTCCATACCGCACGAGGCTATCGGCAAATTCAAGGCCGGCAAGGTTCTTCTTAAACCCGCCGGTCCCGGCACCGGCGTCATAGCCGGCGGTTCGGTACGGGCCCTATGTGAAGTGTTCGGGATAAAAGACATACTAACAAAATGCCTGGGTTCCAGGAATCCCATAAATACCGTGAAAGCGGCTATGGTTGGACTGCAGGGCCTCAGGCTCTACAGGACTAGGACTACGCAATGAAAATACAGGATGTTGGGATGCCAAAAGGCGCCAATCGTTCGCCGAAGAGGGTAGGGCGCGGCTCCGGTTCCGGCCATGGAAAGACCTCCGGACGCGGTTCAAAAGGCGCCAAAGCGAGAAAGGGCGGAGCGCTGCGAATAGGTTTTGAAGGCGGACAGATGCCCCTTATGCGGAGAGTTCCTAAGCGCGGTTTTACCAGCGTAATGAAAAAAGTTTATCAGATCGTGAGCGTTGAACGCCTGAATCATTTCAGGAAGGATTCTTCTGTGGACAAGGCGGCCATGGAAGAAGCAGGATTTATAAAAAAAGCCGAGTGGCCCGTAAAGGTTCTCGGGGACGGCAATATTTCCAAGCCCCTCAGTGTCTGCGCCGATGCTTTCTCGGAGAGCGCAAAGAAGAAAATTACCGACGCCGGCGGAAAAACAGAGATATTAAAGAGAGGGGAGCGGGGAAAAAAGTAGATGTTGGGCGCATTTGTCAATTTGTTCAAAATACCGGACCTAAAGCGAAAGGTCCTGATAACGGCGGGCCTGATCGCTGTTTACAGGGTAGGCGCGTTTATACCAACACCCGGTATCGACGGAGCGAAACTGGCGCAATTTTTCGACAATATCGCAAAAACGCAGGGCGGAACCCTTTTCGGAATGATCAACATGTTTTCGGGCGGCGCCATACAGAGGCTGACAATTTTTGCGCTGGGAATTATGCCCTATATTTCCGCCTCTATCATTCTCCAGCTTCTTACGGCGGTCGTACCCTCGCTTGAGAGAATTTCGCGCGAAGGGGAAGAGGGCCGCAAAAAAATTATCCAGTACACGAGGTACGGCACCGTTCTCCTGGCAGTGATACAGTCATTTTTCATAGCACTTTGGCTGGAAAATCCGGCCAGGTTTCAGGGCATGCAGATCGTGCAGTTCCCCGGCTGGTGGTTTCGGGTCCTCACGGTGATAACCCTTACGAGCGGGACGGCTTTTATAATGTGGCTTGGTGAACAGATCCAGGAATACGGCATAGGAAACGGCATATCGCTTATAATCACCGCCGGTATCGTCTCGAGGATACCCGCGGCGATAAGCCAGCTTGCTCAACTGGTAAGTTTCGGCGCGCCTCTAAAGGCGCAGATACAGCCTTTTACGCTTCTTTTTATGGGGGCAATGCTTATCGGCGTTGTTCTGGCGGTAGTGGCGATTACGCAGGGCCAACGAAAGATTCCCATTCAATACGCCAAGAGGGTCGTCGGCAGAAAAATTTACGGCGGACAAAGTACATATATACCTCTTCGCGTGAATCAGGCCGGCGTTATTCCGATTATATTCGCGCAAAGCATAATTCTTTTCCCCGCCACAATAGCGGGGCTCATACCGAGCGCGGCAGTGCAGAATATCGCCTCCATGCTTACGAGGGAGACATTTGTCTACAATATTGTTTACTCGCTTTTGATTATCTTTTTCTGTTATTTTTATACCGCGATAACCTTTAATCCCATCGATATCTCGAACAACATGAAAAGGTTTGGAGGATTTGTTCCGGGAATCAGGCCCGGAAAGCAAACCGCGGAGTATCTCGATTTTATCATGACAAGAATTACCCTGCCGGGCGCGGTATTCCTGTCAATTATTGCGGTTCTCCCAAGCATCATCTCCCGCTCGCTCAAAATTCCGTATCTTGTGGCCAGCTTTTTCGGCGGCACAGGGCTCTTAATTATAGTAGGAGTGATGCTGGACACGGTGAGGCAGATAGAATCACACCTTCTTGTCAGGCACTACGAAGGATTTATGAAAAAAGGGCGTATCAGGGGGAGGAAGTAACCCTTGAATATTGTGTTGTTAGGGCCTCCGGGCGCCGGCAAGGGAACTCAGGCAAGGGTTCTCTGCGAGAAGTTCGGATTTTTACACGTCTCAACGGGCGATATGCTGAGAGAAGCAGTGAAAAACGGGACAAAAATCGGGGAAGAAGCGAAAGCATATATGCAGAGGGGCGAACTCGTGCCGGATGAAATCGTTACCACCATTGTAACCGGGCGCATTTCCCGGGTCAAGAAAGGGACGCCTTTTCTGCTGGACGGGTTCCCGAGGAATGAAGCGCAAGCAGGCGAGCTCGATCGCGCCCTCGAAAAAATTAAAAAAAATCTTGATATGGTTTTATACCTTAAAACATCGCCTCAGGTTTCGATTGAGCGGCTTTCCGGAAGGCGCGTCTGCGTACGCTGCGGCGCGAACTTCCACACAAAGAATATGCCTCCCAGGAAAGAAAGTATCTGCGATTATTGCGGCGGCGAGCTTGTCCATAGGGCGGATGACAGGGAAGAAACGGTTAAAAAACGGCTCACGGTATATGAGAATGAAACGAAATCACTTATCGATTATTACAGAAAAAAAGGCATACTGCAGGAGGTTTCAGGCGACCTCGATGTTCAGCGGCTTTTCAGGGAAATAAAAAACCTTTTCTCGAAAGAGAGGGTTGGATAGGCGCGATGGCAACGATTTTATCGGATATTCAGCGGGGGCTTATCAGGGAAGCGGGCGCGATTTTAAAAGAGTGCATGGATAGCCTGGCGAAAGGGGTGAAGCCCGGCGTCAGCACAAAGTCGCTTGAGCGAAAGGTCGACGAGTTTATCGCCTCGCGCCGCGCCAAAGCGGCTTTTCGCGGCTACAAGGGCTTTCCCTCCAGCATATGTTCGTCACGAAATGAGGTCATCGTGCACGGCATACCGCGGGAAGACGAAATCCTGAAAAACGGCGACATTATAAGCATAGATATCGGGATAAAATACAAGGGTTATTGTACCGATTGCGCCAGGACTTTCGCGGTAGGAAAAATCTCCGACGAAGCCCGGCGCCTGGTTTCAGTAACAAAAGAATCCCTCGATAGGGGTATAAGAATGGCAAAAACGGGCAATCACGTTCAGGATATATCCTGGGCGATACAGTCATTCGTCGAATCCAACGGCTTTAGTGTCGTGCGGGCATTTGTAGGCCACGGTATAGGCGCGAAAATCCATGAAGAACCGGAAATTCCGAACTTCGGCAGGGCGAATAGGGGTACGGTTCTTGAGGACGGGATGGCGCTGGCGATAGAGCCGATGGTAAACGCCGGCACGCCAGATGTTAAGATCATGGACGACGGCTGGACGGCCGTGACGAAAGACGGGCGTCTTTCGGCGCACTTTGAAGACACGGTTATCGTAAACGGCGAAAAACCGGAGATTATAACATGAGTTCGAAAGAAGAAGGCGTTATTGTAGAGGGGAAGGTCCTGGAAACGCTGCCAAACGCGATGTTCAGGATAGAGATCGAGAACGGCCATAAGATACTTGCGCATGTTTCCGGAAAAATGCGAATGCATTTTATAAGAATTCTGCCGGAGGACAGGGTGACCGTGGAGCTTTCGCCTTATGACCTGGCCCGCGGAAGAATTATACGTAGGGGGTAACGGACGTGAAGGTAAGATCCAGCGTAAAGAAAATATGTTCCAAGTGTAAAGTTATAAGACGAAAAGGCGTTTTGAGGGTCATCTGTAAAGACCCTAAACACAAACAGAGGCAAGGGTAGACATATGCCGAGAATAGTGGGAATTGACATACCAAAAGAAAAAAGAGTGGAGATCGCGTTGACGTATATCCGCGGCATAGGTCGCTCGACTTCGAATAAAATCTTAAAAAGCGCCGGTATAAACCCGGGCACGCGTGCCAAGAATCTCTCGGAAGAAGAAGTTTCGCGCATAACCCGAACGATACAGAAAGACTGCAAGGTCGAGGGTGATCTGAGGCGCGAAGTTTCCGCAAATATCAAGCGCCTGATGGAGGTCGGTTCGTATAGGGGCTTCAGGCACAGGAGAAGCTTGCCAGTAAGGGGACAGAGGACCCAGACCAACGCCAGAACCCGCAAGGGCCCGAGAAAGACCGTAGGCGTCACACGCGCCCAGAAACAAACCACGGTGCCTGTTAAACAAGAAGGTTAAAATGCAGAAGAAAAAAGTAAAAACGAAGAAAAAGATTACAAAAAATGTCCCGAAAGCGATAGCCCATATACTGGCTACATTTAACAACACGCTAGTGACAATCACCGACCCCAAGGGCGATACGTTATGCTGGGCCTCGACGGGAACGGTTGGTTTTAGCGGATCCAAGAAATCGACTCCCTTCGCAGCCGGCCTCGCCGCGGAAAACGCGGCCAGGAAAGCCAGGGATTTCGGAGTGAGAGAATTAGAGGTTTTAATAAAAGGTCCCGGCTCGGGCCGGGAAAGCGCTATCAGGAGCCTGCAGGGCGCCGGTTTGGCTATAAGGTCAATAAAGGACGTAACGCCCATACCGCACAACGGCTGCAGGGCGCCGAAGCGGCGAAGGGTTTAAAGAAAAGGAGCGGGGATGGCACGGGAAACAGACGCAAAATGCAAGCTCTGTCGCGCATACGGCGAGAAACTGTTTATTAAGGGGACCAAGTGCAATACGGAAAAGTGCCCGGCAGCAAAAAGGCCTTACAGGCCGGGGCAGCACGGAAAGCGGAGAAGAAAGGAATCCAACTATGGCATGCAGCTTCGCGAAAAACAGAAGGCCAAGAGAATTTATGGGCTGCTTGAGCGGCAGTTCAAGAGATACTTCAAGCTTGCCGAAAAAGCCAGGGGTGTAACGGGTCATATACTGCTTCAGTTCCTGGAGAGACGGCTGGACAATGTTGTTTTCAGGCTTTGTTTTGCGTATTCACGCTCACAGGCACGGCAGCTGGTCGGTCATAACCATGTTTACGTTAACAGCAGAAAAGTTAATATCCCTTCGTACATCGTTAAAAAGGGGGACACCGTGGAAATGAAGGGAAAAGAAAAAATGATAAAAAAAATAATCGAAATACGCAAGGAGTTAAAGGAAAGGATTGTCCCGAAATGGCTCGAAAGCGAAAAGGAGCTCTTGAAGGGCTCCGTCAAGCGGCTTCCCGAAAAAGATGATTTGGATTTCTCGATTCAGGAACAGGCAATCGTTGAATTGTATTCTAAATAAGTAGCATTTTTTTCTCACGTTACAAAAAAAGGGGGGGGTTTATCGATGGGGGTTAAACTCAGAAATTTTGAAATGCCTAAAAAGCTGACTTGCGAGGAGTCTAGCTTTACGCCGACATACGGCAAGTTTACAGCCGAACCGTTTGAACGGGGCTACGGCATGACCATAGGGAATTCCTTAAGGCGCGTGCTCATATCTTCCATAGAGGGCACAGCTGCGACTTCAGTCAAAATTGAGGGCGTCGCGCACGAGTTCTCTACGATTAAAGGCGTTGTTGAGGATGTCCCTCAGATCATGCTTAATATCAAAAAACTCATCCTGAGGTCACATTTTAAAAACCCGAAGTCCATGTTTCTTAAAGTCGATAAGAAAGGCGCCGTTACGGCCAAAGATTTCAAGACGGATGAGACCGTCGAAATCCTGAATCCGGGCCTTCACATCGCTATGCTTACAAAGAAGACGAAACTGGAAATGCAGCTCGAGATATCGCGCGGCAGAGGATATGTCCCGGCGGAAAAGAACAAAAAGGAAAACGCACCTATCGGGATCATACCGCTTGACGCCGTATTTTCGCCCGTAAAGAGGGTCAGTTTTTCCGTAATCAATACGCGCGTCGGGCAGATAACCGATTACGACAAGCTGATCCTGGAAATATGGGCAAACGGAAGCCTTGATCCGAAAGAGGCGCTTCTCTACGCCTCCAACATACTTCAGCGCCACCTCGATATCTTCGTGGAATTCGGGGAGATCCCGGAGGAAATCATCGAGGAAGAGGAATCCAAGGAAGAAAAAGAACTCCAGGAAAAACTAAAAATGCCCATCACGGAACTTGAGCTTTCCGTGCGCAGCTCCAATTGCCTGCGCGACGCCAAGATAAAAACGATCGGCGACCTTGCGAGAAGGAGCGAGATGGAGATGTTGAAATACAGGAACTTCGGGAAGAAGTCGCTGACGGAAATCAACAAAATACTGGGCGAGATGGGGCTTCAACTCGGCGCGCTCGCAGATAAAAAAGAAGAAAAGAAAAAATGAGGCACGGAAAAAGAAGAACGAGATTCGGCAGACAATCCGCGCATCGCATAGCTACGTTAAAGTCGCTCGCAAAAGCTGTGTTTTTGCACCAGCGGATAAAGACAACGCGCACAAAGGCGAAAGAGGCCTCTCGTCTTATCGAAAGCCTGATTACGCTGGCGAAAAAAAATTCTCTCGCAGCGCGCAGGAAGGCGTTCTCCGTCCTTGGCGACAACGCCCTGGTACGAAAACTTTTCAGAGAAATAGCACCGCTTTTTTCCGGTAGAAAAAGCGGGTATACACGGATAATACCCTTTAACTTCCGCAAGGGCGACGGCGCAAGCGTTGTTTTTCTGGAGCTGACGGAAAAGAAACCTGAAGAAAAGAAAAAGCCCGATAAAAAAACGGCCAAAGGTGTCAAAAAACCTGAGAAGGCCGAGAAGGCCGCACCCGCAAAACCCGAACGCCCCACCGCGGTCCCGGAAGCAGCGTCGAGGGTAAAAGAGGAAAAGGCCGAGAAGGAAGTCAAGAAGGAAAGGGTGAAAAGGGAAGACAGGAAAATCGAAAAGCAGAAGGGCTTCCTCAAAAAAGTCCGCGGCTTCTTCCGCCGTAAGACCAATATGTAACTCTCCTTACGCACCCACCCACAAGAAGAAGAAAGCCGGGGTTCTGTCTGCAAAAAAATTTTTCATCCACTCCTAATTCATGACCGTCTTTTACCTCGCTTTTTAGAGGGGATGGCGGAACTCGCCCCACACCCAATGGTGTGGGGCTCAAACAACCGCCATCCTTTTTGTATCAAAACTTGTTACAAAGAAAACCTCTAAAAATCTCGGATAAAAGACTAAAATTTTTCAATTGCATCCAGACCCCCGGCTTTCTTCTTCTTGTAGCAGCGATGCCGCTTGGCAGGCATCGCCCGGAGGCTTATTCAACACCGCCTCCTGACTACTCCCATTCCCTTTCTTTTCTCTTCGTTAATAAGGCTAAGGTGCCTGGTTTACCGGAGGTGCCAGGCACCCCTGGTAAACTCATCTAAGGTGCCAGGCACCTCCGGTACTGAGCGTAGTCAAGGACCACAAAATTCGCCGGAAGGGCGCTTACTGCCGGATGTCGCTTCACTTTTCGCTTGTTTATACAATAATATTATGATATATTAGAAAGGCTATACGGAGGAGAGCATATGAAACTTGCGGATAGGGTATTACATCTTAAGCCCTCGCTTACACTTGCGATAACGGCAAAGGCGAAGGCCATGAAGAAACAGGGCCTCGACGTCATCGGATTCGGGGCGGGCGAACCTGATTTCGACACTCCGATCAGCATAAAAAAGGCCGGAATCCGGGCAATAGAAAAGGGCTTCACGAAATATACCCCGGCTTCAGGGACAGCCGAGCTTAAGGAGGCTATTGCGCGGAAACTAAACAGGAAAAACAAGCTTTCGTATACGCCCGAAGAGGTAGTGGTATCCTGCGGGGCAAAGCACGCTTTATACAACATATTTCAGGTGCTGTGTGGGCCGGGAGATGAAGTTATCATTGTTTCGCCATACTGGGTAAGCTATCCGGAAATGATAAAACTTAGCGGTGCTGTGCCGCGTATCGTGGAGGCAAAGGAGGAAAACGGATTTGTGCCGGAGATTGCGGCTATCGAGAAGGCTATCACAATGCGTACAAAAGCTATAGTGATAAACAGCCCCTCGAATCCGACGGGCGCCGTATTCGGAAAATCTATACTTGAGAAGTTGGCGAAATATGTCGTGTCAAAAAAGATTATTGTCATAAGTGACGAGATATACGAAGAGTTTATATACGGTGATGAAAAACATTTTTCCATCGGCGCGTTAAATAATGAGATTCTCAAACAGACAATCACCGTGAACGGTGTTTCCAAAACATATTCAATGACCGGATGGCGGATAGGCTATGCAGCGGGGCCCGTTGAAATTATGAAGAAAATTGCGGCCTTGCAGAGCCACTCCACGTCAAATCCGGCGTCGATATGTCAAAAAGCCGCCGTAGAGGCGCTTCAGGGCGGCGGAAGCGAAGCTGAAAAAATGAAACAGGAATTCGCCAAAAGAAGGGATCACATGGCCGGGCGCATAAATTCCATGGGAAAAGTGTCGTGTGTAAAGCCGAAAGGCGCGTTCTACATTTTCTGCAATATTAGAGGCACGGGAATTGATTCGATAACGTTTGCCGAGAGACTTTTAGAGGAAGCGCACGTCGCCTGCGTGAGCGGTATCGCTTTCGGATCGGACACCCACGTGCGGTTGAGTTTCGCGACGGACTTGAAAAACATTGAGAAAGGGCTCGATAGGATTGAAAAATGGCTGCAAAGATTGTAAAGCAAACAATTGCGGAAAAAATATTGAGCGCTCACGCCCAAAAAGAGCTGAGGGCGGGGGAAATAGCAATCTGCGAAGTGGACTTCTGTTTGGGGCAGGACGGGACAAGCTCTTTGATAATAGAGAACTTTGAGAAACTGGGCACCGGCAAGGTCTTTAACGCATCGCAATTTACCATGTTCATTGACCATAGCGCCCCGAGCCCGAATACCGGCGTATCAGCCATACATAAGTTAATGCGCGGGTTTGCCGCCAAGCATTCGGTGAAAATATCCGATATCGGCCGCGGTATATGCCATCAGTTGATGATTGAATCCGGCAGCATAACCTGCGGCAACCTTGTCGTGGGAGCGGATTCACATACCTGCACTTATGGCGCGCTTAACATATTTTCCACCGGCGTCGGTTCGACGGACCTCGCTATCAGCCTTGCAAGCGGCAAGAACTGGTTTAGGGTTCCGGAAACAATAAAAATAGTCATAAAAGGCAAATTACCCGTAGGCGTCTACTCAAAAGATGTGATCCTGCGGATAATAAAAACAATTACTTCCAAGGGCGCGAACTATAAAGCGCTCGAGTTCTGCGGGGACACCATCGGGAGAATGAGCCTTGACGCCCGTTTTACAATCGCGAACATGTCCGTTGAGATGGGAGCGAAATGCGGCATATTCGAGGCGGATAAAAAAGTTTTGGACTGGATTACAAGGCGCACAAAGCGAAAACCGAGCCCCGTTACAGCAGACGAGGGCTCATCATACGAGGGGGTTAAGGAATATCACGTAAGCTCCATGACGCCGCAGGTTGCCATGCCGCACGAAGTTGACAATGTTGCATCGATCGGAGATGTTGAGGGTACGCGCATTGATGAGGTTTTCATAGGGACGTGCACGAACGGCCGCCTGGAAGACCTTGAGGTCGCCGCCCGTATTCTTAAAAACAATAAGGTTCACCCTGAAACGAGGCTTATGGTTGCGCCCGCCTCGCGGGAGGTTTTTCTAAGCGCGGTTAAAAAGGGCTACGTCGAGACTTTTATAGACGCGGGGGCCGCCCTATTGGGGCCCGGATGCGGACCGTGCGTCGGCACGCATAACGGCGTTCCTGCCGATGGGGAGAATGTCATTTCCACGGCAAACCGCAATTTCAAAGGGAGAATGGGCAATCCCAACGCGAATATATTCCTCGCAAGCCCGGCCACCTGCGCCGCCTCGGCCCTCGAAGGCAAGATTTCCGACCCGCGGGCATTTTCGAGAAGGCTTTCGCAATGAGCAACCTGGCGCACCGCTTAAAAAAGCTGCAAAACAATGTAAACACCGACTATATAATTTCCGGGCGTTATAAATTTCGCATACGCGATGCCAGGGAACTGGCAAAATATGTTTTCGCGGACCTGGAAAAAGATTTCTATAAAAAGGTGGCAAGAGGTGATTTTTTGGTAAGCGGGGAAAATTTCGGCTGCGGCTCGTCAAGGGAACAGGCGCCGCAAGCCTTAAAGGCCGCAGGCCTTAGGGCGGTTGTGGCGAAAAGTTTTGCGCGAATTTTTTACAGGAACGCCTTGAACCTCGGGCTTCTGCTTCTGGAGTGTAATACCAATTACATAGACGATCATGACGAGTTGGAATTAGACCTGGGCAGGAATATAATAAAGAACAAATCGAAAGGGCTCAATATTGCGTGTAAGCCCATAGCCCCTCTGGCGAAAAAAATTCTCGCCGAAGGGGGCATGGTAGAGTATTTCAAAAAACACAAAGGACAGCTTGAAATTGAAGCATAACATAACGTTAATCCCGGGAGACGGCATAGGACCGGAAATAAGCGAAAGTGCCAGGCGCGCGGTCGAGGCAACAGGTGTAAAGGTAAAATGGGACATCGTAGAAGCCGGCGGCGATGTTATTAAAAAGCACAAAACCCCGCTTCCGGACTCTGTAATCCGGTCAATAAGAAAAAACAAAATCGCCATAAAAGGCCCCATTGTAACGCCCGTCGGTTCGGGCTTCCGGAGCGTGAACGTAAAAATACGACAGGAACTCGGCCTGTTTGCGTGCGTAAGGCCATGCAAGCTCTATAAAGGCGTGCGGTCGAATTACAAAAACGTGGATATCGTGATTATCAGGGAGAACACCGAGGGCCTCTATTCCGGCATCGAGTTCGAGAAAGGCACGAAAGCCCTTGATGAAGTTCGCGCCGCTATACAAAAAAATTCGGGCATCAAAATAAGGCCCGACGCTGCGCTCAGTATTAAACCTATTTCCGAAGGCGGCTCAAGAAGAATCGTGGAATTTGCTTTTAAGTATGCCCGGGAATTTGACCGCAAGAAGGTTACCGCTGTCCACAAAGCCAATATCATGAAATACACTGACGGGTTATTTCTCGATGCTGCGCGGCGCGCGGCGAAAAAATTTCCGGATATTGAGTTTGAAGACAGAATCGTGGATAACATGTGCATGCAGCTTGTGCAGAAGCCCCAGCTCTATGACGTGCTGGTTGCGCCCAACCTTTATGGGGATATACTGTCGGATTTATGCGCCGGACTGGTCGGGGGACTGGGCGTGGCGCCGGGAGCTAACCTGGGAAGGGATATCGCCCTTTTTGAGCCGACACACGGAAGCGCTCCGAAGTATAAAGGGCAAAACAAAGTCAACCCTGCGGCCATGCTGCTATCGGCCGTGCTGATGCTGCGGCATATAGGCGAAAAAAAAGCCGCACGCTCACTCGAGAACGCCGTCGCGTCCGTGATAAGTGAAGGTAAGTACGTAACATACGATTTAAAAGAAGACAGGAATGATCCGACAGCCGTTGGCACAACGGAAATGACGGATGCCATTATAGGCCGACTAAAATGAAAGTATCAATTATAGGCGCCGGCAATGTAGGTTCGGCGCTGGCAGAGCGCGTCCTGACGCGCGGCCTGGCGGAGGTTGTCCTGGTAGATACCGTGGGCGATTTAGCCAGGGCAAAGGCGCTTGACCTCACGGATGCCCGGCCGCTTATGGGGTATAAAAAAAGTGTGCTGGGAACAAATAATTACAGGGACACAAGCGGCTCGGAAATAGTCGTTGTGACAGCGGGCTTCCCCAGGCAGCCGGGAATGTCGCGGGATGACCTTATAAGCAAAAACCGAATGATCATAAGCGCCGTCGCCAAGAGCGTAAAGGTGTTTACGCCCGGGGCCATCCTCGTTATAGTTACAAATCCCCTGGACGTGATGACGTACCTGGCGTACAGGGAAACAGCGTTTGACCGTCAGAGAATTATCGGAATGGCCGGCAATCTGGATACGGCGAGATTCAAGGCGCTTCTCGCACAGGAAACCGGCGCGTCGCCGGAGAAGATAGAGACGTTTGTGCTGGGAAGCCACGGCGATACGATGGTGCCGCTGATCTCAAGGACACGCGTGGAAGGAAAGCCGCTGGATAAGGTATTAAAGCGGGATGTGATCAAACGACTTGTAGAAAATACAAAAATGAGGGGCGGCGAAATAGTAAAGCTTTTAAAATCCGGGAGCGCTTATTTTTCGCCGAGCGCGGCGTGTCTTGAGATTCTGAGCGCACTTATACTCGACGAAAAGAAAGTGATACCGTGTTCGGCGATTACAAACGGTGAATACGGGATAAGGGATTGTGCTATCGGCGTCCCGGCGAGAATAGGCAGGAGCGGCGTTTCGGAAATCCTTGAATGGGATCTGGCCGAAGGGGAGCTTGCCGCTCTACGTAAATCGGCGAGTGCGGCACGGGAAGCTTTGGATAAATTATAAGAGGGAGACGGTATGCAGGAAGCAAACAGGTTAAAACGATTGCCGCTTTATCTCTTTACCATCATTGACAACTTAAAAGATGAAGCGAAAAAGAAAGGCCTTGATGTCATAGATCTTGGGATGGGGAATCCGGACCAGCCGACGCCCAAACACATCGTGAGTGAGCTCCGAAAGAGATCGCTCGTAAAAGAAAACTACAGATATTCAAGGTCAATAGACACTTCCGAGATAAAGCTGAGGAGGGCAGTCGCAAAATGGTACGATAGGCGGTTTGGAGTCAAACTGGAACCCGATTCGGAGGTCCTTCCCCTTATCGGCTCCAAGGAGGGAATCGCGCATCTCTCGCTGGCTTTTCTGAACAACGAGGATGTGGCGCTGGTCCCGAATCCGGCATATCCGGTCCATTTCAACGGCGTGCTTATAGCCGGCGGCATACTTCATAACATACCGATTTACGAAAAAGATGGATATCTCCCGAATTTGAGAAAACTGCCGAAGGACATTACCAGGCGCTCCAAGCTTCTTTTTTTAAGCTACCCTCATAACCCTACTACGGCAATTGCAACGCCGGAATTCTTCCGCGATGTTGTCAGCTGGAGCGCGGGAAAAAATATCATAATCGGCCATGACCTGGCCTATTCCGACATAGTTTTTGATAACTATAAGGCGCCCAGCATCCTCCAGGTGAAAGGGGCAAAGAAAACCTGCATAGAGTTTCACACCTGTTCCAAGTCGTATAACATGGCGGGCTGGCGTATGGGTTTTGCCGTCGGGAACCGCGATATCCTAAGAACGCTCGCAAAGACAAAAAGCTATATAGATTTCGGTATTTTCAAGCCGATACAGTACGCTGCCATAAAAGCGCTTCTCGGGCCGCAGGGATGTGTAAAGAAACTTGTTTCAATGTACGAAAAAAGGCGCGACACCCTTGTGGAAGGGCTTGCGGAAATCGGCTGGCACGTTCCCCTGCCCAAGGCGACTTTCTACGTGTGGGCGCGCATACCGGATAAATACAGCGCGTTGACTTCAATGGAATTCGTAGCGCTTCTTATAAGGGAAACAGGTGTCGCCGTCGCGCCCGGGACGGGATTCGGGGAATACGGCGAGGGGTACGTAAGGTTTGCCCTCGTTGAAGATACAAAGCGACTCCGGGAAGCCGTAAAAAGAATAAAACGGCTCCTGGAGATGGAAACCTAATGGGGTATGGATAAGAAACGCGTTCTTTTGATGTACATCTCCGAAAATTCGGGGCATCACCATGCGACGCTCGCCATCGAAAAGGCCTTCCACAAAGCGTGCTGTGATATTGAAATACTCAACGTAAATTCCTTCAATTATACTAATCCCATTCTCGAGAAAATAATAAATAGGGCCTACATGAGTATCATAAAACGCAGGCCCGAGGTATGGGGATATCTGTACGACAATCCCGGGGTCATAAGAAAAACACAGCGATTAAGGGAGGCGATACACAAATACAACTCGCAAAAAATGAGAAACCTCCTTGACGGCTTCCGGCCGCATGCGGTTATCTGTACCCAGGCTTTCCCTTGCGGGATCGTGGCGGACTGTAAAAAAAAGGAAGCGCGCAATTTTGTGCTCGCCGGGGTCCTCACGGATTACGCCCCGCATTATTATTGGCTGTACGACAGCGTTGATCTCTATTTTGTTCCCTCGGAAAGAACGGGGGACAGGCTTATTTTAAACGGCATATCCGCGGATAAGGTAAAGATAACGGGTATCCCGATCGACCCCAAATTCAACGATGTTGTCGATGGGGAGGCGGTACGCAACTCTCTGGGCCTCGCGCAAAACACACCTGTAATCCTTATAATGGGGGGGAGCCAGGGAATCGGCCCGGTAATGGAGATAGTGAAGATCTTAAACGCTCTAAAAACGGAATTGCAGATCGTGGTCGTCGCCGGCGGAAACAAAAAACTCTACCGCATGCTTAAAAAGAAAGAGGGGCGGCTTACGAAAAAGATGATTGTTTTCCCGTATACGGAAAATATCGAGGAGCTTATGGAAATATCCTCCGTGATTGTCACAAAGCCCGGAGGCATCACGGTGAGCGAATCGCTAGCCAAGGGCCTGCCCGTATTGATAGTTAAGCCCATCCCCGGGCAGGAGCAAATGAACACCGAACATCTGATAAAAGATAAAGTGGCGATCAAAGCCGATAACCTGCACGATGTGGGCGTTTTTGTTACAGAATTATTTTCGAATCCCGCATCCCTTAAGAATATGCGCGACCGCGCAAGGGCGCTTTCGAAACCGAAAAGCGCCCAGGACATAGTTGATACCGTATTGAAAAGGATTATGTAATGCTATACTTGCTTTACAGAGTGGGGAGACGGTTTGCTTTATTGCTTCCCATCGGGGCGTGCTACGCGATGGCCGTCTTCATGGCGGACGTATACTATCTTTTTGCGCGGAGGGATAAAATTGACCTAGAATATAACCTTAGGGTTGTGCTGGGAAATGACGACAAGAAATTAATCCAAAAACATGTCAGGGGCATATTCAGAAATTTCGCCAAATACCTCGCGGACTTTTTCAGATTTGCAAAATTGGACCGGGATTATATAATGAGCCATATTACCGTAGAGGGCAAAGAAAACGTGGACAAGGCGCTCTCGAAGGGAAAAGGGGCGCTTCTTGTGGCGGCCCACATGGGAAACTGGGAGCTCGGCGGCGCGGTCGTAGCAAGCCTCGGGTATCCGCTTTATGCCATTGTGCTTGGCCACAAGGACAAGAAAATTAACAGTTTCTTCCTCGAACAGCGCACCATTGCCGACATGAAGATAATACCCGTCGGCGCCCAGCTTAGGAACTGCTTCAGGATTTTAAGGCAAAATAATCTCATCGCAATCGTAGGGGACAGGAACTTCTCAAATCACGGCGTGATGGCAAATTTCTTCAATCGGGAAGCTGTCCTTCCCAGGGGGCCTGCATTTTTCAGTTTAAAAACGGGGGCCCCTATTATACTCACTTTAATGATTCGCACAAAAGGTGATAATTTTAAGCTGATTTTCGAGAAGCCGATAGAAAGCGTTCCCCAAAAAACCGATGAAGCCGGCATAAAGTCGGTCATGCAGCGTTATGTGCCGCTGCTTGAAAAATATATAAAGGCCTATCCCGACCAGTGGTACGCCTTCCGGAGGGTGTGGCAGTGATGAAAACGTGTGTTTTGATACCGTCCTATAACGTAAGCTCCACTATCGGGGGCATCGCAAAAGAAATAAAAGATATGGGGTTTGATGTTATCGTAGTGGATGACGGCTCTACGGATAATACCGAAAGGGCCGCAGCCGATAACGGCGCAATTGTTATGCGGCACGTGAAAAACCTCGGCAAAGGCGCTTCCCTCAAGGAGGGGTTTGATTTCATACTTAGGATGACAAACTTTGATTTTGTCGTAATAATGGACGGTGACGGCCAGCACAGCCCGAAAGATATCCAGAAATTTATAGCGCACGCCCGCGAGCAGAGTGATGACATAGTAGTCGGAAACCGCATGGGCCTCACAAGGAATATGCCCTTTGTGAGGAATATGACGAACAGGATTATGTCTTCGGTGCTCTCGACGTTGTGCGGGCAGCGCATCCCGGACACGCAATGCGGATTTCGGCTCATAAGGCGCGGCGTTCTTGAAAAAATAAAACTTGAATCAAGCAAATATGACCTGGAATCGGAGCTTCTCATAAAGGCCTCTCGCAGGAATATGAAAATCGCCTCCGTGCCCGTAGAAAGCATTTACAGGGACGAACTGAGCCGCATACACCCGGTAAAGGACACCATCAGGTTTATGAGCCTTCTTTTGAAATCATATTTTGAGAAAAAATGAATTACACGGAGCTTCGTCGGGAAATGGTTGAGCGACAGCTCTTGGGGCGCGGCATAACCGATGCGCGCGTTTTAGAGGCCTTTCGCGAAGTTGAGCGCCATGAATTTGTTCCCGAGGATGTGCGCAAAAGCGCTTACGAGGATCATCCACTTCCTATCGGCGAAGATCAGACCATATCCCAGCCGTACATGGTCGCCCTGATGACCGGGTGCCTACGCCTCAAAGGCGACGAGAAAATCCTTGAAATCGGAACGGGCAGCGGCTACCAGTCGGCGATCCTGTCCGCTCTCGCGAAAAAGGTTTATTCACTGGAGCGTATCGCTTCGCTCGCGGAAAGGGCCGAGGGTCGCTTAAAAAGCCTCGGATACAGCAATGTAACATGCGGGGTAGGGGACGGGACTTTGGGCTGGAAAGAACACGCACCCTATGACGGTATTATCGTTACTGCGGCGGCGCCAAAAATTCCCGACGCTTACACCGGGCAGCTTGCCGCCGGCGGAAGACTCGTAATCCCGCTTGGTTCGTCTTTCAGCCAGGTATTAACCGTTATCGAAAAAACTCCTGGAGGCCTTACGACTTCGGAGATATGCGGCTGCGTCTTCGTCCCGCTTCTCGGCAAGGAAGGCTGGAAAGAGTAGTTCGATCGGCAGCTGACAGCAGGCGCCCTTCCGGCGAATTTTGTGGCTCGCTGCAATTGATGTGTTGAAGATTTCATTCACTCAATTGCGACGCTCGCGCACAAAATTTGTCGCCTCCAGGGCATCCTGCTGCCAGCTGCCGTAAACGACTCGACGTTAACGCCTTCCTAGTCGAAGCAGTACTTAAGGTGGTTAAAAAAAGGAAAAACAAAATTCAAAGGGCCCCATGCTAGAACAGATTACGAATTCGCTGGTGGCGTTTAACAAAGAGATCGCGGTGGTCGCCCTGGCGGCGATGCCGGTTTCAGAGCTGAGGGGCGCGATCCCACTCGGGCTGGCGATGGGTTTCTCACCGCTTAAAACCTATTTACTTGCGTTTTGCGGGAATCTTTTGCCGGTCATACCGCTTCTATTTTTACTGCAGCCCATAACCAACAAACTTCGCCATATAAAGATATTCGAGAGATTCTTTAACTGGCTGTTCGAAAGGACAAGGAGAAAAGCGACGCTTGTGGAGAAATTCGAGGCGCTCGGCCTTATCCTGTTCGTAGCGATACCACTGCCCATAACCGGAGCGTGGACCGGATGCGTCGCTGCCACGCTTTTTAAAATACGGTTTCGTTACGCGTTCATCGCGATCGCGCTCGGCGTTTTTATTGCCGGATTTATTGTTTTGGGATTAAGTTTAGCGGGAAGGGCACTCCTGTGAAAAAGGGCCTCGTTCAAATCTATACCGGTAACGGAAAAGGCAAGACAACAGCGGCACTCGGCCTTGCGTTAAGGGCCGCCGGCGCAGGGCTATCCGTTTATATATTGCAGTTTCTAAAAACCGCCGCTTACAGCGAAATGAAGGCGCTTAAAAAAGTAGAGAATATCAAGGCCGAACAATGCGGCAGGGGATGCCTTATAAAAAGAAAGGCAAAAAAAATCGACATAGATTGCGCCGTAAAGGGCCTTATGCGCGCGCGAAAAATTATACTCTCGGGTAAACACGATATCGTCATACTCGACGAGGTAAACGTCGCGCTGCGGCTCGGTTTAATCAAATCCGGGGATATTATCGATATGATAAAACAGAAACCCCGCCATGTGGAGCTTATTCTTACCGGAAGGTATTGCCCGAAAGTCCTTATGCAACGCGCCGATCTCGTAACGGAAATGCGGGAAGTAAAGCACCCCTACCGAAAAGGCCTGAAGGCGCGGCCGGGCATCGAATATTAAAAATCATGAAAGAAAAAGTGCTGCTTTCATGGAGCGGCGGCAAGGATAGCGCCTTTGCCCTTCACGAAGTCCTGAAAAACAAAAGGTTCGAAGTAGCGGCGCTTTTGCAGACAGTAACCCGCGACTACCGGCGTTCCAGCATGCACGGCGTGCGGCGTATTCTACTCAAGCGGCAGGCCCGCTCAGTGGGCATACCGCTGGAAGAAATACAGATTTCAAAAAACATCACTTCCGAAGAATACGCGAGGGTAATGAGAAAAGTCCTCAAAAAGCATCTCGCAGGCGGTATTTCATCGGTGGTTTTCGGGGATGTTTTTCTGGAGGACGTGAGGAAATACCGCGAAAAAAATCTTTCGGAACTGGGCATGAAAGCCGTGTTCCCGATATGGCAAAGGGATAGCGCCCAACTCGCCCGCTCATTTATAAAGCTGGGATTTAAGGCGATTACCACATGTGTCGACGGAAAATTTCTCGACAAAACATTTGTCGGCAGGCAGTTCGACGAACGGTTTCTGTCGGAGCTGCCCAAAAGCACCGACCCGTTGGGCGAAAACGGCGAATTCCACTCATTCGTATACGACGGCCCGCTCTTACGCGAAAGGGTCCGCTTTAAAAAAGGCGCGATCGTCCTGCGCGACGGGCGCTTCCACTACTGCGACCTCCTTCCGGAATAATTTTCATCGCCATTTATGTGTTAGTGCCTTGTGGCTAAGCAGAAGGAAGTGTTCCAGAGCTGCTTAAACCATAAGTAAGCTATATAAGCCTCCGGGGGTACTTGCCGGCGGCTCACACAAAAAGTTGTGTAAAGCTCTCTCCCTCGAATTTCTGCAATTTGCTAATCGGAAGGTGTGAATATTAGCCTTCGTCCTCTTCGTAGTTTACCCCTGTATGTCCGATTCGCAAATTATGAAATTCTACGGTCGAGAGCATTCACCGCCTGGCAAGTACCCCCGGAGGCTTATATTATCGTGGACTTTTATTTCCTAAGGGGACGTTTCACTTTGTCCTAACTCTTTATGTGGCAATGAGTTACGAGCGGTCGTTTTCCACTCTTTTACACCTTGCAATCCGGAAAACGACGTGTTGTAACCCCTGTACTGACAACGAGTTATATCAAAGTGAAACGTCCCCTTTTTCTTTAAGACAGGATGAGGCGCAGGGCTCCGGCGAATATTTTCGACCGTAGAATTTAGTAATTTGCGAAATTGCAATACCAGAAAATGCCATGCAGCTCTGCTGCAGGGCCACTCCTTTTGTGCAATGAGCAAATTGCATAAATTCAAGGGAAAAAATCTTGGCATAATTTTTTATGCTGAGCCGGAGACCCTGCGCCTCATCCTGTCTTTCCTGGTACAGATATCGCTCAATACATTTTTTGTTGACAAATACGGGGGGATTTGATATTATACAACCGCTCTTTAACATTACGTTCTATACAGGTGCCCGTTGAGGGCTTGAAAAGGGAAGCTCGTTTAAATCGAGCGCGGTCCCGCCGCTGTAATCGGGGACGAAACCACAGTGAGCCACTTATCGCATTTCGCGATTGGGAAGGCGTGGAAGTAGAAGGATCCGAGAGTCAGAAGACCTGCCTGTATATTAAGGTGTCGCCGGAACACCGCATATAAGGGATGAAGAAAACGGGTATAACCCTATGCCACAAGGTATAGGGTTTTTTATTTTTGAGAAAGGAATAAAAAGTTGAAGAAAATATTTTTAATTTTGTTCGCGTGTTTCTTAAGCATCGGATTTGTTTTTGCCGAGGAGAAAGATGAAGAGAAAAGCCTTTTAGGTGATACAAAACTGGATAAAGTTATTAAAGCTTTAATCGACCCTATGGAAAAAGTGGTTTCTCCTATTATGGAATTAGGCACTATCGTCGTGACACCTACTAAAACTAAGGAAAAATTAGGCGCTCAGTCAAGCGCCGTCACCGTAATAGGAGAAACAGAATTCTATAGAGAAAAGGCGGATTACGTTAAGGATGTCTTGAAAAACGAAATGGGTTTGGATGTTGTGGAAAGCGGGGCGTTTACGGGGCAAACGTCGGTTTTTATGCGGGGGGCCAACTCAAACCAGACGCTGGTTATGATCGATGGGGTAAAGGTATATGATCCCACTTCACCAAACGGGGCATTTAACCTCGCTCATTTGACGCTGGACAATCTTGAGCGAATCGAAATAGTGCGGGGCTCGCAAAGTACATTGTACGGCTCCGATGCAATGGGCGGCGTTATAAATATTATAACCAAGAAAGCGGAGAAAGCATTTTTTAACGGTTTTTTCGAAACAGGCGCGTTTTCGACATTCAGGGAAGGTTTTGACATGGGTGCGAAAACGCACGGATTCCACTACACCATAGGAGGATCTTTTGTCAAAAGCCGGGGCATATCCCAGGCGCAGGCTAAAAACAATAATCCCGAACTTGACGGATATGAACAATACGCTCTTTCGGCGAGAGTGGATTATGATGTTAACGAAGACCTTACGGTGGGGGGAACGTTCAGAAATACCTCTACACTTTTTCATTATGATCAGGGGAGGCGTGATGATGCCGATTTGTACCAGAAAGATTTCCAGACGCTTTTTACACAATATGTTGAGCACAAACCGGTTGATTTTTATAGTTATTACATAAAGCTGGGGTGGATGAATACGTTTCGAAGAGACGCTGACGGAAATAGCGGCGGCGCCACAGACTATCTGCGAGACTGGTATAAAGGTTATGAGTTCAGGCTCGATTACAGGAACAATATTCACCTGTTCGACGTAGACACCTTTACCATCGGTTACGAGTTTACCAAGGAAATTGGCGATTCCTATTATTTCGTAGCGTGGGGTCCGGGCGTTGCGCAGAACAGCGAAAGCGACATGCCCAAAGTTTTTTCAAGGAACCACGCGCTCTATCTACAAAATAGGCTTAACTTTCGCGATCGGTTAACGGCGACTCAGGGCATGAGGATAGATTGCCACTCTCTTGCCGGGACACACATAACTTACAAGGTGGATGGCTCCTATCTTTTTCCTACAGGAACAAAGGTAAGGGGAGGATGGGCAACTGGTTTTAAAGCGCCGACGCTTTATCAGCTCAATGCCACTTTGGTATTGCCCCAATGGGGGTGGTTTGGCTTCGGCGGCGGAAACCCCAATCTCGAACCCGAAACAAGCAATTCTTATGAAATCGGCCTGGACCAGTACGCTTTCGGGGAAAAGCTTTTGTTACACGCAACTTACTTCCATTACATGTTTCACAGCCTGATAGGTACGACCATGGACGCGAGGTTCAATGTTTCGCAATATCGAAATCTGGGCAAGGCCCATTCGCACGGCATTGAATGCGGAACGAAATTTAAGCCACTGGATAATTTCGAAGCGAGGTTTTCCTATACCTATGATTACACCAAGGATTACAGTACCGACAGGCCTTTGCTCCGAAGACCTCAGCATAAATTTAAAATAAATACCTATTGGGAAATAGTCCCAAAGTGGAATGTGAACCTCGAAATCCGATATAGCGGCTTACGCTATGATAGTAATGTTGACAAAATGAAGCCCTATGCAGTTGTTGATTTTAATACCGACTACAACCTACTAAAAAATCTAAACGTTTATTTAAAGGTCGCCAACTTGTTTGATAAGCGCTACGAAGAGGTAAGGGGTTACGGAACAAGTCCTTTCGCCGTATATGTAGGTACAAAAGCTGAATTTTAACTATGCTTGAAACGAAAAGGGCGTTCTGTTCGTGGAGTGGCGGCAAGGAAAGCGCTTTGGCGCTTTATCTGGCAAAAAAGTCGGGGATTGACGTTGCCCATTTACTGAATATGATTTCCGAACACGGGGAATATTCGCGCAGTCACGGAATCAAAACTAATTGCCTGAGGTCTCAATCGGAAGCTATAGGGATCCCTATTCTTCAACAACGGGCATCCTGGCAAAATTACGAAAAAGAGTTTAAAAAAGCTGCTTCGGAACTGAGGCGTAAAAATATGCAGGGGGGGATTTTCGGGGACATAGATTTGCAAGAACACAGGGATTGGGTGGAAAAAATTTGCAGCGAAATTGACATCAATCCGATTCTGCCGCTTTGGAAGAACAATAGGGAGAGCTTGTTGAATGAGTTTATCCGGGCAGGGTTTAAGGCAATCATTGTCACGCTCAAACCGGATTTTTTGGATAAACAATGGCTGGGGAGGCAAATCGACGAGGCGCTTATCCGGGACCTGAAAAGAACCGACGGCGTTGACATTTGCGGCGAAAGGGGTGAATACCATACGTTTGTCTTTGACGGCCCCATTTTTAAAAAGCCCTTAAAATTTTTAACCGGTAGAAAAGTGTGTAAAAACAACTTTTGTTTTCTGGAATTAACTATTGTAGAATATGGACAATATGCTTAACAGTACGGTTTTCAGGACGGCACTGGCAATATCGCTTTCGCTTCATATTTTCGCGATATCGGCGGGGGGGTTC
>CAZYPU010000005.1:0-44133 GCA_964649665.1 uncultured Planctomycetia bacterium
ATGAAGAATCCAACTCCCAAAACCCATGCGATATAGCCCATATGGAAGCCGATTCAGCCTTTATCAGGTTCCAAAGAAGGCGAAAGCGCGGAGGAAAGACCTACAAGCTAAAAACAACCCGCCCCCGACGGCGCAGACGGCGTTCCATAGAGATTAAACTGGGCATAGGATATACCGACAAGGTTAAACGATATAAGAGAGGCCGAGGTAAATCATTAAAACTCAAGGATAAGTTCACATACGCCTCGATAGAAAGCGGAAAAACCTTCATGGAAAACTTAAGTCTCATCGCCGAGAGGAAACTGTCTCTCTCAAAAGCAAAGGCCGTTATATTCGGCGGAGACGGAGGCGCGTATATACAAGCCGGAATAAAGGATTATTTTACAGGTGCCGTATATGTCTTATGCAAATTCCACCTCAAACGAAACATAAAACGAGCCCTCTCCTTAAAGCCGGGTATGCAGCTTAAGCTAAACAACCTTATCAATAGTGATAAGCTTGATGCGGCGCTCTCTACGCTAAATAGGATAATCGGACAGACAAAAGACATGAGAAAGAAAAAAGCGATAAAAGATCTCCGTACATACATAGAGCAAAACAAGAAAGGAATAAACCCAATCAGGCGAATAGAGGATAAAGGCTTAAGAGAGCGGATAAAGGGGACAGGCGCCATGGAATCCAATGTAGATAAATTCATAGCTCACCGCTTCAAGAAAAGAGGCATGAGCTGGAGCGTAAAAGGCGCCCTCGGCCTTCTCAAGGTCAAAGAGACTATAGCCAACGGCGAATGGGACTCATGGTGGTCTGATAAAAGAAACGAGAAAATAGAGATAAACCCCGAACCCCTAAAGCAGCTTACTGCTAAGAACTTTTGGAAAAAGAACGAAAGGAACGTGCCATACCTGGTAGAAGCGACAATACCGGCCCTTGAAGGCCCTGATCAAAACGAACCATGGGCAAGGGTGCTAAGGCAACTTCAGAGTATAGATTACTACAAACAGAAAACAGAGTAATGGTTTGATATGGCTCGAGTTAATAACGCGGCTATAAAAGGCTATAATGCGAGAATTATGAGCACTTCCGACGGAAGAAGACAAAAAATGACAAATTCAGTCGATAAAAACTTATGGATCCCCGCTTCCGCGGGGATGACAATGTGTGTAGGGGGTAATTCTCACTAATCCAACATAAGATTCACATTGAAGAAAAAGTACCACCAAGCTCTTGACACTATGTCAGCTGATTCCCTATTGACAAAATAAGTATATTATACTATCATAAGCAGCTACAAGCTTTAAGTGGTAAGCCGTAAGCGGGAAATTGTCGTTACTTATTAAAAACTAAGGAGTTAGATAATGGCGCAGTTTTATATTGGAGTAGATAGGAAGGCGAGGCGGTGTTACGGGTTTGACGAGATAGCGCTTGTTCCGGGCAAGATGACGATTAATCCCGCCGAGACCGACCCGAGCTTTAAATTCGCCGGAAAAAGATACAAAATTCCCATAATGGCATCTGCGATGGACGGCGTGGTAGACATGAAATTTGCCGTAGCGATGGGGAAATTGGGTGGGATCGCTGTCCTCAACCTTGAAGGCGTCCAGACCCGGTACGATAATCCCAACGAGGTGCTTGATAGGATCGCAGGCGCTACCCCGGAAGAAGCGACCAGGCTTACCCAGTCAATATACGCGCCCCCCATAAAAGAAAAACTTATCGCGAAAAGAGTAAGGGAAATCAAGAAAGCGGGCGCCCCCGCCATTGTAAGCTCTATTCCGCAGAAAGCCGAGAGATTCGGTAAAATCGCCGAAGAGGCGGGCTGCGATATCTTTATTGTTCAGGCAACAGTTACTTCCACCAGGCATATATCGAAAAAATACAAGTCAACGGATCTGAAAAAACTCTGCAAATCGCTTAAGATACCGGTAATTTTGGGAAATTGCGTGACGTATGATGTCGCCCTTGAACTGATGGAAACAGGATGCGAGGGCCTTCTCATAGGAATCGGTCCCGGAACCGCTTGTACCACAAGGGGTGTCCTGGGAATAGGCGTGCCGCAGGTAACCGCGACAGTGGATTGCGCGGCAGCGAGAAAAAAATATTTCAAAAAGAACAAAAAATATGTATCCATAATAACGGACGGCGGCATGTCCACGGGGGGCGATATATGTAAGGCCTTTGCCTGCGGAGCGGACGCTGTGATGCTCGGCAATGCTTTCGCGAGGGCAAAGGAAGCGCCGGGAAGAGGATATCACTGGGGCATGGCTACGCCGCACCCGAATCTTCCGCGCGGCACGCGGATTAAAGTAGGCACGTCGGGAACTCTCGAGGAAATTCTACTCGGCCCCGCGCGGACAGACGACGGTACGCAAAACCTCGTTGGGGCTCTCATGACAAGCATGGGGAATCTCGGCGCGCGTAATGTTGAAGAAATGCACAAGGTGGAAATTATCATGGCACCCTCGATACAAACCGAAGGAAAAATTTTTCAGGCCGCGCAGCACGTTGGCATGGGGAAATGAAACACGCCGATTTCGCGCACTTGCACGTTCACACCCAGTACAGTCTCCTGGACGGTGCCTGCCGCCTGCAGGAGCTTTTGGAACTCGCCTCAAGATCAAAGATGCCCGCATGCGCTATTACCGACCACGGCAACATGTTCGGCGTTATCGAATTTTACCAGAAAGCGCAGGCCTTGGGCGTAAAACCCATCATTGGCTGCGAGGTATATATTGCGCCGGAAAGCCGTTTTGAAAAATCAAGTCACGGAATTCAGGAAGCGTCGTTTCATTTGATGCTTCTTGCAAAGGATGAAATCGGGTACAAGAACCTGATGAAACTTGTCTCTATCGGCTACACGGAGGGTTTTTACTACCGGCCGAGGATAGACAAGGAGGTGCTTGCCAGGCATAACGACGGCCTTATTGGCCTTTCGGCGTGCCTCAAGGGAGAAATCCCGCATCTCATCCTTTCCGCCGGGATAGACACTGCTAAAAGGACAGCTGACCAACTCAGGCACATATTTGGCAGAGGCAATTTCTACCTCGAGCTTCAGGATAACGGCATAGAAGACCAGACCAAAGTAAACAAAGGGCTTATGAAAATTTCGAAAGATCTTGATATCCCGCTCGTTGCCACAAACGACGTTCATTACCTCTCGAAAGATGATGCGAAGGCGCACGAGGCGCTACTCTGCATCCAGACGCAGACAACGCTGAATGACCCGAACAGAATGAGATTCCAGACAGACGAGTTCTATTTTAAATCGGTCGAAACAATGAAAAAGGTTTTCGGCGAGGTGGCGCCGCAATCCATAGCAAATACGATAGAAATCGCGGAAAAGTGCAACGTAGAGCTCGATTTCAGCAAGATCCACTTGCCGCAGTATAATTCCCCGGAAGGCGTAACGCGCGAGGAGTACCTCAGCAAGCTTGTTGCGGAGGGCCTCAAAGAGAGATATACCATTTTTGACAAAACCGTAAAAAACAGGGTGGAGCACGAGCTGCAGATCATAGAAAAAAGCGGTTATACGAGTTACTTCCTGATTGCCTGGGATTTTGTGAATTTTGCCAAGAGCAAAGATATCCCGGTAGGGCCGGGCCGGGGTTCCGCCGCGGGAAGCGTGGTAAGTTACGCGCTGGGGATTACCGATATAGACCCGCTTCGTTACGGTCTGATATTTGAGCGGTTCCTGAACCCCGAGAGAATCAGCATGCCCGATATCGATATAGATTTCTGTTACGAGCGCAGAAGCGAAGTAATAGACTACGTGATAAATAAATATTCCAAGAATAACGTTGCGCAGATTATTACTTTCGGAACAATGATGGCAAAGGGTGTTGTAAGAGATGTCGGAAGGGTCATGGGCATGCCTTACGCCGAAGTCGATAAAATCGCCAAGCTCGTACCCAACGAGCTGAACATAACGCTGGACAGGGCCCTTGCGATCGAGCCGGAGCTAAAGGATTTGTACAATAATAATCCGAACATCACCCGGCTTATTGATATATCGCGAAGGCTGGAAGGCCTGACCCGCCACGCCTCGACACACGCCGCGGGCGTTGTAATAAGCGAGCTCGACCTGACGAACTACGTCCCGCTTTTTGAAACCTCGGACGGTCAGATTATTACGGGCGTTCCCATGAATTCGCTTGAGAAAATAGGCCTTCTTAAGATGGATTTTCTGGGGCTCCGGACGCTGACGGTCATAAGCGAAACGGTGAAGATCGCGAAAAGAACCCGCTCGGCCGACATTAACATCGAAAAGATACCGCTTGACGACAAGAAAACGTTCAATCTTTTAGCGGGCGCTGAATCCATAGGCATATTCCAGCTGGAAAGTTCCGGCATGCGCGACCTTATGAAAAAACTAAAGCCGGAGAAATTCGAGGAAATAATAGCGCTTCTCGCGCTTTTCAGGCCCGGGCCCATACAAAGCGGCATGCTCGACGATTTTATAAAAAGAAAACATAAAACCTCCAAAATTAGATACGATCACCCTGTTCTGGAACCAATCCTTAAGGATACATACGGAATCATTGTTTTTCAGGAACAGATCATGAGGATTGCCTCCGAGATGGCCGGCTTCAGCCTGGCCGAGGCCGATACCTTAAGACGCGCGATAAGTAAAAAAATACCCGAAATCATGGCCGAAGCAAGGCACGGCTTTGTAAACGGCGCCTCAAAAAAAGACATAGACAAAAGCATTGCCGACAAGGTGTTCAGCCAGATAGAGTATTTTTCGGGTTACGGGTTTAACAAGTCGCACTCAGCCGCCTATGCGATGATAAGCTACCGCACCGCTTACCTCAAGGCCAATTTTCCGGTCGAATTCATAACGGCTCTCCTGACCAGTGAGCGTGACAACATCGATAAGGTGGCGCTCTACATAAACGAAGCGCTCAGAATGGGGATAAAGATTCTGCCGCCGGACGTAAATGAAAGTTTCGCCAATTTTACCGTAGTCGAGGAAGTCATACGCTTCGGCCTCGCCGCCGTAAAGAACGTGGGTCACAGCGCCATAGATTCCATTATTACCTCAAGGTCGAAATTCGGAAAGTTTAAATCGCTCTACGATTTTACCCAGCGCGTTGATTCGAGACTGGTTAACAGGAGGGTTATAGAGAGCCTCGTTAAGTGCGGGGCGTTTGATTCGCTGGGCATACACCGGTCGCAGCATATGGCCATGCTGGACAAAGCGCTGGAGGTAGCCGGCGGCATGCAGAAAGACAAATTGAACGGGCAGTTTTCTTTCTTTGACACCTTTGACATGCAGGAAAGTTTCCAGAAGACCTTTCAGGAAGTTCCAAATATTCCCGAGTGGCCGGAGAACCAGCTGCTGGCTTACGAAAAGGAAATGCTGGGATTTTATATAACCAAGCATCCGTTAGCCAGTTTCGAAAAGCTGCTTAAGAACTATTCCTCCTTTCCCATAGCGCAGCTCGGTAATTTAAGGGACGGGGATGAAGTGCGCCTTGGCGGCATCATAAGCAAGGCCAAGATCACTACCACGAGAAAAACGGGCGAGAAGATGGCCATAGTGAGCCTGGAGGATCTGACGGGCGCGGTGGGGACGCTTGTTTTTCCGAGGACCTTTCAAAAATTTTCGAACCTCGTCAAAGTGGATTCAATGGTTTTCATAACGGGCAAGCTTAATTTAAGGGAAGAAGAACCGAAGCTCATGGCCGATGAGATTATCCCGCTCGAAGAGGTAAAAGCCAAATTTACGAAAGCCATGATGATAAAGCTTCAGACCCCGGGTCTGGAACAGTCCACCTTGAGCGCCCTAAAGAGCATACTTTCGCGGCACAGGGGGAAGGTGCCGGTTCTTTTAAGCTTCCGGGAGCCCGACGGCAAAATGATCAGTATGTCGGCCGGCAGGAATTATTTCGTAAACCTGGATAACCTTCTACTTGAAGAAATCGAAAACCTGTGCGGAGCCGGAAGCGTGGGGTTTAAGACATGATTGACAGGAAGCTGGAAGAAAATATAAAAAAGGCGAAAGGGTTCATGGAAATATGGGGAAATTTCCGCAGAACTTTTAAAAATAATGACGAAAAAAACTTCCTGCCCACGAAAACCCTTGTGAATTCGCGATACGACGACTTAATGGATTCCATCGGCGAGAAGCCGATAAAAAGATTTACTAAAAATGAACCGCTTTATAATATTCTTTCGCTGGAGAATCTTTCCATGATGTCGGATGGCCGGCTAAAAAGTATCGAGAAAGACTGGGAGGATTCTTCCGTTTATCTTTTTTCTCTGCTTGATAGGCTTGAGAGAAAAAAAAGGCGCATAGAAGGATTTAACAGATTCTTTTTCCTGCTGAAAAACGTGATAAGGGGGAAACGATGACAAAAAAAGAAATCGTGACGAGAATATCCGACCGGACGGACATAAAACAGGTAGAGGTGAAGAAGGTTCTCCAGATGGCTCTGGAGATCATCGTCGAAAGCCTGTCCAGGGAAGAGACGGTGGAACTTCGCAACTTCGGTATTTTTAAAGTAAAATCCAGAAAGTCCAGGCTCGGCAGGAACCCGAAAACGGGCGAGGGCGTCAAGATACCGGGTAAAAAAGTGGTAGCCTTTAAAGCCGGCCTTGTGATGAAGGAGAAAGTGAAATAGTGCGGTTTATGGTGCCATACGAAGCGCTTGCTCACGGCTCAGCTCAAACGCCGTTTGCAAGAACTTCGTATGGCAAAAAAACCGCAGTGAAGGATACAACGTGAAGTATAAAGCGATCAGGGGGATGGAAGACATACTGCCGCGGGATATAGAAGTCTGGCAGTGGCTGGAGCGCGTCGCCAGGAGAGAGCTCGAATTTTACGGGTACGAAGAAATAAGGACGCCGGTACTGGAGGATACGTCGATTTTTGTGCGCAGCATAGGAGAAACCACGGACATTGTGACGAAAGAGATGTATTCCTTTAAGGACAGGAAGGGAAGGCCTCTTACGCTCCGGCCGGAAGGTACAGCCCCCATAGTCAGGGCTTACATCGAACATTCCCTCGATAAAATTTCTCCGGAAGTAAAACTATACTATATGGGCCCGATGTTCAGGAGCGAGAGGCCGCAGAAGGGCCGTTCAAGGCAGTTTCACCAGATAGGCGTGGAAGTGATCGGCGCGCGCTCACCCCTTGCGGACGCACAGGTGATCATGCAGATGAGCAAGATGCTTGAACTGTTCAGGCTGAAAAACTTTACCGTAAAACTGAACAGCCTCGGCTGCGGGAACGATAAAAGGAAGTTCGCGGATGAATTGAAGAAGTATCTTGAGGCCGAAAAGAAAAGGCTCTGCAAGGATTGCAAAGAGAGAATTAAAAAAAATGTTTTAAGGGTGCTTGACTGCAAAAATGAAAGCTGCGCACAGATAGCCGCCGGCGCGCCGGATATAGCAAATAGTATGTGCGTTCCGTGCAGGGAGCATTTTGACAGGGTGAAAAATACCCTTCGCGCCATGAAAATTAAATTTGAGGAAGTAAAAAATCTTGTAAGGGGGCTGGATTATTATACGGGAACTGTTTTTGAAATAACGCACCCGGCCCTCGGCGGGCAGGACGCCTTAGGCGCAGGCGGAAGGTACGATAATCTTGTCAAGGATTTCGGCGGCCCTGATACGGGCGCTATCGGATACGCCCTGGGCATGGAAAGGATAATAATCGCGCTTAAGGACGCAAAGGGCCTTCCGGGGCCCGTGACGATATTTGTCGCCACTATGGGCGAGGAAACAAAATTGAAAGGTGAAGTTGTGGCCGAACAAATAAGGCACTCACTCGGAAGAAAAGAAGGTATGCGGATCCGGGTGGTTACGGACACAAAAAGCGCGTCGCTCAAATCGCAGATGAGAAGCGCGGATAAAAAGAGCGCCAGGGTAGTGGTAATCCTGGGTGAAGATGAACTCAAGAGTCAGCAGGCAACGATTAGGGACATGGAGAAGCAGGAACAAAAACTTGTAAATTTGAGCAGCGTAGTGGAAGAAATTAAAAAACAGCTCGATGTTATTACGAGAGAGCACAACGACCGAAGCAATCCCATAGTTTGAGATTGCTTCGCCCTTGACATTGAAAATGTCAAGGGCTCGCAATGACAGCGAGATGGGGGCACAATGTTACGCACGCATACATGCGGCGAATTAAACAAAAAATTCGTCGATAAAAAAGCAACCCTTGCGGGATGGGTGCATACCAGGCGCGACCACGGCGAATTAATATTTATCGACCTGAGGGACGCTTACGGGCTTACGCAGCTTGTATTTGACCCGAAAGCGGACCGCGCCCTGCACGACAAAGCGCATGAACTCAAAAGCGAATATGTTGTCCGCGCCGCAGGCGTCGTGCGCAACCGGCCAGCCGGAACGGAAAACACGAAACTTTCGACAGGCGCCATTGAGGTCCTTGTAAATTCACTTGATATCCTGAACCCCTCGCTTACGCCGCCTTTCGAGGTGAATGAAGCGCGGATGGTGTCCGATGAGACGCGCCTTAAATACAGGTATATAGATTTAAGAAGCGAACGCATGCAAAAAAACCTGCGTCTCAGGCACAGGGTAAATCATTCCATGAGGGGATTTCTTGAAAAAAGGAATTTTGTGGAAATTGAAACGCCCTTTCTCACGCGTTCGACGCCTGAAGGCGCGCGCGATTACCTTGTTCCCTCACGGCTTAACGCGGGGAAGTTTTATGCCCTGCCGCAGTCGCCGCAGCTTTTCAAGCAGATACTCATGGTCTCGGGATTCGATCGCTATTTCCAGATAGCGCGGTGTTTCAGGGATGAGGACCTGCGTAGGGATAGGCAGCCGGAATTTACGCAGCTTGACGTAGAAATGAGTTTTGTCGACGAAAATGATATATTCGAAGTATCGGAGGGCCTGATGAAGGAAGTCATAAAGGAGGTATCCGGTATCGATGTTGCCGTTCCGTTTCCGAGATTGAAATACGCCGAGGCAATGGAACGCTTCGGCACCGACAAACCGGATATGAGGTTCGGCATGGAACTTGCCGGCCTATCGGAGGAGCTTAAAGGCACAAAATTCAACGTATTCAAAGAAAACCTCGAAAAAGGCGGCTCGATTTACGCCATAAACGCGAAAGATCACGCCGGTATCAGCCGCTCCAGGCTTGACGGCCTCACAAAAAAGGCAAAGGAACTGGGCGCTCTGGGACTGGCATATTTTAAATGCGAAAAAGGAAAACTTTCTTCAAATATAGATAAATTCTTCGAGGAAGCGGAGCTGGATTCCATAAAGAAAAGAACCTCCGCCGAAGATGGCGACCTTATCCTGATCGTGGCCGACACCAAAGAGACAGCGCTCGGCGTACTGGGAGCCTTAAGAATTAAAATCGCCAAAGGCGCCGGCATGATCAGTGAAGGAAAATACAATTTTCTATGGGTAACGGACTTTCCTTTATTCAAGTATAACGAAGACGAAAAGAGGTGGGAATCGGAGCACCACCCGTTTACGGCCTGCAATGAGCAAGACTCTAAGCTGCTCGACGGAAACAAATTCGGCGGAATACGCGCGAGGTCCTACGACCTTGTGATAAACGGCGCCGAAATCGCATCCGGCAGTATAAGAATTCATCGGCGGGACATCCAGGAGAAGATTTTCAAAATCATCGGACTTGAGAGGGAAGAGGCGGCGAGCCGCTTCGGTTTTTTGATAGACGCGTTTAAATACGGCGCCCCGCCGCACGGGGGAATAGCGTTCGGGCTGGACAGGTTTCTCACGATTTTTACAAAATCAAATACAATAAGGGACGTGATCGCCTTTCCAAAGACGCAGAAGGCGCTGTGCCCGATGACAGGCGCGCCAACCGAAGTGGATGACAGGCAGCTGAAGGAACTGCATATTCGAAAAAGCAAGTAATGAGGGACGAAGGACGAGGTAAGAGAAGGAGGCGGCTATGAGATTTTTATTAATCGCAGTTTTACTGGCGTCGATGGTGTTAAGCGGCTGTTCCGGCGCGCGAATTTATACCTTCAAAAAAGACAGGGTTGACCAGCGCACGAAGGGAAACCGCGGCTATATAAAAGGTACACCGCCGCCCGAGCCGATAAGAAAAGGCGTGGCAAAGAGAACCCTGATAGGCATAGACATGGAAGTGCCGTTATTGCCCGGTGAGAAGGGATATAAGCCGACATGCGGGAGTACGGTAATTTATGCGGGAGATATAAAGATGGAACCGACGCCGGCCGTACCAAAGAGAAAAGCTTCCGAAGCAGGGCCCGTATGTGAGGAAGAAACCATTATTGTTGAGAAAAGAGTTACGCCGAAAGGAAAAACACAAGAGCTGATAGTTGAGGAAGAGGAAGTTTGGGTCAAATAAAGCGAAAAGCGGAAAACTAAGACGCAAAGCGTAAAACTTTTAATTTAGGATCCCGAGCGTAAGCGAGGGACACATCAGTTTTTCGCTTTTCGCTCTACGTTTTTCGCTAGACGAGGTATTTCGTGAAAAAAGATATTCGCTTAAATAACGACGCCGAGGCGAGAAACCTTCTCGGAAAACATGACGCGAACATGAAGCTTATCGAGAGGTCATTCGGCATAAGTTCGGTGCTTCGCGCGGGTATCCTGAAGCTTATGGGCGCCCCGGAAGACGTCGAGAAGGCCTCGCGTGTGATAGAGGAGATTCTCATAGCGATGCGTGAGGGTGTTTACATAAAGACCCGCGATCTTAACTACGCGATAAAATCGGTAAGGGAAGACAAGAAGGTAAGGCTGCATGATATCTATCTCGAAAGGATAGAGGTCTCCTCAAAGAGGCTTTATATTACGCCGAAAAGCACGGGGCAAAAGGCCTATATCGATGCCATACGTAAATACGATATTGTGTTTTGCATAGGCCCGGCGGGTACGGGAAAGACCTATCTTGCCGTGGCCATGGCCGTCAATGCCTTAAAGAAAAAGATAGTCTCCAGGATCATTCTGGCGAGACCGGCTGTCGAAGCCGGCGAAAGCCTCGGGTACCTTCCCGGAAATATGTACGAGAAAGTGAGCCCGTATCTGCGGCCCATGTATGATGCCCTGTACGATATGATGGAAAGCGACATGATACACGACCATATTCAGAGGGGTATCATAGAAGTGGTACCCCTGGCGTACATGAGGGGCAGGACCTTAAATGATTCTTTTGTTATCCTGGACGAGGCGCAGAATTCCCAGCCCGCGCAGATGAAGATGTTCCTGACGCGCCTCGGATTTGATTCAAAAACAGTTATCACCGGCGACATAACCCAGAGCGACCTCCCGAAAGGTAAAATATCCGGGCTCGTAGAGGCCCAGGCGATCCTGAAAAACATAAACGGGATAGAATTCGTTTATTTAAAGAGCGAAGATGTCGTAAGACACGAGCTGGTTTGTGAAATTATAAAGGCATACGCGGCCTCGAAAAAAACGGAGTAAATAATGGCTAAGATCAGGCGCTTCTTAAATAAGGGCGCACTTCGGCTTAAGAAAGTGCGCAGGGCCCCGTATTTCTATTCCGTCGTGGTGGCCGTTTGCTTTTGCATGGTAACGTCCGGCCTTCTTTACCTTGGAAGCGCGCCGTTCCTTTCCGAAGTTAAGGAAGGCGATATTTCGACAAGGGCCGTTTATGCGCCATACGAATTTACTTATCCGACTATCATTGACGAAACGGCAACCGAAAAACTCAGGAAAGAATTTGAATCCAAAGTTCTGCCCGTTTACGACATTGACACCCTGGTCCAGGAGAAAGCGCTTGCCCGGCTGGACGGGTTTTTCAACAAGCTGGAAGAAATAAAGGACAAGCCCGCCTTAACCGATGAACAGAAAAGCGAAATTTTCGAGAAGGACGGCTTTGAACTGCCGGGGAAGGACCTGGCGAAATTACTCCAGACGCGCAAGCCGGACAAGATCAGGAAGGCCGCGAAAGACGCGCTTGAGAACATATTCCTGGTGGGCGTGGTGAGCGTCAACGACAAAGAAGGGCTTCTCGAGAAAGGGCAGGAAGAGATCTTGATGGCGAACCCCTTCTTTAAGACCGAAAGGAAACTGAAATCGAGAGACCTTGTGGATGAGAAAGAGGCCGATAGGATCGTTAGCGATACGCTGAAGAGGCTAATTCCCGAGGACCGCTCGGTAAGAGGGGCCGTCGCCGAGATTGTCAGGGGTAAAGCGGTTGCGAACGCGCGTTTTGATAAAGAACAGACGGAAAAACGCATGGTCGAAGCAAGGAACGAAATCACGCCCGTCTACAAACGAAAGGCCGTAAAAAAGAACGAACTTATAGTGGAAAAAGGCGGCAGGCTTTCAAAGGATGAAATAATCAAACTTACCCAGATAACGCGTATTCAGGCTATCGCAAACAGGACATCCTATCTTTCGGGCCTCATAATCCTTCTGGTCGGCCTTCTGTTCGCCGTAGCCGTCTATTTGCTTCTTTTTGAAAAAAATCTCGTGCAATCGCCGAAAAATATTCTTCTTATCGCCATAAACGCTTTTCTCGCTATTTCGGTTTCCCTCGTGGTTGTCCAGTCCCAACAGTCAGGGTATCTGATTCCGCTTGCGAGCATCGCGATGCTTGTGGCTCTTCTTATGGGCACAAACGCCGCTTTTATTACGAGCATGGCGCTTAGCATCTACATCGGTTTTTTGGCGGGGGGAAAGCTCGGGCTTTCTTTCATGCTTTTTGTGGGAAGCATTGTCGGCATATGCGCCGTTCGAGGAGCGAGAAAACGTTCGCAGATATTTATAGCCGGTTTCGCGGTTTCCGCCGTAAACGTAATCGCCATAATAGGGATAGGCCTTTTCCACAACATGGGAAAAGAGGCGATTTTCAAAGAGGGCCTGTACGGCATGATAAACGGTATTATTTCAAGTTTCATAGTCATAGGGGTTTTACCGGTTTTCGAATATACCTTTAGCCTCATTACGAACATCACGCTTCTTGAGCTTTCGGACTTAAGTAACCCTATCCTGAAGGACCTTACCATTAAAGCGCCCGGCACCTATCACCACAGTATAATTGTCGGCAACCTGGCGGAAGAGGCCTGTGACTCTATCGGGGCAAACTCGCTTCTTGCCAGGGTAGGCGCCTACTACCATGATATCGGCAAGACGGAAAAGGCGGAGTATTTTGTGGAAAACGAGATGGGCACCTCCTCAAAACACAAGAAGCTTGCCCCTTCAATGAGCGCCCTGATTATTACCAATCACACCAAAGACGGGGTGGAACTTGCCAAGAAACAGAAGCTGAATACGGCAATCACTGATTTTATTACCCAGCACCACGGCACAAGTCTTATTTATTACTTCTACCAGCGGGCGCTTGAAAAGGTGAAATCAAGCGACGAGCTGAAAGAAGAAGAATTCAGGTATCCCGGGCCAAAGCCGCAAACAAAAGAGATAGCTATTGTGCTTCTCGCGGATTCGGTCGAGGCGTCGTCTCGCATACTGAGCGACCCTACCCCGGCGAGGATCAGGGGACTTGTGCAGAAGATAATTAACAACAAGTTCATAGACGGTCAGCTGACCGAGTGCCCGCTTACGTTGAGCGACCTGAATAAAATCGCGGAAAGTTTTGTCAGGGTCCTGACAGGCGTTTTTCACACGAGGCTGGAATACCCGGAGGCCAAGTCCAGAAAAGAACGGCAGAATGCCATTAAAAATAAGAATCAGCAATCTCAATAAAAATAGGAAAATAGACGCCCGTGCCCCCAAAAAAGCCGCTTTACGCGTTTTACGCGGTTTCGGCAAAACGAAAGCGCTTATCGACATAACGTTTGTGGACAATAGAAAAATAAAGGCGCTGAACAAAAAGTATATGGGGCGGAACCGTTCTACGGATGTCCTTTCGTTTTTACTGGAAGAAGGAGCCGCCCGGAGGAAAGACCGCCTCATAGGCGATATTTATATTTCTTCCGATACGGCCTCCGAGAACGCCGGACGTTTTAAGACAAGCTTCGACAAAGAGCTTTTTCGTTATGTTATACACGGGATTTTGCACCTCGTGGGTTTCAATGACAAGACCGTTAAGGAAAAAAATAAAATAAAAAAACTGGAAGAGGTATATCTGAAATGACACAACAAAAACTGGTGGAAAGTTTAAATAGCGCGGTGGAAGGATTCATTTATGTCCTGAAAACGCAGAGGAGTATGAGGCTTCATTTTCTCTTTGCGACGCTCGTTCTCACGCTGGGTCTTTACCTCAATCTGCCGAAAGTGGAGCTCCTGCTTCTCGTGGGCGCTATTTCTCTTGTCCTTGTGCTGGAAATGGTTAATACGGCCATTGAGCTTACGGTCGACCTTATAAAGAATATGTATCACCCTCTGGCGCGTATCATTAAGGACGTAACCGCCGGGGCGGTTTTTCTCTCGGCCCTGAACGCGGCAGTAGTGGGTTACGTGGTATTTTCGGGGCGCTTAGGTATTCACGTCGCAGACGGGATAACCCGGATTATGCACTCGCCGTGGTACGTTACTTTTATATCGCTTCTTGTGGTTTTACTTGTCGTGCTGATGGGGAAAGTGTTTTTTCACAAAGGCACGCCCTTCCGGGGCGGAATGCCGAGCGGACACGCCGCTTTCGCCTTTTCGCTTTGGACGGTTATAGTTTTTTCGACAGGAAACGGCCTGGTAATGTTCTTGAGTTTTGTACTGGCTTTTTTAATAGCGCGCCACAGAATGAAAGACAACATCCACACGCTCTGGGAGGTGCTCGCCGGCGCGCTTCTCGGCGTATTGGTTACGGCGCTTGTATTTCAACTGTTATCATAGGAGGCAGCCATGATTACCAGATTTCGAAATTATTTCATAACGGGAGTGGCGCTTATTTTTCCCATTGCCCTGACGATAATCATCATAAGGTTTCTTGTCATAAAGGTCAACAGCTATATCCTCAATCCCATCGTGCAGATCCTGAACCTGAATCCGTACCTGACCGAGCACAGTATTCATATCGCCAAGGCGCTCGTTTTTATCATAGTAATGCTTCTGATTTCGCTGGTGGGATGGGCGGCGAATATTCTTTTCCTGCGCAAGCTCTTCGGGTTTGGTGAAAAAATATTCGTGAAGGTTCCGATGATCGGCAAGATTTATTCCGTAACCAAGGAAATAGGGTCGGCTTTTCTTGGGCAGGAAAAGTTCTTTTTTAAAAAGGTTGTCCTCATTGAATACCCCCGAAAGGGCCTGTATTCAATCGCTTTCATGACAGGAGAGGGCATAAAGACGGCAAGGAACGCTGCGGGCAGGGAGCTTTTGAGCATTTTTGTGGCTACGACCCCGAACCCGACAAGCGGTATTTACCTTCTGGTTCCGAAGGACGAAGTGAAAGAGCTCGATATGACCGTTGAAGAAGGGCTTAAGCTTGTAGTTTCAAGCGGCGCTATTGTCTCCAACAGGCCTTAACCGATGCGGTTATGATATGGCTGTTCAGAAAACGCAAGGGTTTGTGCTCCGGAAACAGGACGTAAGGGAGACGAGCATACTCCTCACGGTATATACGCGGGATTTCGGGAAGCTTAAGCTTATGTCTAAAGGCGTGAGGGCGCCGGAGGCGCGTTTCGTCGGCGCATACGAGCTCCTGGCGCTTGATGATATAGTGTTTTACGAAAGGAAAAAGAAAAACCTCTTTTTTCTTTCTCAGTGTGACCTCGTGAATTATTTTCCGAAGGTCAGGGAATCGCTGGAAAGGCTTTCATACGCGGCCTATTTTGCGGAGTTCCTGGATGCGGCGACTCAAGGGAACGAGAAAAACGCGAAGATTTACGAGCTTCTTCTGGACTCGCTGCTTCTTCTATCGGACAAGGCGAGCCCAAAAAGGGTGGCCAGGATCTTTGAGATTAAACTTCTGTCGGTTCTCGGTTTTATGCCCAGGCTTAAGGTGTGCGCGGCATGCGAGGCCGCGCCGGGAAAAGGAAAGGTGCGCTTCAGTTTTTCGTTGGGAGGGGTCCTGTGTGAGGCCTGTTTCGCAAAAGACAAAAGCGCCAGACCTGTTCTCGCCGGCACACTTAATTTTATCTCGCACATAAAGGATTTGCCGTTCGGAAGGATAAAGCACATAAAGGTAAGCAGGGGAGTGGGCGTGGAAGTTGAAAGGCTCCTCCGGAGTTTTATCGATTACCACCTTGACCTGAGGCTTAAGAGCAGGGAGTTCATGAGAAAAGTCGGAGTGTGAAATGGTAAATTTAGATACGATATCGTCTTTATGCAAGAGGCGCGGATTCATATTTCAGTCCAGTGAGATATACGGCGGCCTGGGAAGCGTCTGGGATTACGGTCCGCTCGGCGTGGAGCTGAAAAATAATATAAAAAATTTATGGTGGAGGAGTATGGTATACGAAAGGGGCGATACCGAAGGCCTGGACTCCGGTATCCTCATGCACCCCGATGTCTGGAAAGCATCCGGCCACGTGGGAAACTTTAAGGACCTCCTGGTGGATTGCAGATCCTGCAAGAAGAGGTTCCGTCACGACCAGATAAAAACGGATACGTGCCCCGAGTGCAAGGGCGAACTTACCGGGCCCAGGTCGTTTAACCTCATGTTTAAAACATTCGTGGGTGCCGTGGAATCGCAGGCAAGCGAGATATTTTTAAGGCCCGAGACGGCGCAGGGTATTTTTGTCAATTTCAAAAATATTCTCACAACCTCGCGAAAAAAACTTCCCTTCGGAGTGGCGCAGATAGGAAAGGCATTCAGGAACGAGATTACCACGGGAAATTTCATTTTCCGTTCGCGGGAATTCGAACAGATGGAACTGGAATATTTTACGCGTCCGGAAGAAAGCGACAAGTGGTTTAAGTACTGGGTTGAAGAGCGGTTTAACTGGTATAAAAAATACGGCATCAAGGAAAATAATTTGAGGCTGCGCGAGCACACAAAAGAAGAGCTTGCGCATTACGCGAAAGCCTGCTATGATATCGATTTCCTTTTTCCGATGGGATGGTCGGAACTCGAGGGTATCGCGCACAGGACGGATTTCGACCTAAAGCAGCACTCTGAGATAAGCAAGAAGGCCCTTATCTACTACGATGACGAGAAAAAAGAGGAAATCACCCCGCACGTTATAGAGCCTTCCGGCGGCGTGGACAGGACATTTCTGGCGTTTCTTCTGGACGCCTACAGGGAGGAAAAAGTTCGCGGGGAAAAGAGGGTTGTTCTCGGTCTTCACAAGTGTCTTGCGCCGGTAAAGGCGGCGGTTCTCCCGCTTCTCAGAAACAGGCCCGAGATAGTGAAGCTCGCGAGGTCCATTTACGAAGATATAAGAGGGGACTATAAGGCCTTATATGATGATACCGCCTCCATAGGACGACTTTACAGGAGACAGGATGAGGCGGGAACGCTGCATTGTATTACGGTGGACGTCGATTCCCTGGAAGATAAGAAGGTAACGATTAGGGACAGGGATACGATGAAGCAGGAGAGGATCGGTGTTTGTAACGTGAAGAAGTACATGAAGGATAGATTGTAAAGGGTAATCTGTGAGCTATTAAGAAGGAGGAGAAAAGGCAGTGAAAACAAAAAGAAACGCATCAGGGCCCGTAAAAAAGAAATACGTATATTTTTTCGGCGGCAAAAAAGCAGAAGGTAAGGCCGCGATGAAAAATCTACTGGGCGGAAAAGGCGCCAACCTCGCCGAGATGACCAACATGAATATACCCGTACCGGCGGGATTTACGATTTCCACGGACGTCTGCACTTATTTTTATGAAAACAATGAAAAATATCCTCCCCATCTCGAAGGGGATGTTTTGTCGTCACTGAGAAAAATAGAAAAGGCTATGGGCGCAACTTTCGGCGATAGCAATAACCCTCTTCTTGTGTCGGTGCGTTCCGGCGCGCGCGTTTCAATGCCCGGCATGATGGATACGGTTTTAAATCTGGGTTTGAATGATACCACCGTGAAAGGACTTGCCATGCAGACAAAAAACGAACGTTTCGCTTACGACGCCTACAGGCGATTCGTGCAGATGTTCGGGGACGTTGTCCTGGGACTTAAGCCGAAGGGCAAAGACGAGCACGACCCGTTTGAAATTATAATGGACAGGATTAAAGAAGAAAAAGGGGTTAAACTGGATATTGATCTCGCTACGGAGGACCTGAAAAAATTGGTGAAATTATACAAAGAGGAGATCAAAAAGAAAACCGGAAAAGTTTTCCCCGAAGACCCGTATAAGCAGCTCTGGCGCTCGATAGGCGCGGTTTTCCAGTCGTGGAATAATGACAGGGCAATCGCTTACCGGAAAATCAATAAGATACCGGACGGCTGGGGGACGGCCGTTAACGTGCAGTCAATGGTTTTCGGAAACATGGGGGAAGATTCCGGCACGGGGGTCGCGTTTACCCGCGACCCGGCAACGGGCGAGAAAAAGTTCTACGGAGAATATCTTCTGGACGCGCAGGGAGAAGACGTCGTTGCGGGCACGCGCACGCCGCAGCCTATCGAAAAGCTCGAAAAACAGCTCAAAAAACCCTACGGGGAGCTTTTAAACATTTACAAAGCCCTGGAAAAGCATTACAGGGAAATGCAGGATATGGAGTTTACCATCCAAAAAGGCAAGCTCTGGATGCTGCAGACAAGGGCCGGAAAAAGAACGGGCCTTGCGGCCATAAAGATAGCGGTGGATATGGTGAGCGAGGGGATGATTTCCGAGGACGAAGCGCTTCGAAGGATAGATCCCGAGCAGCTTAACCAGCTTCTAAGGCCCGTCTTTGACCTCGCGGAAAAGAAAAATGCCGTAAGGGACGGGAAGCTCCTGGCGCGCGGCCTTAACGCCGGTCCGGGCGCTGCTTGCGGCAAAGTGGTATTCAACGCCGTTGACGCCGAAGAGTGGGCGAAAAGGGGAGAAGATGTAATTCTTGTGCGTATAGAAACGAGCCCGGAGGATATTACTGGCATGAACGCGGCGGTCGGTATCCTTACCGCGCGCGGCGGGATGACCTCGCACGCGGCGCTTGTTGCCAGGCAAATGGGAAAAGTTTGCGTGGCCGGATGCGGCGCGCTGGAGATAGATTATGCCGGAAGAAAAATGCAGGTTAAGGCCGCTGTTATTAAGGAGGGGGATTGCATATCCATCGACGGGACGACAGGAGAAGTGATCTCCGGCAAAATTAAGACGAAACCCTCGGAAATCCTACAGGTCCTTGTTGAGAAAAGCCTGGAGGCCAAAAAGTCCCGGACCTATAATCTTTTCGAGAAACTGATGGGGTGGGCCGACAAGAAACGAAGGATGAAAATAAGAACAAACGCCGACCAGGCTGACCAGGCCCGGATTGCGCTCGCCTTCGGGGCCGAGGGTATAGGGCTTTGTCGGACAGAACACATGTTTTTCGGAGAAGGCAAAATCGAGCCCATGCGCGAGATGATTCTTGCGGACGACGCCGGCGGCAGAAAAAAAGCGCTGGCGAAACTTCTGCCGATCCAGAAAAAAGATTTCGTCGAAATATTTAAGGTAATGAAGGGCCTGCCCGTTACCGTAAGAACGCTGGATCCGCCTCTTCATGAATTCTTGCCGCACGAGGAAACTGGGATAAAAAAGATGGTCGAAATCATGGGTGTGAGCGAGGCGAAAATCAAAACGAAAATAAATTATCTTAAGGAAATGAACCCCATGCTGGGGCTTCGGGGATGCAGGCTCGGGATCCTATATCCCGAGATAACCCGAATGCAGACAAAGGCGATTTTTGAAGCGGCCTGTGAGGTTCAGAAATCAGGCATCAGGGTTTTACCGGAAATAATGATTCCCCTTGTAGGGAACGTAAACGAGCTTAAACAGCAGGCGGCGGTGGTGCGTAAGGCTGCGGAAGAAGTCATAAAAGAGCGCGGCGAAAAGATAAAATACACGGTAGGCACGATGATAGAGCTTCCGCGGGCGGCCCTAACGGCGGACGAGATAGCGACTGTGGCGGAATTTTTCTCTTTCGGTACGAACGATCTCACGCAGACGACATACGGGCTTTCGCGCGACGACGCGGGGAAGTTCCTTTTTTATTACTATGAGAACGGGGTAATGAAAGAAGATCCGTTCCAGACCATAGACCAGGACGGGGTCGGCCGGCTCATGGAGATAGGCGTTAAGAAGGGCCGCCAAACGAGAAAAAATATGAAGATAGGAATATGCGGGGAACACGGCGGCGAGACAAAATCCGTGCAGTTTTGCAACAGCATCGGCCTTGACTACGTAAGCTGTTCACCCTTCAGGGTTCCTATAGCGCGCCTTGCGGCCGCACTGGCGGTCGTGAAAGGAAAAAAGAAGTAATGGACAACATACGGCTTTACCTTAAAGACATAAAAAACCTGCCGCTTCTTTTGCCGAGGGAAGAGGTTGAGATAGCCAAGAAAATAATAAAAGGCGACAAGCGCGCCAGGCAAAAAATGATACAATCGAACCTGCGCCTTGTTATCAACATCGCGAAGAAATACAGCTATCTCGGGGTTCCGATGCTCGACCTTATAGAGGAAGGCAATCTCGGTTTGATGAAGGCCGTAGAGAAATACAATTACAAGAGGGGGTACCGGTTTTCAACCTATGCGGCCTGGTGGATAAAGCAATACATAACAAGGGCTATCGCCAACCAGGGAAAGACTGTGAGGATACCCGTTTATGTTATCGAGCTTCTGATGAGATTCAAGAAGGTCACGGGCCAGCTTTCGCACAGGTTCAAAAGAAAACCGCGCCTTAACGAAATATCCAAGAAAATGAAGATGCCCCTGAAACGCGTCAGGCAGCTTAACAGGATGGCGAGTACGGTCTCGAGCCTGAATGCCCCTGTCGACGAAAGCGGCTCGACGGAATTTATGGATCTTATTGAAGACGAAAAAGGGGCGCAGGAGGCAGGTGAGCTGAGTAATTTTTTACTCCACGAAAGGGTAAAGGATCTTCTGCACAGGATGACCCCGCGTGAGAGAAAAATTTTAAGCCTGCGTTTCGGGCTCAAGGATGGCGTGAAGCACACGCTGAGGGAAACCGCCGTCCAGTTTGGCATAACTAGGGAAAGGGTTCGCCAGATCGAAAGCATTGCGATGAGAAAGCTGCGGGAATTGATGAAAGAGGAGGGAAAAGTGGAAGGGAGAGGCATTGAAGTAAAATGAAAAAGGACTTAAAAGCTAGTATCCGGAACATATCCGATTTTCCCAAAAAAGGCATTGTCTTCAGGGATATTACTCCTTTGATCGCCGACAAAGAGGTATTCAGCTACGTAATCGATGAATTTGTAAAGCGCTACAAGGATAGGAAGATTGAGTATATCGTGAGCGTCGAATCGCGGGGATTTATTTTCGGAGCGGCGCTCGCCTATGTGCTCGGGTGCGGCCTTGTACCTGTGAGAAAAAAAGGAAAGCTGCCGCACAAAACACATGAAGTTACATATGAGCTGGAATACGGCCAGGACACTCTCCAGATTCACACCGACGCGATTGAGAAGGGGAAGAGGGTGCTTCTGCTGGACGACCTTTTAGCTACCGGCGGCACAACTTGCGCCGCCATAGACTTGGTTAAAAAAGTGGGCGGCGAAATTATTGAAGCAGCTTTTGTAATTGAACTCGAATTTTTAAAAGGCCGCGGGAAAATTAAGGGCGTGCCTGTCTTTTCGCTGGTGAAGTACGATAAGGAATAGTGTCCCTGTAGCTCAGCTGGATAGAGCGACGCCCTCCTAAGGCGTAGGCCGTCCGTTCGACTCGGACCAGGGACGCCACACATAAAAATATAAAAATCTCATCAGAATTTACAAAAGTGAGATTTTTACATTTTTATATGTGGTGCTGAACAAAATCGCCGAAGGCGATTTTGTGAAGTACCAAACAATAACGTAGAAGGAAGGCTGCAAGAGATGATAGACTTGCACACGCATTCGCTTTTGAGTGACGGAGTATTGCTGCCGAGTGAGCTTGTAAGAAGAGCCGAAGAAAAAGGCTACGAGGCAATAGCAATAACGGACCACGTTGATTTTTCGAACATTGATTTTGTTATACCGCGAATCGCAAAAACCTGTAAAATTCTCAACAAATATTGGAAGATAAAATCAATTCCCGGCGTCGAGATCACGCATGTCCCGCCCGAAAGCATAAAGGGCCTTGTTAAGTTCGCGCGAGGTGCCGGCGCGAAAATTGTTGTCGGCCACGGTGAAACTATTTCGGAACCGGTACTATCCGGCACCAATAGGGCGTTTATCGAAGCCCGCGTGGACATTCTCGCCCATCCCGGCATGATTTGCGCAGAAGATATACGGCTGGCGAAAAAAAGAGGCGTCTTTCTCGAAATTACCGCAAGGAAAAGTCACTCAAAACCGAATAAGCGCCTTGTTAAGCTGGCATTAAAACACAAAGCGCCGCTGGTGTTAAACACGGATACACATGCGCCGTGCGATCTTATCGATGACGAGAGGCGCAACCGGTTCCTAACGGGATTAGGCCTTGACGGCAATGGTATAAGGCAGATAGTTAGGAATTCCCGCGTCCTGGCGAAAGTAAGAAAAAGCGGCCCCACGTCTTGACAAATCTAACTTTTGTGGTATACTTACTTCAAAGTTCTGTACATCATAGAGGTTTCGAATAACGGCTAAGAAAGGAGGGATGCAATAATCCAAGCCGAAATAGCAAGCTATGGTGATATAGATATATAAAAAGTGACAACACGAAGGACTCCACTTGAGAGTCCGCGTTACCAGAAATATCAAATTACGATAATCAGGAGGAAAAATGAAATTATTACGAACGATATGTGTCTTGGCCCTGGCACTCTCCGTTGCATCGGGTGCTTACGCCGCGACACAGAGCGTGAAGCTTTCCGGGGATATCACTATCCGTGGTTTTGCGCGGGACAATTACGACCTCAATAAAAACCACGCATCGCCCGCCATACCCGAACAGCCGACCGCGAACGAGAGACATGCGGATCCGCTGCACGGCACCAGTGACTGGCAGACATGGTTCATGAGCACGGCAGAAATTCAGCTTGATGCCGACCTTACAGATAATGTATCAGGCGTTCTTAGACTTTTCAACCAAAGGGATTGGGATGTAAGGACAAAAAATGCGGCCGACAAAAGGAACGACAACATATATGACGCTAGCTACACAAGCGTAAATCCGGATCCGGACAGCGACAATCCGAATCTGCGTGAATTCGATATCGGCCTTGACCTTGCGTACATAGAACTCAAGGAGTTCCTGTATTCGCCGCTTACACTAAAGATCGGCCGTCAGGATCTTTGGTTCGGACGAGGTTTTGTTGTCGGCGCGAACCTGCGCGATTACAACAACCTTATCAATGCCGATGAATATACCGTCATGAGGTCGTTCGATGCCGTAAGGGCAACACTTGATTACGATCCATGGACTATCGACGGTGTCGCGGCCATGATATGGGAAAACGAAATCGGTTCCAAAGATGACGAAACCCTTTTGGGTGTGAACGTAGGATATCTTTTTGACGAGTTCAACGCTGAAGCGGAGGCCTATTGGTTCAACAAAACCGACAGAGGCACAGTGCCGCCGAGAAAAATAAAAACGCACAATTATGTGAATACAATCGGTGCAAGAGGCAGCGCTGATCCTCTCGAATTCTTAACTGTTGCGGTAGAAGGCGCGTATCAGTTCGGAGAGTTCGTCGGCTTCAGGGACCAGGAACGTCCGAGAGCGCGGAGTGCCTGGGCCTTTGACGGAAGTGTTGAATGCAGTTATTTGAAAGATATAGTTCCGTGGAAGCCGGTTTTAGGCGCCGAGTACATACTTTATTCGGGTGACAGAAACTCATACCCCAATGAGCAGACAACCGGAACATACACCGGTTGGGATTCTATGTACCGCGGCAAGTTTGACACCGCATACCGCGAATATGTCGGAAGGTATAACTTCACGCATATGGGATGGATGATCGGAAGGACTACGGCTTACAGATACAATGTTGACAACCAAATTGATGATTCCCGCAACAATCAGCAGCAGGTTCTTGTTTACGGAAATGTTATGCCGACCGAGAGCATCACAGTGGACGGAAAACTCGGCTTTTTCTGGCAGCAGCATTATAGGGAACTTGATGCGGATGTTCTTAATAACCAGGGTACGATTCTGGGAACGTCAAAGGTGAGCCAGAGACTCCCTATGTTTTACGGTACTGAGTTTGACCTTGGAGTAACGTGGGATTATACCGAAGACGTATCTTTCGGTTTCCTGGCAGCATGGTTCTGGCCCGGAAATTTCTACTATGATCAGTCAGACGACGCCGCTACGGACATTGTTGGAACGGTAAAACTCAGCTTCTAAGGGAAGCATGTTTTTAACCCAGCGCTAATTTTGAGAAAAATTAGTGCTGGGTTTTTTTAAAAAGGGGGTATATAGATGAATGTTGCTACCGGATGCTTGACTTTTCTGGGTTTTATTCTTCTGCTTGGTGGGATCGCTTCTAAGTTGATGGGTGTATCAATCCTGGCCCCATACATCTCATCTTTTATCGGATATTTCATCGGTGCGAATACGTGCCTTTTAATGTCGCTTGTTATTGACAAATTTCAGAAGGCTTAACCCCCGCATTTTTAATGGAGACACTGAAGCGATAAGCGGCATATGAAGAAAACATTCTTTGGGAGGGCCGCTTTCGGGCTGGTCATTTTTCTCATTTTCGCTTCCGCGCTTTTAGTGCTTCTTCGGGAAAGACTTCCTTTCGGAGACTTCTTCAGCAGGAAAAGGATCGACATAGGCGCCGTCATAAGGTATTTCCCATTTTCGAAAGAAAATTCCCTTAAAGAGTGGGAAGAGAAAATACTGAAAGGGAAGGTTGTTTACGTTATAGAAAAGGGAGGCGCGCTTTCCTACGTCAGGGCAAAAAGCGAGAATACGGCGTCAGCCCTGTATTACAAAATAAAGCTTGATGTAAAAAAGAGCCCCGTGATAAGCTGGAAGTGGCGCGTCGATAAATTTCCCGGGCGGGGCCTTCCGGAGACAATAGAAGGTAAAAAAGAGGAAGATTTCGCGGCCCGCGTCTATGTTATTTTTCCTGCCGCTTTCTTTACCAACTCAAAATGTATAGAGTACATATGGGCGGAAAGCCTTCCGACGGGGACGTGCGGTGAGAGCGGGTATTCGAAAAATATAAAGGTTTTGGTGCTTGAGAGCGGAAAGTCGGATGCCTGGCGCCCGGAAGAAAGAGATATAGTCGCCGATTACGTGAAATTATACGGGGAGGAACCGAAACTTAACATCGGCGCCATATCATTCATGACAGATGCGGATTCCACGGGAACTTACGCCGACGCCGTTTACGACGAAATAGAGATAGGTTACAAATGAGAATAAGATTTATCACGAAAAACCCCCTCCAGACCAAATACCTTGCGCTGATCTTTGTTTCCATACTACTTCCCGTATTTATCGTGGGCGGATGCCTTTATTACCTGCTATTTCAGATTATGGCCGAACAGCTGGCCATACCGGAGTCCATTGCCTACAACCTGTTCCCCGTAGTGGAAAGGATCAATTTTCTGCTTTTAGTTGGCGTGCCGCCCATAGTAATTCTCCTTTTTATATGGGGCGCGGTTTTGAGCCACAAAATGATAGGGCCGCTTGAGCGTCTCGAAAACGACTTAAAGAAAATTTCAGAAGGCGATTATTCTATGCGCCTCAGGATAAGAAAAGACGACGACCTGCGGCCCATAGCCGACGTGATAAACAGGATCATCGACAAACTGGAGAGGAAATAACATAACTTAATCAAGATGAGCAAGATTCATTCTACCGCCATAGTTGACAGGCATGCCGAAATAGATCGAACCGTCGAAATAGGCCCTTACGCCATTATTGAAGACGGCGTTGTGATAGACAAAAACGTAAAGATCTACGCCCACGCCTATATTGCAAGCGGTACCAAAATAGGCGAGGGGACCGAGGTTCACATGGGAGCGGTCCTCGGCCACCTTCCGCAGGACCTTGCCTTTGAAGGCAAAAAGACCTATCTTCGTATCGGCAAAAAAAATATTATAAGAGAATATGTAACGGTTCACAGGGGTACCAAAGAGGGCACAGCTACCGAAATAGGAAACGAAAATTTTCTTATGGCGTTCTCTCACGTCGGGCACAACTGCGTCCTTGGAGACAATGTCATCCTGGCTAACGGAGCGCTTCTCGGCGGCTATATTAATGTGGAATCCCAGGTGTTCATATCCGGAAACGTCGTCGTGCACCAATTCTGCAGAATAGGACGCCTGGCGATCGTAGGGGGATTTTCGGGAGTAAACAAGGATGTTCCTCCTTTCATGGCGGTAAGGGGCCCTTCGGTAGTCTGGTCGATAAATCTTGTCGGCTTAAGAAGGGCGGGCTTTAAGCACGGCGTCATAAATGAAATAAAAGACGCGTTCAGGCTGCTTTACAAATCCGGCCTGAATACAAAACAGGCGATAGGAGAAATGGAAAAGAAAAATCCCGGCGAGGAAATAAAATACCTCGTGGAATTCGTAAAAAATTCCAAACGCGGCATATGTAAATACAGGTGGGCCTCGGACGACAAGGATTTCTTTGAACATGAAAAAGGGGGTTAATATGACGGTGAAGAAAAAGGATATTCAGAAGGATTTCGCGAAGTTTCTGGATCAGACCAAGGACGGTTTCAGTAGGTTCGGGAAGGACCTCGGCGCTTTAGTCAAAAAGAGTGAAAAAGAAATTGTCAAAGTTTCTAAGGCGGGAAAAATACAATTCGATATTATGAATTTAGCGATGCAGAAAGAAAAGCTCTATTACGATATCGGCAAGAAAGTCGCCGCAATAAAAGCGAAAAAGAAACTGGATATCCCGGAGCTGGCCCCGCACTGGATAAGGCTGCGCAAGATACAGTCGGGCACGAGAACAAAAAAGAAGGCACTGTCGGGTTTTGGGAAAAAGAATAAATAAAAAGCATGCCTAAATGCCCCGAAGAGGCCGCCAGGTATAACAAAATAAGAGTTCGTTTAAGGCTGGCGGGAATAGTTTTTACGCTTCTCTTTCTTGTGCTTTTTCAAATCTTTCTCGCATCCCGCTTAAAAACGCTGGCATTCAGCTTTATCGCGAATTTTTACCTCGCATTTACGGTGTTCCTTGTTATATTCAGCCTCCTTAATTATGCCTTTGAATTTCCGCTTCACTTTTATTCGGGATTCATTTTAGAACGCAAATTCCGTCTTTCCAACATGAGTATTTTTGCGTGGCTTACCGATGATATTAAGAAGGGGATTTTATCCCTTGTGATATTCATTCTGTTCATACAGGCACTATACTTTTTTTTGAGAAATTTTTCCGCCTGGTGGATCTGGATAGCGGTTTTTTATCTTCTTGCCACGATTATTCTCGCTAAGATTGCGCCGCTCGTTGTAATACCGCTGTTTTTCAAGTATTACCCGGTAGGCGATGAGCTTAAAAAAAGGATAATAGATCTTTCCGGAAAATGCGGGATAAGGGTCCTCGATGTCTACAAGATAGATTTTAGCCGAAAAACCAACAAGCTTAACGCGGCAGTGGTAGGCATGGGCGCCACGCGCAGGGTGCTTCTCGCCGATAACCTCATCGAGAATTTTACTGACGACGAAATAGCGGGTGTCCTGGCGCATGAATTCGGCCACCACAAAATGTTTCATACCTGGAAGATACTCGCTTTCAGCGCGCTTTCCACGTTCGCTTCTTTCTTCGCGCTATACCTGGTTTCCTCACCGGTGGCCGCCTCACTCGGGGCGGAACACATCTACGACATGAAGGTATTCCCGGCGTTTATGCTGGTTCTTTTTCTGGTGACATTCGCGCTGGGACCGCTTCAGAATGGTTTCTCGCGGCACCTTGAGCGAAACGCTGATCTTTTCGCTCTTAGGACGATACAAAACCGCGATGTTTTTATATCACTTATGAGAAAACTCGCCGAACGGAACCTCGCCGAACGGAACCCCTCAAAACTCGTGAAACTCCTTTTCTACGACCACCCCCCGATCTCCGAGCGGATCAAAATGGCGGAGAAGTTCGAGTAATTAGCGAAGAGGGAAGCCTATATCCCGGCCACTGAAGATTTTTCCTTCACTTCGTTCAGGATCGCCTTTTATCTCAATTTTTAAAGGGGGCGGTTGAACTCGCCTCACACCGACAGGTGTGGGCTCAGACAACAACCGCCCTTTTTGTATCAAAAATTGTTACAAAGGAAACCTCTAAAAATCTCGATAAAAGTCTAAAATCTTCTTTATGTGGCCGGGATATAGGCTTCCTTCTTCGCTACTTACCGGGCAATCTTTTTCTTCTTGACACGCCTGCGCCGGTGAGTTAAAATACACGCATATCTTCGGGGTGAGGCGCAAGTCCTCAACCGGTAGTGATAGCCTACGGGTTCCGTGCTGAAAGGCACGGCGCAGATCCGGTGAAATTCCGGGGCCGACCGTACAGTCGGGATGGGAGAAGATAAACGCGGACTACGAGAGTAGAGAAGATCGCAAGATAGCATGAACCCCGAAGAAATTCGGGGTTCGTTTTTTTTGATGGGGCCATAAGAGGAATACTGGCAAGATGAAGCTCAACAATATAAGCGAAGTCGTAGAAGATTTAAAAAATGGCAGGATCGTCGTTGTCATCGACGACGCCTCTCGTGAAAACGAGGGTGACCTTATTATAGCCGCCTCCAGGGTAACCCCCTCGGCGATAAACTTCATGGCCAAGTTCGGCAGGGGACTTATCTGCGTTCCCATGGAGCGAAGCGGCCTCGAGCGGCTAAACCTGAATCCAATGTCAAGCGAGTTAAAAGACCCTTATCGGACCGCCTGGGCCATCTCGGTAGACGCGAGAAGCGGTATCACAACCGGCATATCGGCGCACGACAGGGCGCGTACGATAAAACTTCTTTCCGCGAAAACCAGCCGCTCCGGGGATTTTATAAAGCCCGGCCACATCTTTCCACTTTGCGCCAAAGAAGGCGGGGTCCTTGTAAGGGCCGGACATACGGAAGCGTGCATTGATTTACTGAAAATAGCCGGACTCCCGGCCGCGGGCGCGATATGCGAGATCATGAACGAAGACGGGACAATGGCGAGGACGCCGGAGCTTCTGGAGTTTGCCGGAAAGCACGGCCTGAAGATCTGCACGATAGAGAAATTAATTCACCACAGGCGGAAATGCGAAAAACTGATTGAGCGCATTTCCGAAGCAACCCTGCCGTCGAAGTACGGGAAGTTCAGGGCCGTTACCTACAGGTCAAAAGTTACCGATGATTGTCATATAGCCCTTGTAAAGGGTGAAGTGGGGAAAGGTACCGTCATTGTAAGGGTTCATTCGCAGTGTTTAACGGGCGACGTATTCCATTCCTCGAGATGCGATTGCGGAAAGCAGCTCGAGAAAGGATTGAATATAATTTCAAGAGCAGGGAAAGGCGTTTTGCTTTATTTGCGGCAGGAAGGCAGGGGTATAGGCCTCGGCAATAAAATGAAGGCCTATGAACTTCAGGATAAGGGGCTTGATACGGTTGAAGCGAATGAATACCTCGGATTCAAGCCGGATCTACGAGACTATGGTATAGGGGCGCAGATTCTGGCCGATCTCGGACTTAAGAAGATAAAGCTGCTTACGAATAATCCGCAAAAAATCGTGGGACTTGACGGATACGGGCTAAAAATTCTGGAACGGATACCTTTAGAGATAAAACCGAACGGAATAAATAAAAAATATTTAAAAACAAAGAAAGAAAAGTTAGGGCATGTATTGAAACATGCATAGCCGCGCTCGCCGGAGTTTATCCCAAGCGACAACGAAAGGCGCGGGGAATACGCGATGGATACCACACGCGTAAGTGTGTGAAGGAACAAGAAGGAGGAGAATGTGAAAGTGATGAAAGGTGATTTGAACGCGAAGGGTTTAAGTTTCGGTATAGTCGTTTCAAGATTCAACGAGTTCATATCGGTCAAGCTTCTCGACGGTGCCGAGGATGAGCTTATCCGGCACGGTGCGGACGAAAAGGATATCTCGGTTCTCTGGGTGCCGGGCTCGTTTGAAATTCCGGCGGTCGCCGCACGGCTGGTCAAGTCAAAGAAATACGACGCGATAATCTCCCTCGGCGCGGTTATAAGAGGCGAGACGCCCCATTTTAATTATATAACCAGCGAAGTGGCCAAGGGCGTAGCGCATGTCGCGTTAACCGGGAATGTCCCGTGCATATTCGGGGTTATTACCGCGGACACCCTTGAGCAGGCGATAGAACGCGCGGGAACAAAAAGCGGAAATAAAGGCCGGGACGCCGCGCTTTCGGCTATCGAGATGGTGAACCTTTACAGGAAAGTAAAATAAGATGCGTAACAGGACAAAGGCGCGTGAATGCGCCCTGAAGATACTGTATGCCGTTGACGTAAGGAAAGATCCGCCGCTTGAGTGCGCGGGCGCCTTCTGGGAAAACCACTCATCTCTAAAAGGGGAAATCAAGGAATTTTCCGCGTTTTTGGTAGACGGCGTCTCGAAAAACAACGGCCCCATAGATTCGACGATCTCCAAATACGCCACAAACTGGCAGATTCAAAGAATGCCGATAATCGACAGAAACATACTGAGGATCGCTACTTTCGAGCTTTTGTTTGCGGAAGGCATACCGCCGAAGGTTTCCATAAACGAAGCCATCGAAATGGCAAAGAGGTACGGCGACAAGGATTCCGGTAAATTCGTAAACGGCGTCCTCGACAAGATAAATAAAACCGAAAAGAGGGCCGCTCTGTGAACCCAGTCGACCCCGCTCAGGAGCCATACGCGGATCTCCACGTGCATACCGACTTCTCCGACGGAACTTTCTCGCCCGAAAAAGTTGTAGATACCGCCGCGGAAAAAGGGCTCTCCTGTATTGCTATCTGTGACCATGATTGCATTGACGCGATAGGGCCTTCGATGAAACGCGCCCGGGAAATCTCGATCGAAATCGTACCGGGAGTGGAATTGACGGTAATAAAGGACGGAAAGGAAATCCACATTCTGGGATACTTTATCTCCTGGAAAGAAAAGTGGTTTCGGGAAATACTGAGGGGAATACAAAGGGGGAGGATCGAACGCCTTGATAAAATGCTGGCGAAGCTGGAAAAGTTCGGCGTAAATCTAAAAAAGGACCGGGTAATCGAGATAGCCGGCGGCAAGGGTTCGGTCGGCAGGCTGCATCTGGCGCGGGCCCTTCTGGAAGCGAAGGCGGTCCCGTCGATCCAGGCGGCTTTCAACAAATACATAGGTGATTTCAGGCCATGCTACGTGGAAGACGTCGGCTTCCGGGCGGAAGAGGCGCTTGAGGTTATATCGCGGGCAAATGGAGTGTCGGTTCTAGCCCATCCCCAGACTATCGGCGACGACTCGCTGGTGCGGGAATTTATAAAATTAGGCGTACGCGGAATCGAGACCCACCATACGGGTCATTCCTCCTCGCAGAGCGAAAAATACGAAAAAATGGCAAAAGACCACGGCCTCATTATTACGGGTGGTTCCGACTGTCACGGCATGGGAAAGGGAAGGGTGCTTCTCGGCAGTGTGAAAGTCCCCTATAGTGTTGTGGAGCAGCTTAAGCAGGAAGCGGCGAGAATAAGATCAGGCGCGGTATGAAAGAACGGCCATTCTTAACACGAAAAAATATTAAGGCAGCTGCCATAACGATAAAGAAAAAGAAGAAAGTTATATGGGAAACATCGAAAGACAGTTTATGATGCGGGCGATTGAGCTCGCGAAGAAGGCGGAAGGCAAAACGTACCCGAATCCGCTTGTCGGCTGTCTTGTCGTAAAAGACGGGAAAGTCATAAGCGAAGGATATCACAAAAAAGCGGGCGCTCCTCATGCCGAGGTCCTCGCCTTAAGAAAAGCCGGAAAAAGCGCCAGGCGCGCGGATTTATACATTAATCTCGAGCCGTGCGCGCATTACGGAAAGACGCCGCCTTGCGTGGATAGCCTTATAAAAAGCGGCGTAAAAAAAGTTTACGTTGCCATGAGGGACCCCAATCCCATCGTGAACGGAAAAGGCCTCGATATTCTGCGGAAAAACGGCATTGTGGTAAAAACAGGGCTTTGCGGGAAGGAAGCGAAAAAGATCAACAATGTGTATCTGGACGCGATAAAATAAATATGTTTACAGGCATTATCGAACAGACCGGCATCGTAAAGGACCTCTTGAGAAAAGGTGATACGCGCCGGTTATCCGTTTACCTTTCGAAGAAGCAGGATTCAGTAAAAATCGGGGACAGTATAGCGGTAAACGGCGTATGCCTTAGCGTGGTAGAAATAAAAAAGGATCATCTTTTATTCGATATTATCGAAGAGACTTTCAGGAATACTTCTTTCAGGCGCATGAAGACAAATGATATCGTTAATGTCGAAAGGTCCCGCGCATGGAAAGAGCGCATAGAGGGCCATTTTGTTCTGGGGCACGTTGACGGTGCAAGGAAAATAAGATCCATAAAAAAGGACGCGCGCCCATGCATAGACATAGCGATTTCACCCGGCGACAATATTTATTTGGCGAAGAAAGGCTCTCTTGCTATAGACGGTATAAGTCTGACGGTGGGCGCGCTTTATGAAAGCGTCATCCGCGTATTTCTCATTCCGCATACGCTCCGTGGCACAACCTTGAAATATAAAAGTGCGGGCGATGAAGTGAACATAGAGTTTGATATTCTGGGAAAATACGTGCGAAACAGCTTATTATACGGAAAAAACGAATCGCCCGCTATTACCGGCAATTTCCTAAAAAACAACGGATTTATTTGATTATGGCAATATTATATGGTATATTTGATGTAAATAAAGGGAGGGAAGCATGAAAAAAATTGTTGTACTCATATCTATCATGGGTCTTCTTTTCGCCTCAAGCGCGTATGCGGATACTATGCTTAAAAAACTCGGGCGTGGCCTGGCAAACATAATCACATGCCCGGTGGAGCTGCCTTACCGCATGGGCCAGGCGAATGAGGAAAGCGGCCCTCTCGCCGCTTGCACATGGGGTGTTTTAGACGGATTTTTTCGGACAGCCGCAAGGATGATCGTCGGCGGGTATGAGGTAATTTCATTCCCCATACCGTTCCCCTCGGATTACAGGCCCATTATTGACGATCCCGAATTCTTCCTTCAGGACGGGATCTACTAATTAAGAAAATGAGAAAACCGGAGGCCATATGCTAAAGATAAGGAAGATCTTTTTTCGGAGCGCACTTGTTTTGTTGTTCCTATTCATACTGCATTCTTCAGCATATGCCGGAAACGGCGTTAAACTTATCGGCTACGGCCCCATCCAGCGCTCAATGGGAGGGGCCAGCGTCGGACTTCCCCTGGACGCGAATACCGTTATTACGAATCCGGCTGGCATGCACGACGTCGGAAAACGCGTGGATCTCGGCCTTACATTAAGTGTGGCTTCTGCCAGATATAACGCTACCAGCAATTTGGCTGTGCCCGCCCCGCAATTTGCCCCGATTCTCCAAAACGGCGCTACCCTCATATCCGACACGGACCCGATTCTTATACCGGCAGTTGCCGTTACTTTTCCCTTCAATGAAAATATCGCGGTCGGAGTCGGCCTTCACGGAACTTCAGGGGTAGAGATCAAATACAAGAGGAATTTGTATGGCAACATAACGTATGTCGAGTATAAATGCATGCAGATAACCCCGGCAGCTTCATTTTCTTTTGAAGACGTGTTTTCGTTTGGCGTGGCCGCTGCCATAAATTATGCCACATTAGATTATGAGGCAGCCGGCGTCGAGCAGCGTGCGCATCGTAACGGAAGCGCATGGGGAGGCGGGTATATTCTCAGCATGCTGGTAAAGCCCTCCAATGCGTTACCCGTGGAGGTGCCGAAGGATTTCATATCACTCGGTCTTGCCTATCAGAGCGAACAGGCCTTCGCCCCGTTTGAATACGATACTGATTACGGCAGGGATAAACTGCAGCTTAATCAACCCCGAACACTGACATTTGGCTTTGGCATGAAGCCTGATAAGAAGCTGCGTATGGGTTTTGACATAGAGTGGATTAACTGGAACCACGTTCTCGGAAAGAATCAGCCCGAGTACAGGGAAAATTTCAGCAATTCGGCCGCCTGGAACGTAAACTGGAATAACCAGGCAGTGTATAAACTTGGCGTGGCATACGATATCCTTGAAAAAATTGTTGTTGAAAAACTCACAATCCGTGCGGGATATAATTACGGAAAGCACCCACTGAAGAAAGACAGGCCTTTTGAAGGTATTGCGCTTCCGGCCATAACCGAGCACCACATTACCTGCGGCTTGGGCGCTGATTTAATGAAAAACCTTTCGCTTAATGTCGCATTCATGTACGCGCCCAAGATAAAGTATAGCATGTCCAACGCCGGTAATTTTATAAACGATGCTAACATAACGACATACGCCTGGTCCATGGATGCCGGAGTCTCGCTCAAATTCTGACAAAAGCTTTAAGCTGTAAGCAAAAAAGGCGAGTTTTTACTCGCCTTTTTTATTTGCTTTTTATATAGCGTAATGATATATTGGTATGCTATAATTTTATTATGTAAGCAGGAAGAAAATTGGTACTTCGAAAGTGATCAATCCTTCCATAAGGTCGGATTGATAACACTTTCTCAGCATCGAATTTTCTTAAGGCGAAAATTCGGGAAGTAGCGCAGCTTGGCTAGCGCGCTTGTTCAATGAGGCCTGGACTTATGGAGTAAAGCGACATAAGTCCATGGCCGAATTAATCCCGCCATACGCAGTACGGCGGGAGTGAGGGACCCTGCTCGAAGGGATTTCTCCGCAGGAATTATTTGACATATCGTTTGCGTCGGGAAGTAGCGCAGCTTGGCTAGCGCGCTTGGTTCGGGACCAAGAGGTCGCGGGTTCGAATCCCGCCTTCCCGACCAACATTTTGTCAGGGAATTCTTTCGGGAGAGTCTGCGCCCAAAGCCTACTAGATGGGGGAAGCATGAAAATACTCGTTATCCTATTTTTACTCGTATTCCTGCCGGGGTGTTCGGCGATGCAGATCCGGGAACTTTTCATGGGTATGTCGGTTGAAGACGTTAAAAACGCGGAGAAACAATACGCAAAAACCTTCGATCTCGGCGCCGCTTACTGCTACGAGCAAGCCCTGGAATCCGTAAAGGACATGCAGGCCCGGCCGCTTCGTGAAGATCGGGAAAAATATTTCCTTACCGCGAACAGGTTCGACAACGCTTACACGCTCTGCATAGATACCACGCAGCTGGGGATACTTATTGTGCCGCTCGGAGACGGTAAATCCGGCGTAGAAATCGCCTCGGGCGATTACGGCCTCGCAAAATTTGTATCAGAGAAACTTTTTAGCCGGCTTGCGGAACAGGAAAAACTGCACGCAGAAGGCAAGCGCTGAAATAGATGCCCAAACGCGCGCGCATAATTTATTCGGGCACCGTGCAGGGTGTGGGATTCCGTTTTACCGCGGAAGAAATCGCCGTTTCCCTCGGGCTTAAAGGGTGGGTAGGGAACCGTCCCGAAGGAACCGTGGAGGTTGTGGCGGAGGGCGAAAAAGACGACATAGATATGTTCATGAATAGAATCAAAGAGGCAATGGGCCGCTATGTCAGCTCAGTCAGGACAAGCTGGGGCGAGGCAACGGGAGAATTCAACAGTTTCGGCATAAAGCTTTACCGCGGATGAGATACGGAATAATCGCAGACATACACGGGAACCTGGAGGCGTTCGAAACCGCCCTCGGGGCCCTTTCCCGTGAGAAAATAGACAGGTATCTTTGCGTCGGCGACATAGTCGGTTACGGCGCGAACCCGCGCGAATGCATTAAAATGACAAAGGCGCTCGGCGCTGTTTCCGTACGCGGAAACCACGACGCCGCATGTTCGGGGCTTACGGACACCGGTTGCTTTAACAAATCCGCCCGCAAAGCCGTCATATGGACAAAACAAAATTTAAAAAAAGATGACCTCGCATTTTTAAAGGGCGCCGGCCTTACATACAGAAATGAGCGCCTTACGCTGGTTCACGGCACATTGCAGGAGCCGGCGAAGTTTCATTACATGACCGACGGCGTTGCCGCGGGCGGAACCCTAAACCTCATGAAAACGGATATCTGTTTTGTGGGCCATACCCACGTTCCGGGTATTTTCTCGATCAAGAATGGCCGACTAAAGTATTTCTGCAAAGAAAAGACAAAAATATCTAAGGGTGAGAGGCTGATCGTTAACGCGGGCAGCGTGGGCCAACCCAGGGACGGCGATCCGAGATTGTGCTACTGCGTGTATGACGCGGACGCGCTTACCGTGGAATTAAAGAGGCTTGCCTACGACGTAGAAAAAGCCCAGAGGAAAACTCTCAAAGCTGCCCTGCCGAGCTTTTTCGCGTACAGGCTGGGCGCGGGTGTTTGAAGCTCCACGGCCCTACAGCTGTGGAACCGAATCCTGAGGCCGGGCCCGTCCTGCGGGGCCGGCGAATGGATAATTTTATGGATAAAACGGCCGCCAAGAAAAAAATATCAAAATTAAAAGAATCGATAGAATACCACGACAAAAAGTACTTCGTGGAAAACGCCCCCGAAATCCCGGACCAGCAGTACGACAGGTTGTACAGGGAGCTCAAGGGCCTCGAGGAAAAATTCCCTGAATTCAGGACACCCGATTCCCCGACCGAGCGCCTTGGCGAAAAACCGGCCGAAGGATTTAAAAGTGTAAGGCATGCGCTTCCCATGCTAAGCATGGATAACACGTATTCGCACAAAGAACTTGAGAGTTTCGACGAAAGGGTCAGAAAAAACCTGGGAAAGGAAAAGTATGAGTATGTCGTCGAATTTAAAATAGACGGCGTAAGCGTATCGCTTACATACGCGGACGGGAAATTTATCCGGGGCGCTACGCGGGGCAACGGGGCCGTGGGTGATGATGTATCGTTCAATCTGAAAACGATACGGAGCATGCCCCTCAACCTTTCACGTAAAAACGTAAAAGTGCCTCTCCTCGTGGAGGTGCGCGGCGAAATATTCATGACCGGCAAATGGTTTGACACGCTGAATAAGGAGAGAGAAAAAAGGGGAGAGGCTTTGTTCGCCAACCCCCGTAACGCGAGCGCCGGATCGCTGAAGCTCCTGGACCCGCGCATTGCGGCAAAAAGGCATCTGGATATATTCATATGGGGCGCGGGCCGGTACAGGGGAGTGGATATCGAAGACCACTACGGGCTGCTCGAATTTCTTAAAAAGCTCGGTTTAAAAGTAATACCGCACGCGGAAAAATGCAGGGACATAAAAGAAGTGATAAAGTTTTGCGACAGGTGGCAGAAAAAGTCCGAAGGGCTGGATTACGCGATAGACGGCATGGTTGTAAAGGTTAATTCGCTTAGCCAGCAGAAGAAGCTCGGCAGCACGTCTAAAAGCCCCCGTTGGATGATTGCCTATAAATTCCCGGCCGAAAAGGCCCTTACCCAGATTCTCGACGTTAAAGTGCAGGTGGGCCGCACCGGCGCGGTAACCCCCATAGCCATTTTAAAACCCGTGCGCATATCGGGAACGACCGTGTCGCGGGCGACGCTGCACAATTTCGACGAGATAAAACGACTCGACGTTAAAATAAAGGATAAGGTATTCGTGGAGAAAAGCGGCGAGATTATCCCGAAGATCCTAAGTGTGGCCAGGGAGAAAAGAACCGGCGCCGAGGCGCCCGTCAAAATTCCGGCAAAATGCCCTTCATGCGGGACGCCTTTATCAAGGGACGCCGGCGGCGTGGCGTTAAGGTGTGATAACACATCCTGTGCGGCGCAGATCAAGCAGAACATACTGCACTTCGCTTCCAGAAACGCCATGGACATAGAGGGCCTCGGCGAGAGCCTCGTTGAACAGCTGGTTGAAAAAGGTCTCCTCGAGGATTACGCGGATCTCTATTATCTGAAATTAGAGGACGTTAAAAAGCTTGAAAGATTCGCCGATAAATCGGCGCAGAATATAATCGACGCGATAAAAAAAAGTAAAAAATGTGAACTGAACCGACTCGTGTTTGCTCTCGGAATAAGGCACGTGGGGCGAAAGGCGGCGTGGACTCTGGCCGCAAAATTCGGCTTGCTTGAGGAAATGGCAAAGCAGGGCGTGGAGAGCCTGACGGCGATCAACGAAGTGGGCCCCGTAATGGCCGAGAGCATTACGAGCTTTTTCAGGAACCCAAAAAACCGCAAGGTCCTGGAGAAGCTTGAAAAGGCCCGCCTTAGAACGAAAATGACCGGCAGTAAAGAAAGAGCCGTGCTGGAGGGAAAAAACTTCGTAGTTACCGGTGCGCTAAAAAGCTACACGAGGCAGGGTATTGAGGAGCTTATAAGGCGCCTGGGTGGAAATGCGGGTTCCGCCGTAGGCAAAAATACCGATTTCCTGATTCTGGGAGAAGAGGCGGGCTCAAAGCTCGCGAAGGCAAAAAAACTGGGTATAAAAATACTTAATGAAACCGAATTTAAGAAATTGATCGGGGAGCAGGAAAAATGAAAAGATTTTCACTTAAACTGTTATCAATTGCGGTTGTATCGGTCATGGTTCTTTCCTTGGCGGGATGCGCGTCGCTTAAAAAGAAATTCACGCGGAAGAAAAATGCCAAAAGCGCTCCTGTTTTTTACAGGGTGAGGAAATACGACGTAAAGCCTTCCATGGACCTCTATGAGAAGCATTACGTCTTCTGGGTTAACTGGCACAGGGAGCTTGTGACGGAACTCGGTGAGAATTTCAAAAGCGATATAAGGAGCTCCCAGGAGATGCGCGGTAATCTTGAATCCATGGAGTCGCTCCTTGTAGATGAGAAGGCCGCCTCTCTCGCCCCGCATGTAGGCGAACTCAGAAAAGTCGAGGCGATTTTGAAAAAGAGAAACATGACAAAAGTCAATGAAACACGTATACGCCAGATTCTCGGGAAAGAATACAGGGCCATCAGGAGCAGGTTTTCCCCCTCGAAGATGGCCGGCTCGATAAGGGCGGACTGGAAGCATTCTGAGGAGCAATGATAAAAATAAAAACTTTCACGGTGGGCCCGCTCCGAACAAACTGCTATCTGGTTTATGATGGGGCCGCGAAGACAGGCTTCCTGATCGACCCGGGAATGTTTGACGAAAGAATAGCCGCAGAGATCGAAAATGGCGGCATCCGCATCAAAAACATCATAAATACCCACGGCCATCCCGACCATACCTCAGGCAACGCCGGGTTCGGATACCCTGTTTTAATTCATGAAGGTGACGGCGGGACGCTGAAAAACGGGGATATAATCCGAGGGGGCGACATATCTTTAGAGGTTATACATACCCCCGGCCATACCCCGGGGGGCATCTCTCTCAGGATGGGAAGCAAGATTTTCACGGGGGATACACTTTTCAAGGACGGCGTGGGGAGGACGGACCTTCCGGGCGGAAACGAAAGAGAACTGCTGAATTCCTTAAGGCTCTTGATGTCGTTCGACGGCAGTTCGAAGATCCTGCCCGGCCACGGGCCGAGTTCCACTATCGCTAGTGAGAAAGAAGCATGCTTGAACTGGTAGAACAATTCCTGGATTACCTTTCGGTTGAAAGGGGACTTAGCCGGAACACTATTGTGGGATACAGGCAGGACCTTGCTAAATTCTCAAAATATCTCGATTCGCGCCGCATCCAGAAGATGAAAGAGGCTACCAAGCACGATATATCAAAATACCTTTATTTTCTGAAAGACGGCGGCCTTGCCGCGAGTTCCATTGCGAGAAATCTGGCCGCCATAAAGATGTTCTACAGGTTTCTTGTCGCGGAAAGAGTTACAAAGGAGGACGCAGCCGGGATGCTGGAATCCCCGCATCTTTTGAAGGGGCTTCCGGAAGTGCTGAACGTGAGCGAAGTCGCGAAGATGCTCGAGCTGCCGGATAGAAGAGGCTTGCTTGGCCCTAGGGATAAGGCGGTTTTAGAACTTATGTATGCTACCGGCATGAGGGTTTCCGAAATATCCGATCTTATTCTTGCGAACCTGAACCTGGATGTCGGTTTTATAAGGTGTAAGGGCAAAGGCGGCAAGGAGAGGATTATACCGGTCGGCAGGGCCGCCAGAGACGCCATGGCAAAATACCTTGCAAAATCGAGGCCGAAACTATCCGGTAAACTGCAGGATGAGCACATATTCCTGTCGCGGCTCGGAAAAAAAATATCACGGCAAAGCCTCTGGAAGATGATGAAGAAATACACCGCCGCCGCGGGCATAAAAAGAAAAATCACTCCCCACACGCTGAGACATTCCTTCGCGACCCATCTTCTGGAGAAGGGGGCGGACTTGAGGAGCGTTCAGGAGATGTTGGGCCATGCGGATATTTCCACGACGCAGATCTACACGCACATTAATAAGGCCCGGCTTAAAGGAATACATAAGAAGTTCCACCCGAGGGGTTAAAAGGTTATCGAAAAAGTCCTCTAATTGTCATTCTGAGCCCCGCGAAGCGGGGCGAAGAATCTTAACGATAAGATCCTTCGTCGGGCTGACTTTGTCAGCCCTCCTCAGGATGACAGGCGGAATGGCTCTTTTAGTAATTGGTACATTTTTTTGACAAACTCGTTAATGACAAAGGGCAAAGGGCAAATGGCAAGATGGACTTAATCGTAACGCACAATAACGCTGACTTCGACGGGTTTAGTTCTCTCGTGGCCGCGAAGAAACTTTATCCCGGCGCCAAGCTTCTCATGCCGGGCTCGCAGGAGAGAGCCGTGAGGGAATTTTTATCCCTTGTCAAGGACAAGATAGCCGTAGAAAGCGAAAGGACCTGCGATCTGAGCGATGTAAAGCGGCTCATTATACTGGATACGAGGCACAAGTCGAGAATAGGGATAGCGGCGGAGCTGCTCAAGGATAGTTCCGTAGAGGTGCATGTCTACGACCATCATCCGCGCGCCACAGGCGATATTAAAGGGGATAAAGACGTATTCCGGGAGGTCGGTGCCACCGTTTCTATACTGGTGGACCTTCTAAGAAAGCGCAAGCGGGTAAAATTTACTCCTCTGGAGGCAACCATAATGCTTCTCGGCGTATACGAGGAGACAGGTTCACTCACCTACAGGACGACAACAAGGCTTGACGTGGACACGGTGAGTTTTCTCCTTTCCAGGGGCGCCAACCTGCAGGCGGTTTCGTCCTACCTTCACAGGAAATTGACCGAGGAGGAGCTTGCGTTTCTGATATCGCTTATCGGTTCTACGAAAGTTTCAAACATAAACGGTATTAATGTCGCCGTGGCTGAGGGCACGATAGAGCATTTTATAGGGGAGCTCGGCACGATAGTCCGCAAACTCCAGGACGTGGAGAATTTCCAGGTGCTTTTCGTCCTTTTTAAAATGGGCAAAAAGATAAGAATAATAGCAAGAAGCAGCCTGAAAGAAGTGGATGTCAATAAGATCCTGGGCGCTTTCGGCGGCGGCGGCCACAGAAGCGCCGCAAGCGCTAAAGTCGAGTTCAGTGACATCGGCGCCGTTAGAAAAAAACTTGAGAACATTCTGAAATCAAACATAAAAATGAATATTTTCGCGCGCGATATCATGACTAGTCCCGTGAAAATTATTTCAGCCGATAAAAAGATCATTGAAGCGAAAAAGATTCTTGATGGATTGCGGCTGAAAGGAGCCCCCGTTACGAAAAACGGCCGCTTAATCGGCATGATCACGACAAACGATATCCGAAAAGCCTTGAAATACCGCTACGGGCATGCGTCTGTGAGGGGCTACATGTCCCGGTCCGTCATAACGATAAAGCCGGAAACGCCTGTTCATCTAATACAGAGTATGATGTTCGAAAACGACGTAGGAAGGCTTCCTGTACTGGGGAATAAAAAGCTTGTGGGAATCGTCACGCGCACTGATGTTTTAAAAAGCGTGCACAGGGAGATATTCAGGAAACAAACGCGCCTTAAAAGAAATCCCCGAGCGCGGTTCAATATATCCACCAAAATGAAAAGAGTTTTACCCGGGCAGATTGTGAATTTACTGCACGATATAGGACGCCTGGCTGACAGGGAGGGCTTCAGGGCGTTTGTGGTGGGCGGGTTTGTCAGGGATATACTGCTCGGGGTGAGGAATTTTGACATGGACATCGTCGCCGAAGGCGACGCCATTTCTTTCGGGCGCAAAGCCGCGGATTTACTGAAGGGGAGCCTTGTTGTTTATCCCAAATTCGGGACCGCCACCGTTATCGTACGCTGGCCCAAAGGCGTGCGAAAGCCGCCCGGCGCCGGGACGACCCTTCGACAGGCTCAGGGTCGCCCCGAGCGAAGTCGAGGGGCGAAATTCAAGATAGATTTTGCCACCGCGAGAAAGGAATCGTATGTAAAACCCGCGGCACTGCCGGCCGTTCGGTTCAGTTCGCTCAAGGACGATCTACAACGCAGGGACTTTACGATAAACGCGATGGCGGCGAACATCAATAAAACAAATTTCGGACAACTTATTGACTTTTTCGGGGGCGAGAAGGATTTGGAAAACGGCGTTATCAGGGTGCTTCACGACGTAAGCTTCATGGACGACCCGACCCGCATATTCAGGGCCGTCAGGTTTGAGCAGCGGTTCGGTTTCCGCATAGACAGGTATACGGGCGGCCTCATAAGGGGGGCCATACGCGAGGGCATGTTTTCGCGCACCCAGCACTATAGAATACGGGATGAACTCATTCTGATGTTGCGGGAGCCCGAGCCCGTAAAAGCCATATTGCGCATGGGGGAACTGCACGAACTGCGATTTATACATAAAAAAATAAAAGCGGATCACCGCACGGCGGCGTTTTTTGCCGCGATAAAGCTCGCCGCCGGCTGGTACGGGAGGAGCGCCTTCAGGAAGAGGCACATAGATTTATGGCTCATATATCTGATGGCGCTTATGGACAGGCTTGATTACGGGGAAGCAAAAACCGTATGTGATAAATTCGCGTTCAGAAGGGGCGACTGCATGAGACTTCTGTCGTGCAGGAAGAATTGCCCGAAGGCGCTCGGTGAGCTTTCCCGCAAGGCCCTTCTCGCAAGCAGGGTTTACGACATTCTGGAGCCGCTCTCGTTCGAGGAAATACTGTTCATAAGAGCTAAAACGAAAAATAAACTTGTGCGCGCGAGGATAACGGATTTTCTAGCCGAATACAATCGGATAAGGATCAAGATAGGCGGCGATGACCTGAAAAAACTTGGGCTTAAACCCGGCCCCCTATACGCGAAACTCCTGAGGAAAGTATTGCATAAGAGGATTGACGGGGAGCTGAAGACGAAGAAAGACGAACTGGATTTTGTGAAGAGGGCCCTGTGATGCGAGTGGGCGTACTCAAAATAGATTCCCATGTTACAAACAGCGCGTCTTTAAAAGAAAAAAGATTTGTCCTTACGGGTCTTAAAGACAGGATCAGGAAAACATTCAACGTTTCGGTTTCAGAGGTTGATAACCATGACAAGCCGCAGGCGGCGACAATCGGCGTATCCTGCGTGTCCAACGAAAAGGCCCATATAGACCCGACCCTGAATTCGGGTCAGGGATTTTTTTGAAAAAAATAAAAATATAATCGTAAACGATTATCAAATGGAGATTATTTAAATGACAAGAAGATCTGAACGGATATCCGAGGCGATAAGGCGCCTGGCAGGAGAAATTATTCATACCCAGCTGAAAGACCCGCGCATAAACGGGCTTGTTACCGTGACCAGGGTTGAGATGGCTCCGGACCTCAAATTCGCGAAAATTTATTACACCACAATGTGCGAGGATAAAAAGAAGAAACTCCTCGCGTGCGGTTTAAGAAGCGCGAAAAGCTACATACGCAAGCGTATCGCGGAGGAGCTGGAACTAAGGTACGCGCCTAATATCGCGCTGGAAATAGATGAGACTATCGAGCATTCCGACAGGATCAATGAGATTCTGCACAAACTGAACAAAGAGGCCACGGATGAAAGCAATAAAAAAAATAGCGCAGGCGATTAAAAAATACAACACCTTCCTCATTACTTCCCACGTGAATCCGGAAGGCGATTCCCTGGGAAGCCAGCTGGCGGTTTCACAGCTCCTCAAGGGCATGGGCAAGGAGTTCGCCATGATTAATCACGATAAGATTCCCGGGCACTACCGTTTTCTGCCGCAGGTGGATTTAATCGGGCAAAAAAACTGCCTGAAGAGGAGGCGCTTTGAGGCAGCGCTTGTCCTGGATTGCCCGAGCCTTGCCAGGACAGGAAGTGTAAAAAACGCCGTGAGAAAAACAGGCTGTATTATAAACATAGACC
>CAZYPU010000006.1:0-14934 GCA_964649665.1 uncultured Planctomycetia bacterium
GCTATAAACGCAGGAAAACGCTCGAAGTTATCGGCGCCGCGGAGCATAACCTGAAAAACATTGACGTAGTTATGCCGCTGGGCATTTTTATCTGCGTTACCGGTGTATCGGGCTCGGGCAAAAGCACCCTCGTAGACGAAATTCTCTACAGGGCGCTGGCCAAGAAATTCTACAGGTCCAAAGAAAAGCCGGGCCTGCATAAAAAAATAACCGGTACAGAATTTATTGACAAGGTAATCGTGATAGACCAGTCCCCGATCGGAAGGACGCCGAGGAGCAACCCCACCACGTACACGGGCGCTTTCAGCCCCATCCGGCTTCTTTTCTCAAAGCTGCCGGAGTCGAAGATGCGGGGCTATAAGCCGGGGAGATTCAGTTTCAACGTAAAAGGCGGAAGATGCGAGGCGTGCGCCGGGGACGGCATAAAAAAGATAGAGATGCATTTTTTGCCAGACGTGTATGTCCCCTGCGAGGTATGCGGCGGCAAGCGCTTCAACGAGCAGACGCTTGCGGTAAAGTACAAGGGGAGGTCCATAGTGGATGTGCTCGAGATGAGCGTCGAAGAAGCGCTCGGCCTTTTTGAAAATATTCCGCCTGTAAAGGCAAAGCTTAAAACGCTTTCCGACGTCGGGCTCGGCTATATCAAGCTGGGGCAGTCCGCGACAACTCTTTCCGGCGGCGAAGCTCAAAGAATAAAGCTTTCGACCGAGCTCTCTAAACGAGCTACCGGCAGGACCCTCTATATTCTCGACGAACCTACCACGGGACTTCATTTCGCCGATATAGACAAGCTCCTGGGTGTGCTGCAGCGGCTCGTCGACGGCGGAAATACGGTTCTCGTTATTGAGCATAATCTCGACGTCATAAAGCAGGCCGACTATATTATTGACCTCGGCCCCGAAGGCGGTGACCTCGGCGGAAAGATCGTAGCCAAGGGTTCGCCCGAAGAGATCATTAAAATCAAATCCTCCCACACCGGCCGGTTCCTTAAGAAAGTTCTGAAGAAGACCTAAGCCTCCAGGGGTGCGAGCCAGCGGCTCACACAAAATATTGTGTAAAGCTCTCTCCGTAGAATTTCTGCGCTTTGTGACCGAAGGAAATCCTGAGCCGAGCGAAGGGCTCGTTGGATTTAAGGAAATACAAAAGAAATAGCCGATGGTTTTCTTGTCCGCCGAAGCCTTGGCGTAGGCGGAAACCATCGGCTATTTCTTCGAACTAGACCTGTATACCAACTGCGCAAGCGCGAAATTCTATTGTCGAGAGCATTCGCCGCCTGGCAGGTACCCCTGGAGGCTTAGGTCTTGTTCAAGCTTTCGAAAAGCCAGGACCGCCTTTTATCGAGATTTTTAGAGGTTTTCTTTGTGACAATTTTTGATACAAAAAGGGCGGTTGTTGTTTGAGCCCACACTTGTTGGTGTGAGGCGAGTTCAATCGCCCCCTTTAAAAATTGAGATAAAAGGTGGTCTAGCACTAACCCAGCACTTTCCTAAGGGGACGTTTCACTTTGTCCTAACCCTTTATGCGGCAATGAGTTACGAACGGTCGTTTTCCACTCTTTTACACCTTGCAATCCGGAAAACGACGTGTTGTAACCCCTGTACTGACAACGAGTTATATCAAAGTGAAACGTCCCCTTTTTCTTTAAGACAGGATGAGGCGCAGGGCTCCGGCGAATATTTTCGACCGTAGAATTTAGTAATTTGCGAAATTGCAATACCAGAAAATGCCATGCAGCTCTGCTGCAGGGCCACTCCTTTTGTGCAATGAGCAAATTGCATAAATTCAAGGGAAAAAATCTTGGCATAATTTTTTATGCTGAGCCGGAGACCCTGCGCTTCATCCGGTCTTTCCTGGTACAGAATGGCGCAATTTTTGTCCTTGCACGCCGGCGGCTTAAGTGGTAATATATTAAACTACCTATGGGCACTATATACAAGGCTATCGTACCCCTGATACTTTGTCTATTGGCCTCCAATCGTCCGCTATACGCGCAGCACGAGGAAGCCGAGATACTTTTTGCCAGAAAAGCGTTCCAGGACGGATTTTACGATCTCGCCGAAGGAAAATTACAGTCATTCCTGGAAAAAAATCCCGAATCCGCTTACAAGGGCGAAGTTTATATTCTGCTGGGAAAATGTTTCTACAACGTGGGTGAGTTTAAGAAGGCGTTGTATGAATTCCGGATGGTTGCCGAAAACCCGGGTATGGGCAACCTCGCGGACGAGGCGGCTTTTTGGACAGCAGAGGTCTATTTCAAGTCAGGCAATCTCAACAAGGCAATCGACTATTATCAGAAGATAATAGACGGATTTCAGGATTCCCAGTTTCTCTCAAGCAGCTATTATTCGATAGCATGGTGCCATTATAAGCTCGGCGACTATGTCCGCGCCGAGCGAGGCTTTGAAGCGGTTTTATCGAAATTCCCTCTCGACGCGTTTGCGGTAAAAGCGGAGTACATGTTATGTAAAATGTCTTATGAAAAAGAGGAATTCGCCGGCGCGCGCCTCAGGATTTATAACTTCCTGAAAAAATACCCGCTGAACGACAAAAGGGCCGACGCTTACTACATGCTTGCCGATGCCAGCTTCAACCTCGGCGATTTTAAAGACGCGATAAGGAATTTTAACGAAGCGCTTTCAATGCCGCAGAGTGCCGCGTGGAACACACTGGCCATATACAAAAAGGGCAGGGCGCACTTCAAATTGGGAAATTTTTCGAAAGCGATTGAAGTTTTCGACGAATGCCGCAAAAAAGCGCGCGGGACGGATCTTGTTTCGGCAAGTTTATTCGGGGTGGCCCAATCGCTCGGCCGCTTGGGTAATGCCGACAAGGCTGAGGAGCTGTACCGTGAGATTATAGAAGATTTCAGCGATGCGCCCTGCGCCGCCGACGCGCACTACTGGCTTGGCGAGCTTTACTACAAGGAGAAGGATTTTGAAAAGGCCATAGAGATCTACGGAAAGGCCATACGGAAATTTCCCTCCGGTGAACTGGCTGACGACTTTCATTACAACCTCGGCTGGGCATTAAGGGAAAATGGCCGGCTTCGGGAGGCGCTCGCAGAATTCAATGAAGTCCTCGAGCGTTCCGGTGAGGCCGAGCTCGTCGTGGGGGCGCTTTGCAGGATAGCCGAGATTAATGAAAAGCTCCAAGGATATGACGAAGCTGTCGACACTTATAATATCATCCTGAGAAGATACCCGAATAGCGTGTGGGCCGACTACGCGCAGTATGAAGTAGGCAGGCTCCTTTCGCTTGAGGGCAAGGTTGATTCAAGTATCCTGACTTTTCAGTATCTCCTGGCGAATTTCCCGGATTCGAATCTTAAGGGAAAGGCGCACTACCAGCTTGGGGCCCTTTATTTCAAGAAAGGAAATTTCGATCTGGCGGCCGACCAGTTTGACGAAATCATAAAGGAAGCGCCCGGAAGCCCGCTCGGCCGGAGCGCCTTATTTCAGAAAGCCCTCTCACTTTATAACGCGAACAGATATGGCGACGCGATACCGATTTTTACGAAAATCATAAATGATTCCGGCGATACCGAACTTCTCAAGACGGCGCGTTATCAGCTGGGATGGTGCTATTACAGGCTGCACAGAGAAAAAGACGCCCTGAAGGAATTTGAAGCAATTCTTAAAGAATACCCCGATGCCGAGCTTGCAGCGGGGGTCGAGATGTGGTTCGGGGAATACTTTTACCGCAAAGGAAAGTTCAAGGAAGCCAAAAAGCGTTTCAAGTCGGTTATTTCCGGATATCCGCGTTCCGGTTTTGTAGATGACGCTTTCTACTGGTTCGCGTGGACTCTTTACGAAGAGGGAAATTCGCAGGAGGCCATGCGCGAATTCAGGACGCTTTACAAAAGTTACCCGGAGAGCGAATGGAGCCAGGAGGCGATGTTCAGGACAGGGGATATTCTACTGGAGCAGGGAAGGAAAGACGAGGCCTTGAAAGAATTCAATGCCGTTGTAACACAGCACAATAATACGCCGTTTGCAAGAACGGCCAACAGGAAAATGGGCCGGATTTTCATAGAGAAAGGCGATTTTCCCAGGGCAATCGAATACCTTAAGAAGGCGCACACATCGGAAGACAACGATTTTAATGCCGCCATACAGTACGATATAGCCGAATCATACGAATTAAATCAAAATCCGGAATCGGCAATTCTTGAGTATTTGAAAGTAAGTTATATGTTTCCCAAGAGCACCTTCTGGTCGGCCAGGGCGGAGTTAAAATGCGCGGCGCTATTGGAAAGCATGAAAAAATGGGACCAGGCCAGACGCGTATATGAGCGGTTGGTGAAAAGGGATGTTAAAGAGTCAGAGTACGCAAGCGAGCGACTAGAGTGGCTTAGGCTGAAGAAGTAGAGAGGAGAAAACAATGTGGGAGTTTATTATTAAAGGCGGTCCCATAATGGGGCTGATCATACTTTGTTCCATAACGGCATTCGCCGTTTTTATCGAAAGGATGTGGTGTCTCAGGAGCGCCAAGATTGATACAAGAAAATTCATGCAGGAGATATCGGCAAAAGTAAAAAACAACAAGGTGATGGAGGCCCTGGACATGTGCAATGTAACCAGGGGACCCATCGCGCGCATGCTGAAAGCCGGCATCATGAAATACGACAGGCCGCGGCAGGACATAAAGGAAGCTATTGAGGACGCCGGCATACACGAGGTTCCGCTCCTGGAGAAGAATCTGGGCGTTCTGGCCACGATAGCGCATATCACGCCGCTTTTAGGACTCCTGGGGACCGTCGTGGGAATGCTTAAGGCGTTCCAGGTTATAGAAGAAAAAGCGATGAGCATGGTCCCGGTGAACCCCGGCGACCTGGCGGGAGGAATCTGGGAGGCGCTTATAACGACCGTGGCGGGGCTATCCGTAGCTATCCCGACTTACGTTGTTTATAATTACCTGGTGAGCAGGACCGATAATTTCGTGCTGGACATGGAAAAGAGCGCGACCGAACTTGTAAATGTATTGTCGGATCAGCGAGAGGTGGTATGAAATTTAAGAGAAGGGTATCCCTGGAAAAGGGCCTGCTGGATATTGCGCCGCTTATAGACGTGATATTTCTTCTTCTTATCTTTTTCATGTTGACATCCAGCTTTATATTCCAGCCGGGCATAAAGATAAACCTCCCCAATGCGCTTACGAGCGAAGTCATTCAGAGGGAGAATCTTGTAATCGTTGTAACGGACGACAATTCACTTTACCTTGACGAAAAGCTGATTGAGCGGGATGAGCTTTCTTCGCGTCTGGAGATAGCCGCAAAAGAAGCAAAACCGATTCTGATAAAAGCCGACAGAAAAGCGTCGCTTGGAAAAGTAGTGGAAGTCTGGGATTTGTGCAGGTCCGAGGGGATACAGAAATTGAATATCGCGACAACTCCGAAGAGGTAATTTTGTTTAGTGACCGGATCTTCAATCTGTCAATTGTGTTTTCGACTATATGGCACCTGTTCTGGATATGCGCTATCTGCATCGTGGTAACGCCTAGCGTTCAACCGACCAATGTACATCAGGAGATAGGTTTTTTGGGGCCGATCCTGGAGAAAACCGCTTTCGATTTTTTGACCGAGGATGTGAAACCCCAGGCGGAGACGCTTTACGCAAGTTCTACTTTATTTCATGATAAAGTATACCTGAGGCCGGAAGGCCCGGGAAGAAAGGTCCGAAAGGAATTGCTGCCCGAGGCGCTGCCGGAGGGGTTTGTTTTTTTTCTGCGGGAATATCTCAGGGATACGCGGGAGATCCCGCCGTATCTTGCGCACACTACAGGGGTAATCCGCCATAGCCCGGGCGATAAGAAAGCGCCGGAGCTGAAGGGCCCTGCGGCCGAGAGGGGAATCATTTTTAAACCGGATTTCCACGCCGTTCCCGCCGGCCTTTACGGGGATAGCGAAGAATATGTCGTTAAACTGAAGTTTTTCGTATCCGGCAAGGGGCTTGTTTACGACGTGGCGCCGGTTGTCTCAAGCGGGTTTCCCGAGATAGACATGGAGGCCACGAAATTTTTGAAGCGATGGCGTTTTTCGCCGCCCGCGGCGGAAAAAAAATCTGAACCCGACTGGGGTATAGCTACGGTAGTGATAGAAGCGAGATAATGATTAAAATAGACATATCGATGGCCCTATTCATTTATTTATTCTGCACGGTGATATGCGTTCTTATCTTATGGATATGGCTGGGGAGGGATCCCGGGTTTACCGCTTTCAAGGTGAAGCGCCGGGACATATGTCAGTGCTCGGTCTGCAGCTATGTGTACATAGATGTTAAGGATGAGGACTTTTCCAGGTGTCCGAGGTGTAAGAGTATTAACGAAAAGGGGGTGCGGGTATCATGATTACTCAAATCGGTATAATGGCCGGGGAAATCTGGCACTACCTCGAGGATAACGGTAAGACCGATACACTCGAAAATATCGTGAAAAACGGCGATAAGTCGAGAGATATCGTTCTTATGAGTGTAGGCTGGCTCGCGAGGGAAGGCCATATTGTGCTCGAGGGCGAAGCGCCGGATTATAAGGTTAGTTTAAGAAAGTAGCTATAAGCCGTAAGCTTTAAGCTACAAGAAAGAAAAGGAGGTTAGGTATGGATAGGCCTGCAAGGAGAGAGACGGAGAAAGTTCCGATTATAGCGCCGCTTAAGGTCATCAGATACACGACGATCAATAAGCGTTTTGGCTGGTGGTCAGCGGTGGTTCTCCTGGAAAGCTACGGGAGAAAACAGGTGTGCTTCTATCTCTGGCAGAAAAGGGTCGATCAGTGGAAGAGGAAACAAAAATTTGCCATACATTCTCAGGAGGACTGGGAGCTTATTTCCGACGCCACCGCCGGCATGATTGACGAACTAACGTAAGCTGTCATTGCGAGGCTGACGAAGTCAGCCGAAGCAATCTCACACGAGGGATTGCTTCGTCGCCCTTCGGCAAGCTCAGGGCTCCTCGCAATGACGTTTGTGAAAGTAAATGAAAACGGAAATTGTCTACACGGACAAATACTATATCGACATCGGTGCCCACGTATTCCCTACGGCAAAGTACAGGCTGATAAAAAAAAGGCTTTTACAGGATTTGGGCATCATAAATAAGATCGCTTTTGTCGAGCCGGACAGGGCCTCTGATAAAGACATCCTGCGCGTTCACACGGCAGGATACCTTGAGAAACTGAAACACGGAAAACTGTCCCCGGCGGAGCTAGCGACGCTGGAGCTGCCGTATTCTAAAAAACTGATGGAAGGCGCGATGCTCTCATCGGGCGGTACCATACGCGCTTCGGAGATAGCCCTGGAGAGCGGCCTTGGCATACACCTCGGCGGTGGTTTTCACCATGCTTTTCCGGACCACGGCGAGGGCTTCTGCATATTAAATGACATAGCGGTTGCTGTAAGGAAAATCATAGTTGGGAAAAAAGTGAAAAAAGCGCTTATAATAGATTGCGACCTGCACCAGGGAAACGGCACCGCGCACATATTCAGGGATGATAAAAATGTTTTTACTTTTTCCGTGCACCAGGAAAATAATTACCCTTTTCATAAGCCAAAAAGCGATATGGACATAGGGCTTCGCGACAGGACAAAGGACCGGGAGTACCTGGCTGCGCTTGAGGAGAACATACCGAAGATAATATCCGATTTTAAACCGGACTTTATCATGTACGTAGCGGGCGCGGATCCTTACGAACACGACCAGATAGGAAATCTCGCTCTTACCGTAAACGGCCTTGAAAAACGGGATTCTTTTGTCTATGATCAGGCAAAAAATTATCAGGTTCCGATAGCGGTGGTATTGGCAGGCGGATATGCGGTTAACCGGGAAGATACGGTTATGATCCAGTATAATACGATAAAGGAAGCGGTAAGGACGTTTAATGAGTAACAGGCTGCAGGGTGCACGATGCAGGATGCCGGTGTGTATTGCCACATTTCTTTTAGCCTTTGCTTTATGGGGAGAAGCTCAGGATATGGAAACGATAAAATTGCCGAAGCCGAATTTAAAAAGTGATGTGTCGGGGGAATAATATATCATGATGAACTTAATATCTTTTACGTTCGCGATAAACTCGGTGACGCTTTTTCTTGTAGGCGCCTACATCTATATCATCGGCAGGAAAAGCGCGCGAAATGCCGTATGGTTTACTTATAATATCCTGTTCTGCACCTGGAATTTTTGCATTTACAAAGCAATGGATGCAAACGGCAGTCTCGCGGCGCTTTACTGGTTCAGGACGTCGCTCGCGGCGCTAATTTTTATAGTCCCTGTGTTCCTGCACTTTTTGTCTGTTTATTCCGACAGGGAAGTGTTCAGGAAGCAGATCCTGGGCAAGGTCTACATCGTATCGTTTCTTTTCTTCGCCGCGTCATTTATCCTGCCCGGTGAATTTATAAAAAGCATCTCAAGATGCGCTTATTTCGGCTACACAACGGTTCCGGGCCCGGCATTCAATATTTTTACGGCCGTCTACATTGGTTTTATTTTCTGCGGATTTTACTACCTCGTTCACTCCGCGAAATTATATATGGGTTTCAAGCGGAACCAGAGGATATGGATTTTTACGGGCATGACCCTGGGAATGATGGCGCCGCTTGGATTTTTCCTGGCCGTATATAAAATAGCACTTTTTCCGTTCGGCGTATTCTGTGTTATACCTTATCTTGTCGTGGTGAGCTACGCGATACTGAAGTATAACGTCTACGAAATGGATATGGTTATCAACCGGACGGTCGTTTTATCCTATTTCACGCTTTTCGTTTTGTTTATACATATCTTTATAGTACATGTCCTGCACCGTATGGCGGGGTTAGATTATTTCATCGCCTCGGCCATTTCGGGAAGCGTCGTGCTGGTGAACCTTTTGTTTACGGCCCATTACGCGGGCCTGCTTAAACTGAGTAAGATTACCAATCGCGTAGTATACGAGAAAAAGATCAAGTATTATAAATTTCTGGAAAATTTCGCCGGTGTTTCCGACAAAATAAACGATCTCGATGAGCTCTCGAATTACATACTCGATTCCATGGTGGAGACGGTGGGCCTCTTAAGCGCCGCCCTTTATTTATACGATGAAGACTCGGCCAATTTCGAATTATTTGCCTCGAGGGGGCTGGGTAAAAACGACCTGGAGGGGATAAAAAAGATCTCCATCGCAAGCCCTTTTGTGAACTTTTTGCGGGACGGGAACGTCTACGTGGCGAAGGAAATCGGCGATTTTTGCGAAGATTATGACCTGGGAGCCATGGAAAAGGCATTTGACAAAATTAACGTCCGGCTTACCCTGCCGCTTTTTTACAGCATGCCGCTTTATCACAGGAGGGATATGGTGGGTTTTCTGAGCCTGGGTGATAAAACCGACGGCACGCCCTATGTCAAGGAAGACATGGATATAGTGAACGCCTTTGGCAGGCAGCTTAGCACCTGCATAGACAATGCCCGGCTTTATTCCCGCGCCATCAAGGATGCCCTTACAAACCTTTACAGGATAGAGTATCTCAACAAGCGCACCCAGGAGGAGGTGGCGAGATTCAACCGCTACCACCGGCCATTTTCCTTTATCCTTATGGATATAGATGATTTTAAAAAAGTGAACGACAAATTCGGCCACCAGACGGGCGATGAAGTATTGAAAAAAATCGGATATCTTATAAAAACCGGCATAAGAAAAGTAGACATTGCCGCGCGCTACGGCGGAGAGGAATTTGCCGTCCTGATGCCCGAGACCACAAAGCCGAAAGCGCATCTGGTCGCCGAGAGACTCAGGAGTTACGTTGAGGGGGTTTTTGAAAAAGACGAAAAACGTTTTAAGATTACAATAAGCATAGGCGTTTCCGATTTCAGGGCCGGGATGGAAAAATATCAACTTATAAAGGAAGCCGACGAAGCCCTGTATAAGGCTAAGCGCGAAGGGAAGAATAGGGTTTGTTAGCGTTTTCGTTTCATCTTCAGTAGGGTTTAAGTAGGGCACTCTTAAGAGTGCCCTACTTAAGGCGAAAATTTGGGGGCCGTAGTAAAGTGGAATTACGCAGCGTTCGCAACGCTGAGTCACGGGTCCGACTCCCGTCGGCTCCACTTTTAAAATTTATAATGACAGTACTTGATATCGTGCCTTTATCGAGGTATCTGTAAATAAGATATACCTAAGAATATTATCATGCCTCTATTTAATAGCATATTTTAAATGATTTGAGGTTGCGATAAAAACGTGAAAGGAATTAATCTTATCAACAAGAACTTGATAGTTCTTTGCATGGGGTTATCATTTCTTCTAATCCAAAGCCCGCTATTTGCCCAGGCCCCGCCCCCCATACCTACTGCCGCCGAAGAAGAAGAAGCCTTTTTAAAAAAGAAGCCCTATGAAGAATTAAAGCGCAAGCCAAAGGTAGAGATAAAAAGAGAAGATGAAGAAGTGCTGGCCCCTCCACTTGAAAGCAAAAAGAAATTTTTTATCAAAAAAATCACGATTGTCGGAAATACCATCCTTTCGCCTAAATCCATAAAGAAGATCGTCCGGGAATACGAAAATAAAGTGCTCACCCTTGACGATCTCATGGGACTCGCTCAAAAAATAACCGCGCTTTATGCTTCAAAGGGTTATGTAACGTCCCAGGCATATGTCCCGCCTCAAAAGGTTAAGGATGAAACAGTAATCATCAAGGTGATGGAAGGGGAATACGGGAAATTCGATATTGAGGGAGCGCGACATACAAGAAAATCCATAGTAGAGAAGAGGCTTAAAAAAAAACCGGGCGCAATCCTTGATTACAACGAATTAAGGAAAGACCTTTTATACCTGAACGAGAATCCCGATAGAACCGTAAAAGCTACAATGCTCCGCGGCGAAGAACCCCGGACAACAGACCTCGAAATCACGGTAAAGGACAGGTCCCCTGTCCACGTGGGTTATACGATAAATAACGTGGGCAATAAGTCCACAGGCCTCTGGCAGAATACCTATAGCCTCAGGGATACAGGGCTTTTTCGATATGACGATGATCTTAACATAAGAGTGGTTCATTCCAATACCGGCAATTTACGCGGCATAGCCGGTGATTATACGGTCCCGGTCAATGAATTTGGGACTAAACTCGGCGCGGCGCTTAGTTACTTTGTGGTAAACATAAACCGTAATTATCTCTCGAACATAGACCCCGCTTATGCGGGTTGGGACATAGAGAGCACGGCTACCACGTGCTCATTCTACATGCGGCATCCCGTATTCGATTTTAATTGGTTGAGCGGCCAGGTGGACGCCGGCCTGGACCTCAAGGAGGCCAGAACCGAGATACAGAAAGTAGAGGAGTCGCACGACCGCCTCAGGATTATGAAAGCAGGCCTGACCGTGGAAGAAAGTGACCGGTGGGGCAGGTCTGTCCTAAGAAACGAGCTTAACATGGCGCCTTCGAACTTCCTGGGGTCATTCGCCGAAGACAATGATGCCCCCGATCACCCCGACAGCGCGAACTTCTTAAAATACAATTTTGTATTTTCACGCATGAACCGGCTCCCGTTTTCAGCGGCATTGCTCTTGAACCTTGAAGGGCAGGCGACGAACAACCCGCTTTTCGGTTCGGAGCAAAAACGTATCGGCGGCGCCTATACGGTGCGCGGATATCCCGAAGGCGAAGCCCTCGGTGACTACGGCATTAATGGAAGCGCGGAGGTTCGATTCCCGTTCTATTTTATTCCGAAGGATTTCAATATTTACGGCATAAACCCGCGCCGTACGGTGCAGGGGGTTGGTTTCGTGGACTGGGGATTCGTGCGGCCGGTAAGCTCCTCGGAATCCGGTAGAAGCGATGAAAATCTGGCGGGTACGGGCTTTGGCCTGAGGGTAGATTTTCTGAAGTGCATATCCGGAAGGCTTGACGTGGCGTGGCCCGTAGGAGAGCCCTCAACCTTCGGCAGGAAACCCATGGTCCACGTGCTTTTTAGCATAAAGGAACCAACGCTGGAAGAGTCCGAAGAAATACATGAAGAGATGATGCAAAACCGCATCCGCAGCAAACTCAACACCATGGCAAAAGATGTGCCGGCTGACGTGATAGACTCTTACGAAAAGGCGCTTGGTTTAGAAAAAGAAGGCCGGTATAAAGAGGCAAGATCTTTGTTTATTTCGGTCATAAGCAGAAAAAACGTGATTATTGACGAAGCGAAGGCCAAAATCGATAACGCGATTGAAAAGGAAGAAAAGGCCGAGGCATATTTGGAAGAGGCGGGAATACTTTATAAAAATGGAGCCTACATGAGGGCAAAAAAAGTTTATGAAAAGATATTGTTACTAAAGCAAGGAGAAATAATATGAAACTAAGAAGGGCGCTTTTAATGGCCTTATTTATATCCGTTTTTGTCTGGACTAGCCCCGCTTTTTGTGAATTCTACAAGTATGACATAAATACCATTGCCCGCAAGGCCGAGGCGCGAATTAAAGAGATTGATAAAAAGATAGCCGAAGAGAAGCAAAAAGAAGAAGCGCAAAAGGAGATGGAAGAGCTCCGGCCCATGCTTGAGAAGGCCGAGGCGCTGTTTAATAAAGGTAACTACGCCGAGGCAAAAGCGCTTTATTCAAAGATACTCGAAACAGCCAAAAACCCCGAAGTTAGAAAAGAAGCCCGGAAAGCCGAACTTAAAACCAAAGAAGCTGCCCGCAAAGCCAAGCGCAAAGCCAAAAAGGAAGCCCGCAAGGCCAAGCGCAAGGCTCGTAAGGAAAAAAATAATAAATGATTAAGCTGCTACGTAGAATAACTGCACTTACGGTTGTGGTTTGCATCGTGTTCCTTCCCGCAAGAGGCGCTTTCGCTGCCAACGTCACTGTAGAAAACGGTAGCGCAGTCATTGACGCCGCGGACCCGGACCACATCACGGTTACAGCCGCAAGCCCTGATACCATCCTCAACTGGCTCGATGGCTTAAATACAAACGCGAACCAATCCATAATCTACTACCTGCCTTCTCTTGATTCACGCGTCTTAAACAAGGATTTAACCGGCAGCATATCGGCCTTAAACGGCACCCTTACCTCCTACGTAAATGGCCAGGTAGGCGGCTATATCTTTATATATAACCCATCCGGCATAACCTTTGGCCCTACAGCCAGTATTGATGTAGGAAGCCTCATCGCCTCCACCCTATATATTTCAAACGAGGACTTCCTGGCAGGAAACTATGATTTCCAGAAACTTTCTGATGAGGCAGCAAGAATAATAAATCAGGGCAACCTCAAAGCCGCAGACGGCGGCTTTATAGCGCTCCTTTCGGATTCAGTCGAAAACGAGGGCTTCATTGCCGCTCGACAGGGCTCAATCCTCCTTGCAAGCGGAAAGAAGATGACCCTTTCCTTCGATAAGGACGGCCTTATTCAGGTTGCGATAGATGAAGCCACTCAAACAAAGATAGAAGGAGTGGAGGATGCCATAATTAACACAGGCACCCTGCAGGCGGATTCAGGATTAGTATTGGTTAAAGCAAACGTAGTAAAGGACTTATTTAAGAACGCAGTCAACAATGACGGAGTAATGCAGGCCACAAGCGTCGTAGAAGGCCAGGACGGCTCCATAGAAATAATAGCAGAAGGAGCTGATATAAAGACAACCGGCACTCTATATGCTGCAGCTGATGTATCCATCACCACGCCCGGAGATATCATGGCAAGAGGGGATATAACTTCGGAACACAGCGATATCACAGTGCATACGGAACTCTCCGACATAGACATTGATGCGACAGTGCGCGCCCCGGAGGGAAATATCCTCATAAAAGCAGGCCAGGGCTCAATAGTGACGGCCGGCGCAATGACCGCCGATATGGATACGGGGACTATAACATTTAAGGCAGGCAAAGGCCTTAGCATCGGGGGTTCATACGCCGCGAATTATATAGAATTCGACCCTGAATGGATTGCGCAGGTAGCGCCCATAGATTTAAACGGAGATACAGCATACTTTGCGACAGGGGACATAAATGTTTTATATGACGTAACCAACACAGGCGGCTTTACAAAATTCTTTGCTGATTCAATAAATGAGGCAGGGGACAAAGACGACGATATAGGAAGGTTCAATCATACGGGAGGGACCATCTCGTCTTCAAGAGGCTATGATATTTTTATAGACGGCTCACAAAATACCGTCTTGGACACTATCCAGCCGGGCGGAAACCTCTATGTTGGCAATGTCGCAGGAAACCACAGCATGGATTCCGTTACCATTAACGGAGCCATTACCCCTTTCAACACTGGCACCAGCGGTTACGTATGCATCTATTCCGGTGGCGATATAACCCAGAACGTAAATATAGGAAATAGCTCCCACTACTTTTATAGCGTAAACTTCAACCTTGACCAGGCCGGCGGCGGCGCGGCCGCCTTTGACGGCAATTCTAGGTATATCTACGCGAACAACGTCTATTTGGACGGTCATTCAGGCGGCAACACCAATTTAACCGTGAGCGGCTTAACTATAAGTGGAGCGAGCTCTTATTTTTCTATTTATGTCGGTAATAGTTACAAACCCGGCTCCGTTACCATAGGAAATATCCATAAATACTACTCCGGTGGTAGCTATTACTACAATTCCTTACATGTCTACTCAAACGGCGACATAACCCAGAACGGATATATAGGAAATGGCTCCTACTACTTTTATAGGGTAAACTTCAACCTTGACCAGGACGGAGGCGGCGCGGCCGCCTTTGACGGCAATTCTAATTATATCTACGCGAACAACGTCTATTTTGACGGTCATTCAGGCGGCAACACCAATTTAACCGTGAGCGACCTAACCGTGAGCCATGACAACGGCCAAATTTATGTCGGTAATAGTAACAAACCCGGCTCCGTTACCATGGAAAGTGTTTATACAAACTACTCAAGCGAGCCCTTGGACTTATATGTCTACTCAAACGGCGACATAACCCAGAACGGATATATAGGAAATGGCTCCTA